>JBFRWE010000285.1:0-14320 GCA_051439345.1 Xenococcaceae cyanobacterium
CCTGGGGTAATTTGTCCTATCGCGATCGCATTACTGAATTGTTCCTGTGTTACCCAATGATAATTATTTACTACTACTTCTTGGATCAAGGGAATGAATACATAACCACCACCAAATAGAGTTAAACTCATTCCCGAAAAAGTAACAAATAGTTTGGCTAGACTGTCTTGTCCTAAAGGTAGGGGAATTAGCGATAATAACAACGTTACTGTCAAAATTAGCCCAGGAATCATTATTTTCTTGATTTGCAGAGGCTCATTGCTAGTTTGAGTCGTGTTTTCTGCTAAATTCTTAGCTACTTTATCTCGAAAACAAAACCAACCAATTAAGCCTGAACCGAAAATAACAATTAAGGTAATATAGAATCCACCAATTGTTTTAAGCAAAATAGCTGCAACAGCAGCAATACTTATCTCTCGCCAACCTTTAATTGCTTTTTTACTCATGCGGGTAGCAGCACTAATGATAATCGCCACTACGGCAGGAACAAATCCTGCCAAGATATTTTTGACTGCGGGAATATCTCCTGCTTGCAAATAGACAATAGTTAAGGCGACTACTAACAAAAAGGAAGGTAATAATACTGCTATGGTTGTCATTAGAGAACCTAAAAACCCACCCAGGCGGTAACCAACATAAGCCACCACATTAGCAGCAACAGGACCAGGTAACACACTAGCTAAAGAAATACCATCTAACATATCTTCGTGGGTTAAGAGTTTCCGTTTGCCCACAATGACATTTTCGATCGCGGAAACTAAAGCCATAAAACCGCCAAAAGCAGTACTACCTATTTTGAGAAAATTTCCAAATAAATCAGCTAAAGATATCTGTGGAGAAGAAATAGATTCGGAAAAATTGGTATTTACTCGCTCAACCATTAGGCTAGTCTTGAAAATAGACGTCAGGAGTCACCGTTACTCTATCGTAAAACAACAAAGTATGCAGTCAGTGTATTCCGCAATCAGAATAAACTTATTTTCATCCTGAGGTTGTCAAGTTATGGTTCAAGACAAGTCTAATAATTAGAACTAACTTATCTTATAAAGCTTGTTCTAAAGCTATATTTTTGCTTTCTAGCCAGTTACAAATACTCTCTAGCTGCTTCAAAGTAATTGAACCGCACTGCCACAGAATAAGTATAAATTTGATGAAACTGTTTTCTTTATTTTTCAAAGCTAATTTGATAGAGTCTTCAGAAACAGCTAACTCTTCTTGCAAAAAATCAATAAATTGAGCTTGCATAATCAACAATCCACTAAGCCTGGTACTTAAATAAGGTACAAATTACAATTAATTTCAATGTTTGTAAATCAGTAAAAACTCTTTATTTAGAAAAATTTTATTAAATTGTTTTAGAGATATTACTGATGAGATTTGAGTTAACTAAGTAATATCAACTATAAAGTTAAGATTTCATAATAATCTATCGAGAGAAGATGATTATATACTAAGTGGTTTTACTGGCAATACATTAAATAATTGGGAACTTAAAACATAATAAAAAATTAACTTTTTTATCGCCAAAATTATGAATTTTTGTATTCTCACATACTCATGCACTAACAATCATATGCCCCATAGTAATTGCTAACAATGTAGTTACTAAATGCTGTGGTATTAGTAATTTAAAAGACTGACGAGCAATTTTTTGCGTTAAAGCAATAGATAGTAAAACTCCAAAAAACAACGTAGTTCCTTGTAAAAAAGCAATTACTTCTGGATGAGCTACAAAAATAGGTAAATTTTGACTTTGCCAACCAAAAGTCGCGAGAGTGACTGGTAAAATACGTCCTGCTTCTGTCAAACCTAAATGTAAATAATGTGCCAAGTTACCAGCTAACACTAAAGGTAGATAACCATAAGCTAATTCAACAAATTTAGGAGACTTAGGCTTTTGGTTGGTAGCTATTAATAACTTAATAGTTGTTTGAGCCAATAAGGGTAAAATTATCGGTGAACCTAAAACAACGATCGATACCAAAGCATGAGTAGAAAATTGCTCTAAGTGTAAGTCTAAATTTAACTTGGCTTCTATCTCTGGTAAATGATGTAAGAAGACAACATTTAAAAGTAAAAATAGCAATGCCACTTCATAACTACGAGGAGTATGAGTAGTCCATAATTCTATTCCAGGGGGGCGTAAATTAAATTCTACTGAACGATGAGGACAAGCTTTTAAACAAGTCATGCATAAAACACAATCTCTGTTATCTTCTAATTGGGCAGGATGGGAGTATAAAGGGCAACCATTCGTTTCCATTCCTTCTCCTTTTTGTGGTCCGCCCTTATAACATTGGTAGGTAGTACATTCTGCCGAACAAGTTCCTTGTTGCGCTCTTAATTCTGTTAGAGAAAGTTTGGCAAACATCCCATTCATCCCACCAATAGGACACAAATATCGACACCAAAATCTACGCTCAAAAATTGCCGAAAAAATCATTGCACCTGCAGTAATTAATAATAATAAACAGGCTGAAAGATAGGCTGTATTTTCTAAATTCCACAGTTCTTCCCACAATAAAATTAAGGTGAACAACCCAAACAAAAACCAACCTCCCCATTTATCGGCTTGTTGTCTAGGCCATTTTTTTAATTGACGAGGAAATAACCACAAAGAAAGTTTTTGAGTTACTTCTCCATAAATCATAAAAGGACAGACTGCACACCAAAGTCTACCTACAAAAGGAAATCCAATTAAAACTAGAGGCCACCACCAAGCCCAAAAAAAATTAAGAGCAAAGTTTTCTTGTCTATTTTGTGGACCTAAAAATAAGACTAAAACAATAAAAGCAAAAAAGGCTAAAGTAAAACCGTAGTTGATTCGATCGGGCCACCAGTTACTCCGAAGAAAATGGCGTAAATCCCGATATTTATTTAATAAATTTAACCTAAATTGCTTTTTCTTACTTTGAGAGGGCCAAATAACTTCTTCTGTCAGATCATCACAGCCTTGTAATTGCACGATCGATCTGTCTACTAAATTTTCTAATTCTCTCAAATTATTAGGGAAATCATAGGCTTGTAATTTTCGTAGAGCTTCTGGCGTAATCCGAGACTTCTTAATACATTGGTTGCGAGAAATAAGATTAATATAATAGTAAACCAATTCTTCAATATCTTCTTTGCGTATTCTTAAGGGCGGTACTTTAATTAAAGTATCAACTAGGGATTTTATTGTAGTGATTGGTTTTTCTGTAATAATAATAATCCGAGCTTCAGCAGTTTTTTCTGCTGCTGGATATTCTGTCGATCGACTAATAGTTTGATAGTTATTGGTTTCTAGTAAATGAGCTATTGCTGGTAAAAGTTCTGAGGGTAAAAGATGAATATTATTAAAAATTAGAGTTCCTGTTCCTAAAGCTTCAATTAACCCTGGTTTCCCTCCTGCTCTCCCGAATAATTCTGCACCACTAGTTTGGATTTTGGCACAATCTAGCTTAATAATAGGTTCGCGACGGTAATTGGAACCAAAATGAATTAAAGCAGCCAGATTATCTTTTTCTACACCAGGTTCGCCAAAAATAAGTACGGATTGTCTATTATTTGCAGCTTGTTTAATTTGCGATCGCAGTCTCACCGCATATTTACTTTTACCAATAATTCCTCGTTTGGCTTTATTAACTAAATATGGTCTTAAAATTTCTTGTCTTTCTTGTTCAAAACTTAGTTTTTCAGTTAATTCTTTGACTTCTTCTGCTAATTGTTGCGAGAAAGTTTGAGTGATTTCTGGATGCTGACCACTTAATTGTTGAAACTGAGAATTACTCATAAACCAAAGTTTAGTTTCATTAACAGTTTTGACTGTATATTGACTTGTTCGATCTAAAATTAATGCATGTAAATTAAGAGCTGAGCCTGGTAATAAACTTACAGTTTGTTTTTTGCTTTTGCTCTCACTTTCTACCTGCCCTGACTGAATAATATATAAACCTTCTACTTCTGTATTCTCAGTAATAAGTATTTGATTACCAGCAACAGTTTTTTCTTCTAGTTTAGGCGCGATCGCTGATAATACTTCTGTTGATAAAATATTTAGGGCAGTTCTTTCTTTTAAAAACGTTACTAAGTCAGGAAAAGCCATAGAATTTTATAGTGATTTTATTTTGAGATAAATGTAGTGGTTAGTCATCAGTTAGGACCTACGCTCTTAGGATGACTTCCATAATTATTTTCTTGGGCTTTAATTCGATAATTATCTAATATTTAGAAAAATTAAGCTAGAAAACAATGATTGAGTTGAGAAATTTACTTATTCCTTTATTTTTATTAAGTTTAATAATTTTAGCTGCTGTCTTTTTTAGCAATGTTAAATAAGTAGGGGCAAGGCAGTGCCTTGTCCCCACCCTGAACTTTTATATTCTAAACTTATGCAAGAAATCCGTGGTATTTGGATTCCTAACCGTCCTCATAGTCAAGTTTTCGAGTCCCAGCAAAACATAGCTGAGGCGATGGAGTTTTTGCAGAAGATGGGATTTAATCTTGTTTGTCCTGTGGTATGGAATCGAGGATATACCCTATTTCCCAGTCAGGTGATGAGTAATTACTCCTTGCCGATGCTCGCTCCTTTTTACGCTCGACAGCAACGAGATCCATTAGCAGAGATAATTAAAGAAGCTCATCAGCGAAATATAGCAGTTATTCCTTGGTTTGAATATGGATTTGCTGCTTCTCATCTAGCGAATGGTGGGCATATCTTGACAAAAAGACCCGATTGGGCAGCGCTCGATCGTCAAGGTGAGACAGTAAAACAAGGCGGTTTAGTTTGGCTAAATGCTTTTGCTCCAGAAGTACAGCAGTTTATCCGAGAATTAGTCTTAGAAGTAGCCACCAAATATGATGTAGAGGGAATACAAGGATGCGATCGTTTACCTGCCCTGCCTGTAATTGGGGGATACGATCGCATTACTAGTCGGAAGTATCAAGAGGACTTTAGTGCAAAACCACCCCAAGACCCCCAAAATAAACGATGGGTACAATGGCGCGCCGATATCCTAACCGATTTCTTAGCTCAAGTCTACACTCAAGTAAAAGCAGTTAAGCCAAAGTTAATTATTTCCTTATCTCCTGCTGTATATCCTTTTTGTTTAAATAATTTACTCCAAGATACTAAAGCTTGGTTAACAAAAGGACTAGTTGATATTATTCATCCTCAAATATATCGCTCTTCTTTTGCTGCTTATCGTCGGGAAGTCAAAAAAATTGAACAGACTTTTAGCCAAGATGTAATTACTAAATTTGCCCCTGGGATTGCATTTAAAGCTAATAACCAAGAATTGAGTCAGTCAGATTTGCTTAAGTGTATAAAATTAAACAAACGTGTTAAATTTAGCGGACAAATACTATTTCACTATGAAGGTTTATGTAAGAATAATAGGATAAATGCATTTTCTCTAGTTAAAGCTGGAGGCTACAATCAATTTGCCTTTTTTCCTTCCACTATTTATAGCAATCCTGATAACAATTGATGATTATTCGTAAAAACTAATGAACAACAAAATATTAATGACTAAAGAAAAGAGACTTAGCAGCATTTGCAACTCTAATATGATTACTATAGGAGTTATAAGATTATCTTTAGGTAAATGTTATTAAAATCTAAATTAAGGGAACTATAAAAATATCAAGGAACATTATCCCTAAAAACTTAATCACTACTTCATGACAGAAGGTAGGAAAAGCGATTCTCCTCAACTTATTTCTGTACTTAAATTTACGGGCTAATTTGATTTATATCAATAAAATCGCCTTAAATATCTGGGATTTTAATATTTTTCTTATTTCGCTAAACTGTACTCAAATAGCATTATAAATTAATGGGTCAATTTATAAAACAAACATTTGCTAGTTTAATTGGTAGCTTAACTGGTCTACTTCTATTTTGCGCAATCGGCGCTAGTAGTCTTGTTTTTTTATTCTTTTCGGCAACTTATCAACAGAAAGAACCTCAAGTCCAAGAAAAATCGATTCTCACCTTCGATCTATCTACTGAGATTACAGATTCTCAACCTACTGCTAATATTGCGTTTAAGCTTATCTCTGGCGAAAGTAGCAATTCCATGACTTTAAGGCAAGTTCTTAATGCTCTTGAAAAAGCAGCAGAAGATGAACACATAGTTGGTATCTTTTTAGATGGAAGAAAAGGAGTTGGTAGTAGCGGTTATGCAAATTTGGCAGAAGTACGCAACGCCTTAGAGCGTTTTCGGGCAAAAGGGAAAAAAGTTATTGCCTACGATGTCAATTGGAGTGAGCGAGAATACTATCTATCTTCCATAGCCGATGAAGTGATTCTTAATCCTATGGGAGTCATGGAAATAAATGGTTTAAGTTCTCAACAAATCTTTTTTCAGGGAGCTTTAGAAAAGTATGGTATTGGTGTACAAGTAATTCGTGTCGGTAGCTATAAATCTGCTGTTGAACCTTATACTCGAAAAAATCTTAGTTCAGAAAATCGTCAGCAAACCCAAGCTTTATTGACTGATTTGTGGTCTAAATTTCTCTCTACAGTAGGAGAAAGTCGTCAATTGTCTGCAACAGATTTGCAAAAAATTGCTGATGAAAAAGGTTTTGTTCGTCCCCAGGATGCCCTTAAAGCAGGTTTAGTCGATCGGGTAGCCTACTTTGATAAAGCGATCGCTAGTCTCAAAGAATTAACTGGACAAAAAGCTGAAGAAGAAAATGAGTCTGTTAGACAAATTACTCTTAATACCTATGCAAGTAATACTATCTCTCAAGATTCCAGTCCAGAAAAAATTGATAACAAAATCGCTGTTGTCTATGCAGAAGGTTCGATAGTTGGTGGCAAAGGTAAGATTCAAGAAATTGGTAGCGATCGCTTTGCCAAAGAATTTCGTCAACTAAGAGAAGACGATAGTGTTAAAGCCGTTGTTTTAAGAGTTAATAGCCCAGGAGGTAGTGCTACTGCTTCTGAAGTTATTTTGCGAGAAATATTATTAACTCGCAAGCATAAACCTGTAATTGTTTCTATGGGTAATATTGCTGCTTCTGGTGGTTATTGGATTTCTGCTGGTGCAGATCGTATTTTTGCGGAAGAAAATACGATTACTGGTTCAATTGGTGTATTTGGACTACTAACTAATATTCAAGAGATTGGTGAAAATCACGGTGTTACTTGGGATGTAGTCAAAACTGGACGTTTCGCTGATATTGGTTCTACTGTTCGTCCCAAAACAGAAGCAGAGTTAGCAATTTACCAAAAATCTGTAACTAATACTTACAATCTCTTTCTCAATAAAGTTGCTCAATATCGCAATCTTCCTCGTCAGAAAGTAGATGAAATTGCTCAAGGCAGAATTTGGTCTGGGAAAGAAGCCTATAAGATAGGTTTAGTCGATCAAATTGGCGGATTAGAAGCTGCGATCGCTTATGCAGCGAAAACAGCCAAATTAGGAAAAAACTGGCAATTAGAAGAATATCCTCAACAGCGCAGTTTGGAAGCCGACATTTTAGAGAGATTAATAAAAATAGAGGCTCTAGAGCAAACAGCTTCTGTCGATCCTTTGACTTTAGAATTACTTAAATTTAAATCTAATTTAACTATTTTCCAAAGCTTAAATGATCCTCACGGTGTTTATGCCCGTCTGCCTTTTAGTCTAGATATAGATTAAACAATAAAAGATAGTTTTTCTAGTGAGGTAACACGGAAACTTCTAGCCAATTATCGACAAAAACTTGAATAGTTTTTTTTAAGTTGGCTAAATCCGTGGGTTTAAGCATATAGCCATTTGCCCCATATTCATAGCAACAATTAATATCTTGAGGATCGGAAGAGGTAGTGAAAACTACGATCGGAATAGTTTTTAATCTCTCATCTTGCTTGACTTTTTTGAGTACTTCTTTTCCATCCGTTCCTGGTAAATGAAGATCTAGTAAAATTACCGCAGGACGAGGAACAACAGTAGAATCATAATCTCCTTGAGAATAAAGAAAATCGATCGCCTCATCTCCATCCGTACATCGATAGACAGGATTATTAACAGAAAGCTTCATGAGAATTTTCCGCAAAAAAACGAAATCTTGATCACTGTCTTCAACAACCAAAAGAGGTTTATTTGGATTAGTTAAGGTTGGCTGCATAGATTTTAGTTAAGATTCACCTCTCACTACAAATTCCTAGAAAAATGCTCTTGAATTTTCTAACTTTTCTCAACATAAAAATTATCAATATCAATTGCGACGTATCCTGGTTAATTTAACAATTTAATATTTTCACTTTTGGTTTAAAGTTTAATGAAAAACCACCCAATAGTATATTATCTTTTCTTAAGATTTGCTTGATATTTTCTTGATTTACTCTCTCAAATTTATCTTCTTCGGAAATTACTGACCATGTTTTACGCAATTTTATGCAAAATATAACTTTTAGTAACAAATATTTATATTACTTAGTACTAAATCTGTATTGGCTAGGTAAAAAAATTAAGTAGTCGTGCAAAATTAATTGGATAGTTGAGATCGGGATTAGGTGTTAGGTGTTAGGGAAAAATGGAATGTACAAATAATTTTGCTTAAGTACTTAACTAGGGAAGTCAGAAGTCAGAAGGCAAGGGCAAAACTAACTACTAACTACTCATTACCTGGTTGCAATTCTTCCAGAATAGTGAACTGTACATGATTAATTGCCAACTCACCGATCGAAACAGTCTCTTTAGGTACGAGTTTCCCTTCGCTAGTGAGAGTTTCAAAAGAAATGCCTTTGGCCATTTCCGCATGATACCAAGCTAACCCCATAAAAAAGCGAGTAGGATAAGGTCCACCTTCAATTACATCATCAGGATTAGATTCCATGGGTAGCCAGCCAAAACCTGGTAAATAAAATTCCATCCAAACATGATTAAAATCTGGGAACAGAGGAATATTGTGTTGTTGAGAATAAGGAGGGCATTTATAACGTCCCACAGTACGACAAGCAATACCATTGAGTCGGCACAAAGCTAAAAGTAAGCCTAAATATTCACCACAAGAACCTACACCTCTTTTCAGAACAAGATCGGGAGTGTCTATTTGCGGTTTGATACCATAGGAAAGTCGATCGTAAACATAATTACGAATGCTATAGAGTTTACGTAATAAATTTGTTTCCCTACCTACAGAATCTTCCGCAGCAAGACGAATAACATCAGTATCCATTGCTAAATTGTCGTTATCAACTAAATATTGCTCCTTAAAATCCTCAGATAGTTCAGGTAAATTTTCACAATCTCGTGGTTTTATTTGATATTTAATACTCCAGACTTCTATTAAAGCTTTCCAGCCAAAAATATAGCGTTTGTCGTGATTTAGTTCCTCAAACCTAAAAACAGCTATTTTTTGCCCATTGTGAACTTCTTCCGTAAAAGGGATACCGATCGCCTCAACTTTTCTGACTTTTTGACGATCAGTTTCTGCGGGTAGGGCAATGCGCCACTCGACATCTTTCAATTCTATAGAAGAGGAAAGGGGGAAAAGTTCCTCTGTATAGGACATTTCTACTAAATAACCGTTAGAGAGGGCGTAGTTCTCTTCGGTATGATAGTGAAAGTAGAGGGGATGAATAAAAGTACGATCGCGGTATTGTAATTCATGATTAGGTTCAGCATTGGGATTATCGCGGATATAAACTTCGCGATCTGCATAGGCAACATAGAGAGTATCTTGCTGAAAAGTTAAACCTGTAGGGGAATCAAAGGGAGTTAAGACACTAAAAATAACTTTTCCTGTAGCGCGATCGAGACAGTATACGGTTTGTTCTATGATATCTGTCAGCCAAATTTCTTCTTCTCTAACCGTAATATTCTCAATACCTATACCAGGAGCATAAAAGTAAGTAATTTTTTGTCTTGTATCACGATTATATACAAGAATATCTCCTGTTTTTTGACAAGTGAGATAAATAGTAGATTCCCAAACAGCTATACCATTAGCAGGATAAGTTAAACGGATAAAAAGTTGTGGTTCTAGCTTATGGTCTTCAAGAGAGCAAAAATAAACATTTTCCTCTACGGTAAACCAAAGAGTATCATCCACAATAGCTAATCCTGTAGCTCCTACAAAATCTGACCAATTGTGGGAATTTAAAATAATAGTATTATCCGTAAGCGGATCTATTTTCAGTAGATAGCCATTGCGAGAATCGATCGCCCACAAGTATTCTTCTCGAAAAGCAATACCATAAATAGAACAGGCAGCAATTGGTCTGATGGTTCTAGCTTTAGAGGATACAGAATTCGCCATATTAGAAAGAAATAACTATTGTAGAGACAATAATATCTTGTCAAAACCGAATATTCTGTCAAAACTGATAATTGATGTGTGGGCGAACAGTAAAGTAGTGTGGACTTGGTGGTTTTCCCGCTCGACAACTACCTAATCTGAAGGGATGTTCGCCCCTACCTATTAATTGAAAAATGTGACTCAATCCATTTCTGTAAGATAGGATTCACTATTTCTGGTGCTTCATCTTGAGGACAATGACCTAAACCTTCTAAGGGAATAAACTTTTCTACTGTGGTCAAATTAGCCAGTTCTCTACCCATAGCTACTGGTTCCCAGGGGTCTTCTGTTCCCCACAGAAGGATGGTAGGGCAACTCAGAAGGGGTAATAAGTCTTCAGGTAAAGGACCTTGAGAATAGCGAGTAAAAGCTAAAAACACATCAGCAGCACCACTGTCTGCTGCTGGTTTCATGAGAATATCAACTAATTCATCAGTCACAGCTTGAGAACGTCGATAAGCTTGTAATAAAATTTTGCGAACTACTTCGGGTTTGGCTAACTGCTGAAAAAAGAAATTACCAATAAGTTTGTTTTTTAAAATTTGTTGAACAATAGGCGCGCCCATCCTGCGATACCAAGGTAAGTCTGCTTGTTTTCTTTCGTGTAATAGTCTTAGAGAACAATTAATTGCTGCTACTCCTAAAACCATTTCTGGGTAGTCAACTGCTGTTTGCATGACTACTACACAACCAATGGAGTTTCCTACCAAAAAAGCTGGACTACCAACTACTTCACGACAAAAATCTGCTACTTGCTCTCCCCAAGTCTCAAAAGTATACTCTATCCCTTCTCCTGGAGTTGGTTTAGCTGAACCACCGAAGCCAATCAGATCGAGCGCATAACAACGAGAAAATTTTCCCAAGACCGGTAAATTTTTGCGCCAATGACCCCAAGAAGCACCAAAACCATGAACCAAAACAACGGCAGCACCCGTTTCTCCACAGCTTTGATAAGTAATCGGGAAACCTCGCCAATTCCAGGTTTGCGGAGTAGTAAGAGTATCGAGCGCAGAAATAGATGACATAGCTACAAGGTTAATTTATATTAATTTATGTTTATTTTTATTATGGTCACAAATCAGCTTTAAGCAAAACTTTTGCCTCTGAGCTAGACCAGTTAACCTTTTGAGAGAGAAAGCTAATAGCTATGGGATCGTCGATACTTACTTTAAAAAGTCTGAGAACTGTACTACAGATAAAAGGTATAAATGACGACTAAACAATTTATTGGTTCAGAAGCTGAAACAACTTATGACGAGTCAAAAATAGTTATTCTGCCTATTCCCTATGAAAAAACTACTACCTATCGCCAAGGCTGTCAACATGGGCCAACAGCCATTATTGAAGCCTCAGATCAATTAGAAGCCTATGATAATGAACTAAAGATAGTAACTTGTTTAGCCACAGGAATTTACACTACTGACGCGATCGCCGATACTAGTTTAAATCCCTCTATTTCTCCCGAAGAAATGTTACAAACTACCAGCAAAATAGTAGCAAAATTAATCACCGATGGTAAATTTGTCATTGCTTTAGGAGGAGAACATAGTATTACCGCTGGAGTAGTCAAAGCTTATCAACAAATCATGAGCGAACCATTCACAGTGATTCAGATTGATGCTCATGGAGATATGCGGGATAGCTACGAAGGTTCAATTTATAATCATGCTTGTGTCATGCGTCGAATTTTAGATATGGGTTTACCAACCTTACCTGTGGGTATTCGTAGTATTTGTCTAGAAGAAGCTCAAATAATTGCGCAAAAAAACATTCCCGTAGTTTGGGCTAGAGATATATATTATCAATCAGATTGGATTGATACCGCGATTTCTCGGATTTTGACCAAGAAAGTATTTATTACTATCGATCTAGATGGAATCGATCCTAGTTTAATGCCAGGAGTAGGCACTCCTGAACCAGGAGGGTTAAATTGGTATCAACTAACCCGATTTCTCAAACGAATATTTATGAGTTATCAAGTGATTGGTTGTGATGTGATGGAATTAGCACCTGTAAAAGATTCAGTAGTTTCTCAGTTTACAGCAGCTAAACTAGTGTACAAATTAGTAGGGTATCACTACCTCAATCAAACCTAATCTCTGGTGAAGATTCAATTTTATTGCTCTTAGATTACTTAGTTAAGAAACCATTATAGGAAATAGTATTCATGGACGTAAATAAAAGTTGTGTTGGAGATTATGCCCCAGATTTTGAAATCCCAGGAATTGACAAGCAAGTACATCATTTAGGTCGTTATCTCAATAATTTTCAAGCCATTGGCGTAGTTTTTATCGGTAACAATTTTCCTTATGTGGCAGAATATGTAGACAAACTTAAGAAAATCCAGACTGAATTTGAATCCCAAGAGTTCACTCTCATCGCGATCAATTCCAATGATTCTGGAGGAACTATTGAAGAAAGCTTTGAAGCGATGCAAAATTTTGCTCAAGAAAGACAATTAAATTTTCCCTATTTGCGAGATCCAACTCAGGATGTCGCTAAGTCTTTCGGAGCAGAAGTAATTCCCGAAGCTTTTTTAATCAATTCCCAAGCCGTCATCTGCTATTCAGGAAAAATTGATGATGCGCCTAAATCAACAGATTTAGACGCTAATTCCTATTTCCGCAATAGCATTTCTGCACTACTAGCTGGTACAGAAATTTCACCTACTAGTACTCAACCAGTTGGTGAGCCAATTAAATGGCGAGGAAATAAACAATGAACTCTTTGTAACTAGAGTTGAAAGTATCAGAAAATTATTTCTAATCAAGATATTAGATATCTTGCCAAAGTCAACTTCTCCTCTTAGCTCTTATGCAGTGAATATTTACTGACTACTTGAGTTTACCTAGATCGCGGATAGGCGCAAGAAATCTATTCAGGTCAGAAACCTGGTATGTTATGGGGAGATAAATTAAAAATAATCAACAAAATTGCTTTTTAGGGGATGAGTTACCAGAGGGTTTTATTAAAACTAAGCGGTGAAGCACTAATGGGGAACTTAGGCTATGGCATAGACCCCAAAGTTGTCGCTGAAATTGCTCAAGAAATAGCGGATGTAGTCAATAGTGGAGTCCAAACAGCCATCGTTGTTGGTGGGGGAAATATTTTTCGGGGAGTAAAAGCCTCTGCTGCTGGTATGGATAGAGCAACTGCTGATTATATTGGTATGATTGCTACTGTGATGAATGCCATGACTTTACAAGATGCTTTAGAGCAAATGAATGTTCCTACCAGAGTACAAACAGCGATCGCGATGCAGGAAGTAGCTGAACCCTATATCCGCCGTCGTGCCATACGCCATTTAGAAAAAGGTAGGGTTGTCATTTTTGGTGCAGGTTCAGGAAATCCTTTCTTTACCACTGATACTACAGCAGCCTTAAGAGCAGCAGAAATCGATGCTGAAGTTATTTTTAAAGCTACTAAAGTAGATGGAGTCTATGATTGTGACCCCCAAATTAATCCTGATGCTCATCTCTATCAAAGCTTAACTTATGGACATGTTCTGACTCACGATCTGCGGGTGATGGACAGCACGGCGATCGCCTTATGCAAAGAAAACGATATTCCGATCGTTGTCTTTAATCTGGCGGTGCGCGGTAATATTGTCCGTGCAGCGAAAGGAGAATCTATTGGTACTACTGTGGGAGGTTTCTGTGAAGTTAACTGAAATTAAAGAACATATGCAGAAGACTATTGATGCGACTCAACGGTCTTTTAATACTATTCGGACAGGGCGTGCAAGTACTTCCTTGCTAGATAGAATTACGGTGGATTATTATGGCACAGAAACACCATTAAAATCTCTGGCTAATATTAGTACCCCTGATGCGACAACTATTACCATTCAGCCTTACGATCGCGGTAGCATGGGTGACATTGAAAAAGCTATTTCTATGTCTGATTTAGGCTTAACTCCCAATAATAATGGTGAAACGATCCGTTTAAATATTCCACCCCTTACTAGTGAACGCCGTCAACAGCTAGTAAAAATGGCAGGTAAACTAGCAGAAGAAGGAAAAGTAGGTCTTCGTAATATCCGTCGTGA
>JBFRWE010000286.1:0-3164 GCA_051439345.1 Xenococcaceae cyanobacterium
TGGAAACCAACCAAAGCGATCGCTAACCACTGACCTAAAATTGCTACCATAATCGTGGATAGTTGCACTTGCTCTAATATTACTACTGGAATAAAAGTAAATAATCCAGCTATGAGTGAATCCCCTCTAGCCTGAGCAAAAGTTAATAAGAAAAAGGGTACGATAATCAAAGATAAAATGCTAGCGGATGCCACAATTGCCCTTTTCGTCAACTTCATAGATAGAATGAACTGAGCAACAATAGCGTAGAGCAAAATAACATTAGCACTAATCAGTAAGCCCCATAAAGCATTAGATAAGTCACCTTGGAAAGGAAATAAGAATAGGGAAGGCAGAATATAGCTAATAGCAATTAGGAGATTAATAGCGATCGCTACAGTGGAAGGGCTTTTTTCACCAAAGATTAGCTCTTTCCACAGCTTATTACCTTCTTTGCCTAATTGATGACGATAGCGTGTCCAATCATGCAAAGTTTGACGATGGGGACTTAAAGCTGCAATTAAGCCTAAAAACATTATGAGTAAGAAGAATTGAAGCGAAATAAAGCTGGCACTTAAGTAAGATGGTTTAGTAGTTTGTAGACTAAAGCCAAGAGTAAGAGCAACAAATAAACCTGTAAACCAATAACTTTGCTCTTTACTCAAAATAGTATTAGTAGGATTGTGGAAACGACGTTCGATACCTTGCCACAACCAGTATGTCCACAAACTATAATTACCAAGAATAAAACTTATACCCACTCCAGGCGTTACCCACCAAGACTGTCCATAAAAAAGTAAATTGCTTAATCGATTGGGGTAGAAATAATCAATTGTTCTATGGGATAGATGAGTAGCATCAGCTAGATAAGGCAAAACTCTGCCAGGATAAAAAAGACTTAACCAATCGAAAGCTGTATTAGTAATAGAATAACCATTCCAAACTATTCCAGTCATCCCAAAGAGGAAAAAGAAAATTATGCCACTACTTAACCAAGGTTTAAATCCTGCTGTCGGAAAGTTAAGCAAACTCAACAATATTGCTGCGCTATAAAAGAAAGCACAACTAGCAATCATGACAGCATAAAAACCGCAGATAAGGCTGATAGGGATATGGGCATGTAATCCCGCAGTAAAATGTAAAGGTAACGCCAATAAAAGCATTCCATAAAGCATTACTGGTACACCTAATATTTTCCCTGTCAAAATATTAGTAGCCGTTTGCGGGGTTAGGCGAATAAAATTTAATGTACCCTGACTTTCTTCTTTGGTTAAGTCGGCAACTAACATATAAGTACCAATTACTAATAAAGAAAAAATACTCAGAATACTCAAAACAACAAAAATATCTAGCCAAAACAGTTGCCAGTTAATCACCCAATTTCCTAGCATATCTGTCTTACACAAATATGAACTAGAGTAAGATTTCTCAAATCCAAAACAGTAGCGACTGGATTGCGGATGACCTAAATCAATATCTGGTAATGAACCCAGATGGCATAAAACAATTAAAAATTGAGTAAGAACCGAAGCAATAGAGGCAATGATTATATTTCTTTTTTTTACTCGTCCTCTTATCTCCCGAAAAAATTGCGGATTCCAATCTAACAAATTATTAAGCATACTATTTTCTACGTGATCTTGTTTACCTATTACCTATTACTTATCTAAGAAGCTTGTTGATGTCCCAACTTGAGAAAAATAGTTTCTAAATCCTCCTGGATACAATGAAATTCTGTTAAGGGAATTTCTGCTTGAATAAGCGAGCGTAAAAGTTGGGCAATTTCTGTTTCTCCTCCCGCAAAGCTAACTTTTAGACTATTTTCTCCTGGTATTACTTCCCATTCTTTAATCAAAGGATTTTTCCTCAGCTCCCTTTGTAATGAGTCTAACTCACCTAAGGTGGCCATCATAATCTGTTGACGAGAAAGACGGCTATATAGTTCTGCTAGAGATGTACTTTCTACTAAAAATCCTAATTCCATTATGCCTACAGAAGTACATAGTTCTGCTAAATCGCTAAGAACATGGGATGATATTAAAATTGTCATCCCTGCTTCTTGGAGAATTTTAATGATTTGCCGAAATTGCATTCGAGCAATAGGGTCTAAACCTGATACTGGTTCATCTAATAATAGTAAAATTGGCTCGTGAATGATTGTCCGCGCTAAGCTGAGGCGTTGTTTCATGCCCCTAGAGAGTGTGGAAATGATGCTTTTGCGCTTATTTCCCAGTTGAACTAATTCTAAGACTTCGTAGATACGACGTTGGCGATGAGGTTGTTTCAGACGATATAGTCTAGCAAAATAATCTAAATAATCCCATACTGTTAGATCGTTATACAGAGGAAAATCATCAGGAAGATAACCCAAGCGTTGCTTAAGATGAGGATTACTGTCATCTCTCAATAAGCGATCGCCATTAATATAAATTTCTCCTTTGGTTGGTTCTTCTGCTGCTGCCAACATCCGAATCAGAGTAGTTTTTCCTGCACCATTAGGACCAATTAAACCATAGACTTCTCCACTTTTGACTTGTAGCTCAATGTCATTGACAGCGATATGTCTCTCAAATCTTTTGGTGAGTCCGTACGTGGCGATCGCTAACTCTTGGCTCATCTTACAGCTTACTTTTGCTAGTTATTTCTAGTTTGATTATCCATTATAGTTAATTTAATTGTCTGAAGTCTCCATTACTTGCTTTGAAACGAAGTGACGGTATCCATTAAGCCACTCTCTCAGTAATTCAACTTGCAATTGAATAAACAAAATTAGCAATTAAAGATAGGATGATTGCTCCTACTCCTCCAGCAATCCACTTAAGCCAACCTAATAAAGATTTGATTTTTTGGTTTGTTTCTTCAATACCTGTTAAGCGGTCTTTAATCTGAGATATATCATTTTCTACAATTACTAATCTCTCAGAATTCTTAATTAATTGCTGGAGTATAGCTCCTTCGTATTGTTGCTTTGATTCTTGTGTTGTCATCTTTTATTTTTACTCTAAGTTCTATCAATAAAAAAAATTTTGTTAGCAAATACTTTACCATTTACTTTATTAATAATTTATTCAGAGTACGTTCTAGTTTAGAATACCTAAAAAAAGCTTTTGAAGTATTTTTCCATTTTGACTGTTTAAGAGTGGGATTAGCAAAGCTGGCACTGCACGACTAAGAAGTAGCAGCGA
>JBFRWE010000287.1:0-12411 GCA_051439345.1 Xenococcaceae cyanobacterium
AGGGGGTCTTCCTTAGGATTATCAATAGTAATTGTTCCATCAACACCTAACTCAGAAAAAGCAGTAATATCGTTGGTATTGGGGCTTTCTTCGTCTCTAGCTTCAATGCCTACTAGTTGAGCAGTAATATTAATATTCCCTCCTGTACCTTCTTCAGCATTAGCGGTAATATCACTATTGTTTACAGCAGCAATTATGTCTGAGTTGATGGTAATATCGCCCCCTGTGGCTGTTCCTTGGGCATTGGTAGTAATTTGGCTATTGTTGCCGAGTAATAGGTTATTTTCATTAGTTATGGTAATGTTTCCTTGGTTTCCTGCCTTAGTTTCGGCAGTGAGTGTTCCTTCATCTAAGGTAATATCTTGAGTATTGATAGTTAAGTTTCCTGCTACTCCTGTACCCGTAGCACTAACATTAACTTCTCCTCGATCGGTAACTATTAAATTAGGTGTGGTGATATCTAAGTTCCCTGCATCACCAATGCCTTGACTTTCAGATAATAGAGTACTGGGAGCAATTTCACCTTGTTCGTTGAAACCAAATCCACTAACTTCGACGGATTCAGTAGCATTGATTACTAGTTCGCCTCCATTACCTTCGCTAACGCCAAGTCTAAGAAAATTCGTATCATTTTCAATAGCTCCTACAGAAATATTGCCTCCATCTTGGACTATCAATTTTCCTGTATTAATCCGCAAATCTCCTGCATCTCCTATAGCTTCTCCACCTTCGCTCTGAGATAGCAAACCACTAGGAAATTCACCATCTGCGGATCTACCAATTACTTCTATAGATTCTGAAGCATTAATCGTTAACTTTCCACCTTCGCCTAAACCAAAAGTAGTAACTGATATTCTCGCTCCATTCTGAATAGTCAATCGATTAGTATTAAGATTCAAGTTGCCAGCTTTTCCAGAAAACGACTCCGTTTGAGAAAACAATCCAGCTACTTTTTCGCTTCGACTTGAATCTCTTAAATCTATTGAATCGGCATTTATATTTATATTTCCTGCGTTGCCCTCTCTCGAAGTTGTAGTATTTATTATAGAATCTTTAACAGTAAAGCTTTCAGCATCGATCAGGATATTTCCTCCATCAAACTTGCTTCTATTAAAAGAGGAAATTACTGACTCGTTTAGTAACTCAATAATATCACCATAGACTTGAATATTTCCACTTGGTGAGTTTGTTGAAGCACCAGAGTTAACTTGAAAGTTAGTATTAGTATTAATTTGAGAATTAGTAATAGAAATTTTTTCAAATTGATTCACAGAATCATAGTCTAAAGTAAAGCCTTTAGTATTTTGAGTTAAATCAACAAAACTACTAGCACCAACGCTTCCTAATTCGACTCTTCCTTCCAGGGCAGTCAAGAATCCATTGTCTAGTATTATGCCACTAGCTACTAGAGCAATAGTTTTACCATCATCAACTTTAATACCTATAGAATTACCAGAAAGCAATGGAAAGTTAGGATCAGGATCTTCTCTAACTTGAGATTTATTGATTATTTCTCCAGGTTTTTCTCCAAACTGCAAACCAATTGGTACGCTAACAGTTAACAGAGGAAAGCTGTTGGGATTAGTGGCACTAAACTGACTGTTATCTTCAAAAAAAATACTGTCAGCAGTAGTTGCTAAGAACGAACCACCAATATCAAGTCGAGCGTTAGCACTAAATATAATTCCCTTAGGATTTATCAAGAATAAATTAGCAGAGTGGTGAGCGCGGATTGTACCCTCAATATTGGATATAGAAGAACCCGTAACTCTAGTGAATATATTCTCAATTTGCGGGCTGTTATTAAATACTGCTTCTGCATTAGCAGGAACAGAAAATTGCTCAAAACTATGAAATAAATTACCGTCTCTCGTAGTTCCACCATCTATCTGGCAAGAAGTAGTACAGTCTGAGTTGACAACAGAATTTTGTGGCAGAGTATTGTCAGGAACTATCTCTGCTTGACTTAAGCTACTAAAAGACAACAATAATAAAAGTAACTTTCCCTGGAGTAAAAAATATCGCTTCTTTCTTAGCATTTTTAACCAACTTCACATAGTTCACCAATAAATTTATTTTTTGGCTTAAAATCTAAGTCTGTTTAAACGGACTTAGGCTATCAGACAGAGAATTTATTCTCTGGCTACCCTAACTAATAACATTTACTGAAAGATAGTAAGACTAAGTAGATAAAAGCAAAATACTCTTTCATCTTAGACACAGACAGAGCATCTTTTACAATCAGAATGACTGCAATATAAATCCTTGCAATCCACTGGAGACCCACCTTGCTCGATACAATTCCGAATCAAATTTTCGCAGTCTTGGCACGAAAGCGAAGAACTCAACTTACTAAGAGGAGAAGTCTTCTCAGTGCAATCATCATAGCAAAAGAGCGAGACGCTCGCACTACTCCGTTTACAAGATTAGAGTTGGCAAGAACAAACCGTTATAGGTCAGGCTTTGCAAAGATAGAGCATCTTCTACAATTAGACACATACAGAACATCCTTGACAGTCAGAATGACTACAAACTTGATCCTTACAATCATGTTTAGATCCACCTCGCTCAATACAATCCTTGATAGACTGTTCACATGCTTCGCACACAGTCAACAAACTCGGTTTACTAAATTGACCTAATTGAAAAGCTCCTTCTAAATTTTGAGTGCAGAAGGCAAGGTCTGCACCTTTTGACACAAGACTTTGAGCCATAGATCTTTGCACTCCTGATAACTGTAAATAGTCACCCAAAGTCCTATTAGCAGCAGCTAACTGAGTAGCAAAATCACCTAAAGCATCTAAAATATCATCACAAGAGTCAGCATTAGCTAGCAACTCAAAAACAGAACCTTGATGCAGAAAATTGTTTAAAAAACAGATAATTTCTGAATTACTACCTTGTCTTACTGCTTTGCGAATAATATCTAATGTTTCTTCCCTAGCAATTAACAAGCCATCCAATTGAGCCATAAGACTTGCTTTAAATTGCTTCGGTAAGCCTGTTCTCTCAATTTTTTGGATACATTCCTTTACGTCTTCTGCGATATTTACTTCTTGCTGAACTTGAGCGTCTACATAACTTGTTTGTCGATCGATCTCTACTGTAAAAATATAATCCTTTCCTGGTTCTAAAAAGGTTTCACTATCATAATTTACAGTTTGCTCCTTGCTTGCTGGGACTTTGTCTCGCCACACAATTCCCTTGGAATCCACTAGCTTAACTATATAGTCAGATACTCCCTCACAAGAAAGCCAACTAAAATTAGGTGGATTATCCAAGATATTAGTAACACGAACAAAACGATAAACAATTAATCGAGGCACTGGAAGATTAAGAGATGGGACTCTTGAAGAAACATTACGGGTTATGGTTGAAGACTGAGACGCTTGAGAAAGATTGTAATCTGAAACTGAAGACTGAGACCTTTGAGCAAAATCATTAACCATAGTTCATACTCCTCTAGTCAAGAAAATTTGATTGATTATTTTTCAGACATCCAGAATTTTTAGCAACTAACGTGGCGTGCAACTTATTTATTCACCCTCAAAGCTTTAAGCTCTAAGCTTTTCGATTGATTTATCCATTAGGTTTTGAATCGATCTCGCCCCCTAAATCCCCCAAATTTGGGGGACTTTAAATTATCTTTCTCCCCCAGGATTGGGGGTTGGGGGGCTTAGCTCCATTTGTCTGTACACCGTAGCCCAGAATTGGGGAAGGGTGCTGAGATTAACTTTCATGTACACCGTCAACTAGGGAAGAAGCTAGTTGTTAGGTTTTCAATCAAGTTGCACACGGGGTTAAACTAGTACCTCTGGAAAAAGCGCGAATCGCACTTGAGTGTTACCACTTAATTTGTGCTTCATCTCCATGATATGTGTAAAGCGATCGAACTATGCACTAATTTAACCAAGTTTTTTACCTAAATTTTGTCAATGCGGTTCGCGGACTGCCTCTACTAATTTTGACAGCCACTTCACGAAGCGATCGAAGAAATACAATAGAACTAATATGAAAAAACAAATTATGTATCCGCGTTTCGTGAAATGCGGATACGAGTAAATTCAAAATATGTGACTGGTAAATCTAAAATTAACTTATTACTAACGGTAACTTTTGTTAGCAGCGATTCAAACACTTCCAAAGAACCAAACTTTTTTAGCTGCAAGTTTTTTCGTGCTTCTTCAACCGCATAGGGGCTAGTGACGCATTGTCCATGTTGTTGTAGGAGCTTTATCAGTTTGGCAACATTACTTTTAGGTGCTGCTGCGCTGAATAGAATATTGGTATCGAAAAAAACTTTCACCCTAAATCGAATTCCTCAAGCTCGGCTTCATTCTGCTCGGCAAATTCTTTTAGGCGATTATCACTGTAAATTTCCACTGAAAATGTAAACCCAGGTCGTAGCAGTAATCCTTCTTCACTTTCTTCTATAACAACCTTTCCACCAGCTTCCAGACCGTACTTTTCTCTGAGGTCTTTAGGTAGGGTTATCGTACCGCGATCGCTTATAGTGACTATCTTTTCCATAATTACAGTATTTCATATTTACTGAATTTCTGCAATAATGAACAGAAAGTAGGGGCGATCGCCTTTCTTGACTTCTGGCTGACTAAGCCTTGCAGCGAGGACGATCGCACCACTATAGCAACCTTTAAATAGCTTTCTTAAGTCTAAATATATAGTATAAATGTACTATATAAAGAATTTTAAAATTGATTGCGATAGGGTTTGGTGGGTTTTTTTCTTTTCTTCTTGTTTTTGTTTTTTTCGTAGTCAATTTCTTTTAATTTCTTCATGATGCGAGTGAAGTATTCTTGCATATATTCTTCCATAGTGGTGGTTTCTGCTGGATCGATACCAAAAGTTTGGTAAGTTTTCTCCATTGGTGTATCTAGGGGTTTACCACTAGCTAATACTTCAGCAAAAGCGAAACGATCTGCTGCATTTTGTCCCCACTTGAAGAAACGAGTAACACCCCGCATTAAACGCAATAATCCTAGAGAAGCACGGGAAATTCTGGCATCTTGCCCAGATAATCTTTCACAAAGATTAATTATTTCATAGGCTTCCCAAGCACGAGTCCCCACTACAGGGAAAGTCTGTTTTTCAGTTTCTGGTACTTCTAAAGCGCGGATAGCAAATTTAGCAATATCTTGGGTATTCATATAGGCGACAGGGGTGCTTTCTCCTGTTACCCAGACCACTTGGTTATCTAGAATAGGGATGGCGTATTGTCCGATCAATCCTTGCATAAAACCAGCAAGGCGTAAAACTGTATAATTTAAGCCCGATTCTGCTAAAAATAGCTCCGTACAGCGTTTAATATCCATTAAAGGCACGTTTGGATATTGTTCCGCATTAATCATCGAGAAAAAGATATATCTCTCTACACCAGCATTTTTAACTGCTTGAATTAAGTTTACTTTTCCTTGCCAATCTACTTCTTTAATACTCAGATTGTCAGTAATTCTGGCTGTAGCTGCATCAATAACGGCTTCAATTCCTTCTAGGGATGGTGCTAAAGTTTCTTGGTTGCAAATATCTCCTTGAATTAATTCTGCGCCCCACTCTTTTAAAAATGCTGCTTTTTTAGGACTGCGTACTAAGCAACGCACTTTGTAGCCCTGATCTAGTGCCTGACGAGCCACTTGTCTGCCTAGAGTACCTGTAGCCCCTACTATTAATAATTTCATTTATTAATATTGTAATATTTTTTAACGTTTCTCTAAGATTTTATCAAAAAGTCTTTCTTTGTATTAATTTATTATTGGTTGTATTGAGATCTTGGAAATAGCATCTGTCTATGGCTGCAGAATTACCATAAACTTTTCTGTTGGCGATCGCTAGTAAGGGTCTATCTACATCATGGGGTAAATTAAGGTTTGGGGGATCGTCAGGATCGTCATGGTTTCTCAGAAAGTCGGTAACAAAGACAACAGGGCGATCGCCATACCAATAACCTCTAAATTTTTCTTGAGTAATTAGATAAGATAGGGTCGCACCAGGAAACTGAGGAGGAAGGCGGTTTTTGCCCCCATCAGCTAGGATTAAGACTGTTCGATAAATAGTATCTTGTTCTCCTTGCGCCCAACCTAGAGGTAAAGTACGGTTATCTTCGTCCTGGGTAAAAAAAACAGTAGAACGAGAATAGTCTTTCTTTTGGTTAAGATAATAACTCATTGCCCCAGCAGCCCCAATTTCTCGTGAACCTTCAAATATCCAGAGAGCATCTACTCCCAGACAACTATCAATAGTGTTAACCATTATCTTACTGGAGCGAGCATATTGATAGATATTAAAGCCAAGGGTAATTGTCATACAGGTCATGGCAAAGCTCAACCATAAGGCTGTTAAAGATAATTTCAGCCTATTTTGTCCCATAGCTATCCCTGCCCATAGCAATCCTATGCCTAAAATGAAGGCGAGAATAATAATGGGCTGAGTAATATCGATTTTGTCATCGATATCAGTTAAAGAATTAACTAGATCTGGTAGGAATAGCATTGTACTTAGTAAATGTAAGCCAATGACAACAAAAATTGAACCCAAAATATGAACACTAGTTGGCGACGAACAAAGATAGGTACGAGAATACCAACCAGCGCAGAGAATAATATAGAAAGGAATAGCGGGAAGACTGTAATAAACTAACCGAGAAGATAGAGGTAAGAAAAATAGAATAGGAGTCAACGCAGCGATCGCTACTAATAATACCCCATCTTGACGGTGTTTAGCCTTAATTTTTTGCCAATATCGTTTTGTTGATAAGACTATTTGTGGTAAAAATAAGCTCCAAGGTAAACTCCAAACTAAGGTAATGACGACAAAACCTAAAGCACTAGTTTTATAAACGTCGTAGTCAGGGGGAAAGCGAACATCAAAAAAGCGTCTAATGTGTTCGTTAACGATAAAATAGGAAAGAAAGCCAGGATTAGCAGCATCTACAGCGACAAACCAAGGAGCGATTATTGCCAGAATAATCATTATTCCTTTACCTAGTTTAATCTTTCGCCAAATTTTCTCATCTTGCTTGATAATCGATAGACCCAGACAATTTAATAAAGGTAAAACAACCCCAATTAATCCTTTGGTGAGAATACATAAACTGAGAGAGACATATAAACTATAGAAATAAAGACAAGACCTAGGTTGAGATAGTAATTTCCAAAAAAAATAATTACTAGCCAAAATTAGGGTAGACAAAAGCACATCGGTTAATAACTGATGGGTAAAAATAAACCAACCTAAGCTTACAGATAGCATTAATGCAGCTATGCGACTAGCTCTAAGACCAAATAATTCCTTGGACCATTTCCAGACTATAATTATCCCTACCCAACCAGCTAAAGCTAGGGGCAATCTGGCAGCAAATTCTGTTGCGCCCAATATACTAGTAGATAGGGCAATAAGCCAGTATAACAAAGGTGGTTTATTGAGATAGCGATCGCCATTAAGATGGGGTGTGAGCCAATCCCCCCGCAATAACATCTCTTGTCCCACCATTGTAAAATGACCTTCATGGGGTTCATACAAACCATAAGTTCCAATGCCGAAGGTTATGAGAACGAGAGTGAGAGCCAAGATCAGAAGATCGAGGTAATATCTTTTTTGGATAGTGAATTTGTAACTCATTCTCTATTCAGTTTTTTTCTCCGCCAAAGATGTAATACATTTAGCTTTGATCGCTCCTAAATTTTGTTCAGTAAAAATTTGACAGCGATTACTTAATTGAGCTGTTATTGACTTTTCTTTTTTGGTCATCATCTCTATGGCTCTAGATACTTCGGGCTGAAATTGCATCAACCAAGGATTATTCTTAAGATAATTGATTGTGAAAGTATTTTTACCTATTAGCCAAAAATTGATTTGATATTTATCAATAAACTGCCGAATAGTCTCTAAATTTTTACTATATTGTGCTGTAATTAGAGCCAAAAATCTCTGATTAATCTACTCATAGTAGCCATAACGACAAGCTTAGACACATTTAAACTACATTCTTCAATTCTGGTCAAGGTAATAGGCAAGAGGGAATAGGCAACAGAGAGTATGCAACTTAGGTGAGTCCAAGCTTAAGGGAGCGTATATTCTTTTGCTCCTAGTACCGATCGTACCGATCGCTTGGCTAATGTAGGAATAAAATCTGCTTCTTAACCTAAAGTGGCAATGAGAGAGTCTTTCGGTTGTTGTTCTAGAAAGTTATATATTTCTACAGTTTCTGGTTTGATGTAATCCAATCTATACTCGTAGGATTGTGCTGCATGGGTAGGATACAATAGTAAACCAAAGGTGATACCTCGATCGCCAAAAAGAATTCACTATTATCTAATTTTATAGTGGTAGCATATAGTCTAAATGTTAAATATTCACAGTTGGGAATTATCTAAACTTAAGCAAAAACTATTTTTTTCTTAATCTAGTAACCAGCGATAAACACCTAGTAAGTCTACACAGAAAAAAATAGTAGCTGAATAAAATATCAAAAGTTTATCCTTATCTAAAATGGAAGCAATTAGCATTTGACTGGAACTAAAAGCCAAAAAAATAAATCCATAACCACTAATAAAAGTATTTGAGGCTAAAGTAGCTCCCCCAATTAAGCCACAAATACTACTAGAAAGCTTTAGTAATGTTGTATAAAAAATCTTCCTTGTTTTGTTCTTAAGTGGTTTATTTCTAACTACATACTGAGAGTGAAATTGTTGAGAATTCTTTGTGTATTCCGCTTCATAATAATCGATTCCAGACAAATCTTCGAGATCGATACCAAATTCTTTTCTTAACATTGACAAAGAAATATCTTTGTATTTAGAAAAATCAATTAAATTAAACTGAATTGGTAAACTCTTCCCATAAGCAAAACCCAAGTCAAAAAAGAAAAAATCAGATTTGCCAAATCGATACTTACGAGGATATAAATATCGAGAAAAAAAACTAAATATCCCAATATGAAATAATGTGGTTTTGGGGTCATTACCCATACAAAAACCACTCATAAAAGCTTCATCTTGGAGAGTTCTGTTTCTATTTAAAAGAGCATAGAGATAATTGTAGTTTTCCCAAGATATGCTACCTGGCAAAGCCAATAAACTTCGAGGACTTTTCAATAATTTAACTATCCAAGGAATTTTTTGGTTACTTTTAAATGTTGCTTCTTCAAGCTTTTCTCTTAGAGTGACTATATCTGTAGGTTCTGTCTTCATTTTTATTCAATTTAATTCAAGAAGGGAAAATGGAAAACTCAGAATAGTAGATCGTCCAAATTTAATCATCTTTTGTCAGAAGGTTTAACCCCAAAATTAACTTTTTTTTGGTAAGAACATATCTAATCTTTTCTGATGGAGTTCTATATTTATTGAATAAGGCATTTTGCCCTTACTCGGCAAATTTTTGTCCCGATTTTGTCACAAATAAATCAAATATTCTTGATTTAAAAGAATATAGGTTGAAAAAAAATTATGTAGATTTGTTCGTGAAAAAAATATGTACTTTAAAAGTAGTATTAAATACTCTAATGTTTAATTTTTTTCCGAATTTATTTGTAATAAAATGTTAATCGATTAGTTATATTTTAAGTGATCTTTTGGCTTAAAAATAGAATCAAATGCAACTTGTTATGTATCAAGATTTGTACAAATCCTGATATTTTTGCCTTAATATGTTCTTTTGCACTTTACCCATAGCATTTCTAGGAAGACTATCGATCGACAAGAATTGTTTGGGTATTTTGTAGTTAGCTAATTTTTCTTGTAAATAGGCTTTAATTTCGCGATCGCTCATCTCTAAATTATCTGAGACGATCATCGCAGTTACCGCTTCACCAAAATCAGTGTGAGGTAAGCCAATAACGGCAGATTCGACTACTCCAGCAATTTCGTTAAGACAAACTTCTACTTCCTTCGGGTAAACATTCATACCACCAGAGATAATTAAATCTTTTGCTCTACCTACTAAGGAAACATAGCCATCAACAGAAAGCTTACCTAAATCTCCAGTTTTAAAAAAACCATCATTAGTAAACTCTGCTTTAGTTTTGGCTGGCATGCGCCAATAACCAGCAAATACGTTTTCTCCTTTTACTTGTACATTACCAACTTGTTCTGGAGATAAAGAAAGGTTATTATTATCGACAATCCGTAATTCTGATTTGCCTAAAGGTAAACCGACTGTACCAAGTCTTCTTTCTCCCTGGAGTGGATTAGAGGTATTAACTCCCGTCTCACTCATTCCATAGCGTTCGAGAATTTCTAACCCTGTTCTATGTTTAAACGCTTGAAAAGTCTCTTCTCGTAGAGGAGCAGAACCAGAAATAAATAGACGCATCTGGGAGCAAGCTGCTTTTTGAAAACGGCTATCTGCTAGTAAACGAGTATAGTAAGTTGGTACTCCCATCATTACCGTAGCTTGAGGCAAAAATTTAAGAACAGTATCGACAGAAAACTTCGGTAAAAACAACATAGATGCGCCACTGAGCATGACGCAATGGGTAGCAAAAAATAAGCCATGAACGTGAAAAATAGGCAGAGAATGCAATAAGACATCATTGTCACTAA
Source organism: Xenococcaceae cyanobacterium (assembly GCA_051439345.1). Taxonomy (GTDB): domain Bacteria; phylum Cyanobacteriota; class Cyanobacteriia; order Cyanobacteriales; family Xenococcaceae; genus JASJDJ01. Next base: position 10,557 of record JBFRWE010000287.1, read on the forward strand.
AATCCCAGCAGTTTTTTAAAGCTGTGCCATTAACTGCTAAGTTGTGATGGGATAACATTGCTCCCTTGGGTTTACCTGTAGTGCCACTGGTGTAGATCATTACGGCAATATCGTTTTTGGCAACTTCTACAGGGGGAAAATGGAGATTCTCTGGTTCAATGTCTTGGGAAGGGATTAAACTATTAGCGTCTGCTACTTCGAGCGTTCTAACTATATTAATGCCAATCTTGGCAGCTAAAGTTGTGATTTTTGCACAAGCATCTGGACTACAGATTACTATCTTCGGTTCAGCATTTTCTAAATAATACTGCAACTCATTGAGGGTAAAAGCAGGATTAAGAGGAACAAAAATAACTCCGCTACGCAAACAACCAAGATAGAGAGCAAGAGCTTCAATGGATTTAGATACTTGAGCTACAAGTCGATCGCCTTTGGCTATTCCTAATTTACTCAATCGATCGGCAATACGAGCAGACAATATATCTATATCTTGATAAGTGACTATATTTTTGTCTTCTGTAATCAAAAACGTCTTGTCTTTATTCTTAACTGAGGCAGTTAAAATTTCATAGAGATTGTGGCTCATAAGCTAATCTTGCTTAAAAATTCGATGATTAAAGTAATAGGTTGGAAAAATGAATGAACGAGATAACAGAAAGATTAATAATTTTTTCTGCATTTGAAATCTATATAGTGTGATTTAACTCTCTTACTATAAAAATCTAGCTAAGAGCTAATAGCTGATAGCTTGTTGGCAGAAAGCGAGCTTTTAAATTTACCAGGAAGAATCCGACAGCTAGAAATAGGAATAGATATATCGACTAAACTATTGGGTTGATAACGAATATGAGGTGGCGCGAGCGCAATTAGACGAATATTACTTTTCTCTAGTTTTAGTTCGTATTCACGAAACTCGCCTAAATATTCACAATATTCCACTCTGGCGCGGACATGATTGGCTCTGTCTCCATTGTGAATATAATTACCAGAGTCCATAATTACAGCATGGGGACGAAAACAAACAACGACATTATCCCCAATACTAATATTTCCAGGTATATCTGCTACCTGAAATAGTCTGCCATTCACCTCTACTGAGTTACGAGTAATCACTTTACCTGAGAGCAGATTACAACGTCCAATAAAATCAGCCACGAATTCTGTAGCAGGTTGTTCATAAATCTCTTCTGGTGTGCCAACTTGCTGAATTTTTCCCCTTGCCATTACTATTACTCGATCTGCTAAAGCTAATGCTTCCCTTTGATCGTGGGTTACATAAACTGTAGTTAGTTTTAATCGTTGATGCAAAGTCATAATTTCATGACGCATTGCTTCTCTTAAACTAGCATCTAAATTAGAGAGGGGTTCATCTAATAATAAAATTTGTGGCTCGATAACCACGGCTCTGGCTAAAGCAACTCTCTGCTGTTGTCCCCCTGATAACTCCGCAGGATAGCGATGGGCTAATTTTTCTAAGTGAACTAGAGCCAGAGCTTGAGAAACGCGATCGCTCAACTCTTTTTTGCCTACTTTTCTCAGTCGTAGTCCAAAAGCTACATTTTCAAACACCGTTAGGTGAGGCCAAATAGCGTAACTTTGGAAGATCATCGACATATTACGCTTTTCTGGTGGTAGAGAATCTTTGGGAGCAGAAATAACTCGATCGTTAACAATGATTTTGCCCTCATCAGGAGTTATAAACCCCGCCAGCAGACGTAAAGTAGTAGTCTTCCCACAACCAGAAGGACCAAGTAAAGTAATGAATTCTCCACTTTTTACTTCTAGATTAAGGCGATCGAGAGCAAGACTAGATTGAAAATATTTAGTTAAGTTTTCAAATACAATACTGGACATA
>JBFRWE010000288.1:0-15715 GCA_051439345.1 Xenococcaceae cyanobacterium
TTGACAGCTTTGACAGAATTCAGAGAGAAAGTACACAGAGACAAAAGGTTAGAGCGGGCAGAGTTGCTTCAACTCTCCTGTTGTTGGAGATGTTGAAAGCTATTGGAGAAGATGACGCTCGACGGGGAAGCCAAGAGTTGCTTCAACTCTCCTGTTGTTGGAGATGTTGAAAGAGTTTCTTAATGTGCTTTCTAACTTGCCTGCACCAGGGTTTGATTTGAATCTCTTGTTTTGATTATTCCTGTTAATACAGCGAATTAATTGGAATTGGAAAAAGTTGAAAGGAGTGTCACAATGGCATTTAAAGAACATCTTTTTTTTTGACATTAATTCTTTAAATCTGAATTTTTGAGCCAAAATATCTGCACTTTGAACAAAGAAAAACTACCAAATTGCTGTAACGCCTATAAAATCGTTAAAATAAGGCAATTTTTTGACATTAATTCTTTAAAACTGACAAATAATTCTTTAATGTACACATATAGCCAACAAGTAAATGGAGCTAACCGGACTCGAACCGGTGACTTTCACAATGCCATTGTGACACTCTACCAACTGAGTTATAGCCCCTCAATGCGCGTTTATAATATTGCCTTATGTTGTTATTTTAGTCAAGAAAGTAATCAATTGTCTTTTCTTATTTAAATTAACTGATTTAGGCAATGACCCATCAGAAAATAGACTACCATCATAGCTGCTGCCGATGCTGCAACTAAAGTGCCTGCTAGCATAAGAGAGAATTCTTGTTGCTGCATAGCTTCTTGCATCAAATGTAGTGACCAAGCAACTAAAGCAACATCTAATATGAGAATAGGAATCAGCATTTTTTACAAAATGTTAACTTTAGTCTATTTTAGTACACTATTTTTACATATCACGGACTAATTACTAATCTTTTTAAGATTTATAAAGCTATTAAACTAATCGGACAGGCACTTGATATTTTTGCAGATAAGTTTTGATTTCAGCAACGGTTAATTGCCCATAATGCAGTAGAGAAGCTAACAAAGCAGCTTCTGCTTGACCTTCAGTTAGAGCTTTATAGATGTGTTGACAGTTACCTGCACCACCAGAAGCAATTACAGGAATTTCTACTTGATTGGCAATAGTACTAGTTAGCTCTAAATCATACCCTGCTTGAGTTCCATCCGCATCCATACTAGTAACCAATAGTTCCCCTGCACCTCTATTTTCTACCTCTTTTGCCCATTTAATCGCATCTATACCTGTATTTTCTCTGCCACCTCGTACATATACATCCCAACCAGGATCGCTAGTATCCTTGCGTCTTCTCGCATCGATCGCCACTACTATACACTGCCCTCCAAAGCGATCGCTTGCTCGATTAATGAAGTCTGGCGATCGCACTGCTGCGGAATTTATACTTACTTTGTCTGCTCCCGCCCTTAATAATTTTTTAATGTTTTCTAAGGATTGAATACCGCCACCCACAGTAAGAGGAATAAATACTTGTTCTGCGGTTCTATACACTACATCAATAATGGTACTTCTATCTTCATGAGTGGCAGTAATATCGAGAAAAACTAATTCATCTGCTCCAGCATCGTTATATACTTTAGCTAATTCTACAGGATCGCCAGCATCTTTAAGGTCAACAAAATTAACACCTTTGACAACTCGCCCTGCTTTAACATCGAGACAAGGTAAAATTCTTTTAGCAAGCATAGAAAAAATTGGTTGATTGTAAAAACGTTAGTATTTCTTATTTATTAATCCGTTATGAAAGTAAAAGCAGCAGTAGCCTTTGAAGCAGGTAAACCCTTAAGCATTGAAACAGTCGATTTAGAAGCACCCCAACCAGGAGAAGTGTTAGTAGAAATTAAAGCGACAGGGGTATGCCATACCGATGCTTATACTCTCTCTGGCAAAGATCCAGAAGGATTATTCCCTGCTATTTTAGGACATGAAGGGGCTGGTGTAGTGGTTGAAGTCGGTAAAGATGTTAAAAGTGTTAAACCAGGAGATCATGTTATTCCTCTTTATACCCCTGAATGTCGCCAGTGTAAATATTGCCTTAGTCAGAAAACCAATTTGTGTCAGGCTATCCGTGCCACTCAAGGTAAGGGCTTAATGCCCAATGGAACAACTCGTTTCTCTCTTAATGGTAAAGAGCTATTTCACTACATGGGTACATCTACCTTTGCCAACTATACAGTCTTACCAGAAATATCTGTAGCTAAAATTCGGGAAGATGCACCCTTTGACAAAGTTTGTTATATCGGTTGCGGTGTTACTACAGGAGTTGGGGCAGTAGTTAACACCGCTAAAGTTGAACCTGGTGCTAATGTGGTTGTCTTTGGTTTGGGTGGCATTGGGCTAAATGTCATTCAAGGGGCAAAAATGGTGGGAGCAGATAAAATTATCGGTGTAGATCTTAATCCTGCTAAACGTCCCCTAGCGGAAAAATTTGGGATGACGGATTTTGTCAATCCTCAAGAATTAGAAGGGGATCTAGTTCCCTATCTAGTAGAATTAACCGATGGTGGTGCCGACTATAGCTTTGAGTGCATCGGCAATGTAAATGTGATGAGACAAGCCTTAGAATGCTGTCATAAAGGTTGGGGGGTTTGCACAATTATTGGTGTTGCTGGTGCAGGAGAAGAAATTAGTACTCGTCCTTTTCAGCTAGTAACAGGTAGAGTATGGAAAGGATCGGCTTTTGGTGGTGCGAGAGGGCGTACTGATGTACCTAAAATTGTTGACTGGTACATGGAAGGGAAGATTAATATCGACGATATGATTACTCATGTTATGCCTCTAGAAAAAATTAATTATGCCTTCGAGCTAATGCACAAAGGGGAATCTATTCGGAGTGTAATTACTTTCTAGCTTAATCAAATAACTTCATAGGCAAAATTAATAGTTGCCCAATGCCGAACATCTAGAGCATATATATTGGCATTAGAACCTATAATCTCTGATTTGACAGCACTAGCTTGATGCAAATCTTGTAGTAATGCTCTAGTTACTTCTAAAAGATTGATAATATTAATAATCTGTTCTTTTTTGAGTTTTACATTCTGTTTAGTTGATAAAGCAGTGCTAGCTCCTGAAAAAGGCGCAGTAGCAAAGATAAGATATATTTTGCCTACTCCTGCAGAACTAGAGACTTTCCAATCTAAAGACTTGTATGGACTGGGAATAATTAACTCTTGCTTGGGTGCGAGCGCGATATTTTGAACTTGGTTAGAACTTTCAGGTCTGTCTGATTCGTGGGGATTAACTAGGGCGATCGCATCTCCATCAGCATCTAAACCCAAGAGCATTAAATAAAGAGGACGATCTTCATAATTATTAATGCGGAATTGTAATTTACTACCCTTAGACACAATAGCTAAAGCAGAATCAGAGTTATTAGTTTGAGCTAAGTTTGAAGGATTATATAACTGGGAGGATTTTGCCCCCATAGTATTAGCGCGAAAACTAGTTTTCTCTTTCAGTAAAGTATTTTTTTGTGGTTCTACTGACTCTAGAGCTACTTTAACTCCTAGAAGCGAAGAATCTTGATTGACAATCAAATCAAGCCATTTAGCAGCAAGGAGAGTATCTAATTGAGGAGTTAGGCGTTTAATAGCTGATTTGACTGCTTCATTAGGTACTCCTACGGTTTTAGGTATGACATCTCCACTAAGAGAAAATAAGCCATAAGCTTCTCCTTGTTCTTGCTCTTTTGGCGAAGTTTCCTTATGTTCTCCTGAATCACTAACTGGTGGCTCTATTTTTTTAGTTACTTTACCGAGTAAATAGTCAGCATTTTGTTCTCCTCTACCAGCTACATCATCTACTGTAGCCACATTAGCAAAAGCACTAGTCGCATCTACTCGTTCAATTCTTTCTAAACTAGTATCGAGAGCTACCATTAACCCTAGCTCTTGAGGAAAAACACGAATTACTTCTTGAACTAATGCTCCGATCTCGATGTCTTGAGTAGAAGTTTCTTGATTTAGCAATTGAGCTTTAGCCGTTAAACCGTCCCTTGAACGAATTTGTAGCCAGGTTAATTCTTCGTCTGTTGGTGTATCTATTCCAGAAGAATCTTTGGCTACTAAACTGAAGCAGGAATTGACTCCATAGTTATCTAATACCTTAAGCGGTAGTCCTGTTAGCTTTAGCTCGATCGTGCTTCTATCATCTTTTTTGATAACTATTCCTTCTGCGGATACACTAGGACTGGGCATTAAGTAATAGGTAAATAATGGCTGATTTTTGCCTGAGAATGTCGGTTTTTGTTTAGTGCCGATTAAATCTTCTACTTTGTCCGTAGTTTTTTGTAGAGTTATCTGTACTTTACTAGCTGGAGTAACTTGCCACAGATACTGAGTAAGAGCATAGGTAAATAAGCCTGCACTGAAACCATTACCTTTATATTCAACCGCTACTTGATCGTCTCCTGCTGCCGATAAAATTATCCCTGGTACGGAAGACATAGAGGTATTTAACCCCAGTAAATTATTCCCTGGTCCTTTTTTGAGTTGTTCTAGAAAGGCTACTTCCTGAAGACTAAGATTGTCGGCAATTTTTTCTAAAGAGCGTACTTTTAAATTACCTTGATACAATTTGTCAATTGGGTTAAAACTGGTGTCCAGAATCGTAGTTAATTTATCTGTAGCCAGCGATCGCCCTAACCAGCCAAGAGTTTCTTGAGATAAGTAATTAGCAACATAGGCTTCTTTTGATGAGACGATTCCATCTACAGGAACTAAGCCCCTGACTAAGCTATACGGGGAGGAGGGAGATTGTTCTTCGTCTTGATTAGCAGATAAAGGCATTTTAACTTGACTACCATAGCCACTAAAATGAAAAACTACTACATCTCCTGCTTTAGCTTGTTTAGCTAAATGTTCCATAAAAGCAGTTTCGATTTTTTCTCTAGTTGCTTGTCGATCGCTTAAAGTAAGAATGTCTTCTGGCTGAAAGCCAAAACGATGGATTAATAATTCTCTTTGCAGTTCTACATCTGTAAGACAACCATTGAGATAATTATTGGCAGAATATTGATTAATTCCTATGAGCAAAGCTAATTTACGATTATTAGTCTGAGCTAAAGTTTGTAAATAAGGCTTAATTAAAGATTTTAATCTACCCCGTTTACCTAAGATATCAATTCCTGTTTCCGTTACTCCTAGAGTAAATAGAGTTACACCAGCCTGTTGCAAAAAAGTTCGCCGATTAAGTCTCATATGCACTATTAGCTTTCAGATATCAGGTATCAGCCTATCAGGAATAACCCTTGGATAGTTATTTAGTCTCTCAAACCAAGGTTACAAGATTAAGGAAAAAACTAGTAACTTAATTTTTTTTGCAACCTACTTGTAACCTTAGATTATATTAACCCTAAGACTTGATTTTCATAGCTCTTGCTAATTCTTCTGCTACTTTAGGACGAGAAAATTGTGGGGGTGGTAATTCACCACGACGCAACATTTCTCTTACTTTAGTTCCCGATAAATGGATTCTTTCTTCTTTCTGACTAGGACTAGTTTTGGCAGTTGCCATTTGTTCAGTACGGGTACAGTAGAAGGCATGCTCAAATTTTAAGGGGGTAATACCTAATTCTTCAGGTTTAAATTCATCAAAGATGTGTTGAGCATCATAAGTGCCATAATAATCCCCAACTCCAGCATGATCTCGCCCAACAATAAAGTGGGTACAACCATAGTTTTTACGAATCAAAGCATGAAAAATAGCTTCCCTTGGTCCTGCATAGCGCATAGCAGAAGGGTTAATTGCTAAAATAACTCTCTCTTGAGGAAAATAGTTTTCCATCATAATTTGGTAGCAGCGCATCCGCACATCAGCAGGAATATCATCGCTTTTAGTTGCTCCCACCAAAGGATGAAGAAATAGACCATCAACTATTTCTAAGGCGCATTTAATGATATATTCGTGAGCACGATGAATAGGATTGCGAGTTTGGAAACCAACTACCGTACTCCATCCTCTTTCTACAAACAAAGCTCTAGATTTAGCGGGGTCGATTTGATAAGCAGGAAAAAGGGGATGAGCCTCTCTCTCTAATAACCAGATTGGTCCAGCTAAATTAACTTCACCTTGTTCATAAATTACTTTGACCCCAGGATGTTTTTCTTCATCAGTACGATAAACTTTCGTTGCTTCATGAGCCTTACTATAGTGATATTTCTGAGTCAACTCTAGGATGCCAATGAAGTTACCTTCAGAGTCGTCTAAACGAACCCAATTTCCTTCTTTGAGAGGTTCAGCTATTTCCTCACTAACAGAAAGAGTTACTGGGACAGACCAAGGAATACCATTAGCTAAACGCATATCATCGACTACACTTTCATAGTCTTTGTATTCCATAAAACCTTGAATAGGACTAAATCCACCAATGGCGATCATTACTAAATCAGAAGTAGCTCGTGGATCTAGTGTTACTCTAGGCAAAGAGTCCGCTTTCGCCATAAACTCTTTCTTTTCTGCTGCTGTAGCAACCCGATTGATTAAGTGACCACCGTGAGGAGCGATCGTTTCTTTAATTAAACTCATAACCATTTATCTAACCAACAATAATGCTGTCAACAAAACTATAACAACAGATGTTAACTTGTGTTAAGTAGTTTATATATTTAGGTTGATGAATCGTCGTACATTTACCAGGACTTTGTTAACTATTTGTTTGATTTTACTCAGCTTCAGCAATTTTATACCGACCGCTTTAGCTTTAGGCGGGAAACAACCACCTGTAGGCGAACTAGCTCCAGACTTTGTCTTACCGACTAATACAGGAGAAGGAGAAATCGCCTTATCTGATTATCGGGGTCAGTGGGTAGTTGTTTATTTTTATCCCCAAGATTTTACTCCTGGTTGTACCCTAGAAGCTCGTCGTTTTCAACAAGATTTACCAAAATACATAGCTAGAAATGTGCAAATCTTAGGCATTAGTGCTGATGATGTTGACTCTCATGCCGAATTTTGTGATTCAGAAGGATTAAAATTTCCTCTTTTAGCAGATGTAGATGGTCAAGTTAGCAAAGCCTATGGATCGTGGTTAGGCAATATGTCTTTGCGTCATACTTATATAATCGATCCGCAAGGAACTTTGCGAGAGATTTTTTTAGGGGTTCGACCTATTCTTCATAGTCAAGAGGTACTGGCTCGTTTAGACGAATTGGGTGTATAACGATTCTCCAATTAAGTCAGAAGGCAGAAGTCGAAAAGTTTTGGACTTGCTCAAGATTCCTGGTTTAAAAATCAGCAATTATTTGCGTAATCCCACGTCATAAATGCGTGGGATGAGTTTAAATCACATGAGAACCAATTAGTATTATTCTTGTCTCACTAAACTTGACTAAGAACAAAGACAGATGAGTTCTAATCCAGTATTCAGGTAAAACTCAGACTATCAGGAGAGATTATTGAATATACGGAATTTGAGCATGAATTCACTTAAACTATGAAACTTTTGAGCTTAGATAGTCTACCGACGAATTTACGCGATAGTACTTTTATCAGACAGCTAGTTGCTGGACAAAGACTTTTTCAACAAGGCGATTTAGCTAACCATTTTTTTATAGTTCAGACTGGAAGGTTTAAGCTAATTCATTATCTTGATACCAGCAATGTAATTACTTTAGAATTTGCTCAAGCTGGAGATAGTTTGGGCGAGCGAGCGATCTTTGCAGATATATATGATACTAGTGCGAGCGCTCAAGTGAATTCAACTGTAATTGTTTACCCTAAGCAACTTCTTTTGTCTTCGCTGAGGGAATATCCTGACTTAGCAGCAGATTTTTTTGTATTTCTCAACCTAAAACTGACAAAGTAGTTCTTGAGCTTTAGAAAAGCAACACATAAGCTGGATGTTAAACTAGCAAAGCTTTTTCCTGGTCATGCTAACAGAGTTAGATAGTAGAAAAAATAACACTAATAATTAACGACTACAAATAAAGTGAACGCTAACAAAATAATTCAACCCAAATTAGCTACTTTAATTCTTGCAGGAATTATTATCTTAGCAGCTTTTATTGTTGCTCTTTGGGCTATTGGAGTAGGTCAAATTCAGGATATTTTTGCCTATTTAAATTTACTCCAAGAAAGTCCACCGATGTGGGTAGAAGCCCCAAGGGTAATGGGAGAATTTCTACTTACACCGACTATTTTATTATTTTTACTCGGATTAATTATTGTTAAAGCTTATCCAGAACCCAAAGGCTGGATAAGAAGTTTCGTAATACTGATTTTATTAGGTTTAATTCTTCGCTATATAGTATGGCGATCACTTTCTACTCTCAATCTTAGTAACCCTCTGGACGGTATATTTAGCATAGGTCTATTTAGTCTAGAACTGCTAGTAATTTTTAGTAGTAGTTTGCAACTATTTTTAATGCTTAAGGTAAAAAATCGCCAACGGGAAGCAGATCGATTATCTAGACAAGTTATCGAGGGTAAATTCAAGCCTACTGTTGATATTTTTATTCCTACTTATGATGAGCCAGAATTTATTCTGAAAAGAACTGTAATTGGTTGTCAAGCAATTAATTATGAAAATAAAAAAATATACCTATTAGATGATACCAGAAGACCAAAAATTAAACAGTTAGCAGCAAAATTAGGTTGTGAATATCTGACTCGCCCTGATAATCTTCATGCCAAAGCTGGCAATATTAATCATGCTATTCCTTTAACTAAAGGGGAATTTATTGTTATTTTTGATGCCGATTTTGTACCAACACGTAATTTTTTAGAGCGAACTTTAGGCTTTTTCCAAGATAAAAATATTGCTTTAGTCCAAACTCCACAAAGTTTTTATAATACCGATCCTATTGCCCGAAATTTAGGATTAGAAGACGTTTTAACGCCAGAAGAAGAAGTTTTTTATCGTCAGTTACAGCCAATTAAAGATGCTGCTGGTAGTGTAGTTTGTTCGGGGACATCTTTTGTAGTCAGACGCAAAGCCTTAGAATCAATTGGTGGTTTTGTTACTGATTCTTTGAGTGAAGATTACTTTACAGGAATTAGATTATCTGCACAAGGATATCGTTTAGTTTATTTAGATGAAAAATTAAGTGCAGGTTTAGCAGCAGAAAATATATCTGCTCATGCTACTCAAAGATTGCGTTGGGCGAGGGGAACTTTACAGGCATTTTTTATTAAATCCAATCCTTTAACTATTTCGGGATTAAATCTATTCCAAAGATTAGCCCATTTAGAAGGATTACTTCATTGGTTTACGAGTATTGCTAGTGTCTTTTTCTTATTAATGCCTATAGCCTATGCATTCTTAGATATTATTCCTGTTCGAGCTAGTTTTGATGAATTCCTCTATTTCTTTTTACCCTACTATGTAACACAAATAACAGTATTTTCTTGGTTGAATTATCGCTCTCGTTCAGCAATTTTATCTGGTATTTATGGCTTAGTATTGGCTTTTCCTTTAGCTTTAACAGTAATTCAAGTAATAATCAATCCTTTTTCTAAAGGGTTTAAAGTAACTCCTAAAGGAACCAAGAGCGATCGCTTTTCTTTTAACTGGAAACTAGCTTCTCCTCTATTAGTTTTATTTGTTTTTACTGCTATCAGTTTGTGGTCAAATTTGTGTGCTTGTGTCTTAGCAGAAATGGATAGTGGTTATACTGAGCAATTGTATGGACTAGGTTTAGGCTGGATATGGAGTACTTATAATCTAATTACTATTGGAGGTGCATTATTAATTTTATTAGATGTACCCAAACCAGATTTACATGAATGGTTTAACCTGAGAAGATTAATAAAAATTCAACTTAATTATCCAGAAAATAAGCTTCAGACATTTTGGGGATTCACTACAAGCATATCGGAAGTTGGTGCAGATATCTCTTTAACCCAAAAAGGAATGCCCAGACTGAGTCAAGGTGAAACCCTGCCCATAGTATTATCCATATTGGAAGAAAATATTGTTTTACCAGCTAAGATTGTCGAAACTGGATTTGGTGAAGACTTCCCTAATATCAGGGTAAGATTTGAAGAGTTAACTTTAGAGCAAGAAAGGCAGCTAGTAACACTTCTATTCTGTCGCTCAGGACAATGGCAAAAACGCAATAGCCCAGGGGAATTGCGATCGCTTTGGCTGCTGTTGAAGATTTTACTACGACCCAAAATCTTGTTTGAACGCGATCCCAAAATTAATGCTATCAAAGTTGCTCAAGTTTAATAGCAAGGCTTTTGGATAGAATTTACAAGTAGGGGCAAGGCAATGCTTTGCCCCTACTTTTTATTTAATTAATTATTGCTGATATTAGGATGTAGTGTAATAAAAAAGCGGAACTATGTGTTAAACCTCTAGTCGTTAATAAATATATTAGCTGTCACTAAGAACGAAATCGTATCTTGTTAGGATAGAATTGTGTGACAAAAAAGATATATTGGCTAGTAATAAAAGCAAATGTGTATTCCCTTATATCTCTAGAGTCAATCTTTTGTAACTACTTAACTATGTCAGATTTAGAGCCAAATTATAGCAACCTATTTCCTATTGTTACTCCTCAAGGAAACGGTTATATTAGCAAAACTGGACAAATTGTTATCAAACCTCAATTTACTTGGGCTAGTAAGTTTTCGGAAGGGCTTGCTGCGGTAATGATAGACGATCAAATAGGATACATCGATCGCCAAGGTACAATAGCTATCCCGCCTCAATTTGCCTATGATGAAGAAATAGATGGATTGGAATATTTTTCTGAAGGATTAGCTGTAGTATCTTTTGGGGAGCAAGAATCAGAGTCTTTTCGGAAAGGATATATTAATAAACAAGGAAAAATTGCGATCGCACCTCAATTCTACCAAGCTCATCCCTTTAGAGAAGGAATAGCAAGAGTACAATTATTCATCAAAAACCGTTTACGATCTGGTTTTATCGATCGCATGGGAAAAATAGTCTTTACCCATACTTACGCTGCTGAGGCTAGAGACTTTTCAGAAGGACTTGCTGCTGTGAAAATTGAACAAAAATGGGGCTATATTAATCGACAAGGCAAAATCATCATTAAGCCTGAATTTATGGGGGCGCAGGATTTTTCAGAAGGACTTGCTGCCGTAATTGATGTAAGTGGTAGATGGGGCTATATTGATAAGACTGGTAATTTTGCGATCAAACCCAACTTTAACCATGTTTTAGAGTTCACTACTCCTCCAGGTAAATTTTCCCATGGTTTAGCAGCAGTAGGCGCGGATAATGGTACGCGCAGATGGGGGTATATTAACCAAAGAGGAGAATTTGCTATTCAACCAAGATTTGATTCTGGCTATGCTGGATGTAGTGATTTCTCCGAGGGACTAGCTTGGGTAACAGTAGGATGTGAACCAGAAAAACGCGATGTAACTCCAGGTAAATACGGCTATATTAATCTAAAAGGGAAATTTGTAATTAAACCTATTTTTGATTTTGCTGCGGAATTTTATGACGGATTAGCTAAAGTACAGATTGATGATTCGAGTATTTTCGAGCGAGGAAAATGGGGATATATTAATAAATCTGGTCAATTTGTTTGGGAATGGGTATACGTTAGTTAATACCACTTGGAAAAAGTTATGAAGGACTTAGTCAGTCTAAATTTTGGCTGGACAGGTTTTAACAACCGATTATAAATTAGTGGATTCTCGTTTAAGCTCCATTCGTATAATACAACAGCTAAAATCTTGATCCGATAAAGGTTCTATGAAATTTGTCTGTCTAAATTGTTAAGTATTTTGGATTTAAGCGAACCGTGAGATACAACTAATTTGGCTTAAGGAGTTAAATAATGAATTTTTGGGAAATTTAATTGGCTTTAAGGGGTAAAACATTACCAGCAGATCGTGGTTATTTAGATGTTTCTGCTCTTAATCTCGATCGACAGGGAAAATACACTTTCTCTGAAGGAGTAACAACTACTTTTCTTCAACATGGGAAACAAAAAAAACATGATTGAATTTATCTGACTCGATGCCCAATATCTCGACGATAGTACATTTTCTCAAACTCTATACATTCTATAGCTGAATAAACCTGAGCGATCGCGCTACTAAAATCTTTACCTATCGCCGTAACTCCCAAAACCCTACCACCATCAGTAACCACCTTACCAGCTTCTAGTTTTGTTCCTGCCTGGAAGACAATTGCCTCTTTTTTTTCTGCCGTCTCAATTCCTGTAATAACTTTCCCTTTTTCATAGGCATCGGGATAGCCACCAGAAGCAGCAACCACACATACAGCAGTGCCTTCTTGCCATTTAATAGGAGGATGTTGGGCTAATTTTTGTTCGGCACAGGCAAGTAATAAAGAGTCTAGGGGTGTTGCTAATAAAGGTAATACTGCTTGAGTTTCAGGATCGCCAAAACGACAATTAAATTCTAAAATTTTGGCTTTTCCTTCAGGGGTAATCATTAAACCAGCGTACAATACTCCCCGATAGTCAATGCCTCTTTTTTGGAGAGTGGTAATAGTAGGTTGAAGGATTTCTTGCTCTATTTGCTGCATTATGGCTGGAGTGGCGATAGGTGCATCCGCATAAGCTCCCATTCCCCCAGTATTTTTACCTGTATCCCCTTCGCCAATACGTTTATGATCTTGGGCTGGTAAGAGGGGGCGAATAGTAATACCATCTGTTAAAGCTAAAACAGAAACTTCTTCCCCTTCTAAAAATTCTTCGACAACCAGTTTGCTAAAACCTTGCCTAAATAACTCTTCTACGGCTGCACAAGCTTCTGCTTCTGTGGTAGCGACAATTACCCCTTTTCCCGCTGCCAGTCCATCTGCTTTAACTACAATAGGCGCGCCTTGCTGCTGAATATAAGCGATCGCTGCTTGTGCTTCGGTAAAGGTTTCCGAGTCGGCGGTGGGTACTCCTGCTTCCTGCATTAAAGCCTTTGCCCAAGATTTGCTTGCTTCTATTTGTGCCGACTCTTTATTAGGACCAAAAACTTTAATATTGCGTTGTTGTAAATAATCGCTAATCCCCAAAGATAGAGGTAATTCTGGACCAACAACTACCAAATCTATACTATTATCGGCTACAGCTTGAGCGATCGCTGCAAAATCATCTACTTTGATGGGTAAATTCTGACAATTTTGAGTGCTTGCTGTTCCACCATTACCAGGAGTACAAAAAACCCGTTCCACGTTAGGAGAGCGAAGTAAAGCCCAAGCTAAAGCGTGTTCTCTTCCCCCGTTACCGACTACTAAAGCTTTCACTAGTTAAGTTTGTACTCCTGAAATATTTATTTGTGAACCAAGAGACTATTATAGGATACCAGCATTACCTAAGCCTAAAATTATACCAGCCCCAATAATATGACCTAGACTAGTAGTGGCTAATAATTCTGCCAAACCAAAACTGCTCCATAATTCTGGTTTAGGTACAGGTAAATCTGGTCCTTGTCCTGGTCTTTGGATAGCATAACGACCGATCGCGATCGCAAACAAGTTACAGAAAATCATTATTATAGCCACTGATGTATTCCACTCGATAGTTGAAGGGGTATAGCTAGCAGCCAAAATTAAAGTAGATATCATCTAGATGGAAACTCCTATATTGCTAAACTTATTTATGATTTACACGAATTATAAAAATCTCTTTGCCAAAAACTTTATTTTGTCTTAAATACTTAACAGTACTTCAAATTTAGAGCCAGAAAATGCGGATTAAAATCTGCGGAATAACTAAACCTGAACAAGGAAAAGCCATTGCTGCACTGGGGGCAACAACTTTAGGCTTTATTTGTGTAGATCGATCGCCCCGTTATGTAACTCCTCAACAAATCGCCTCAATTACAGAGCATCTACCTAGCAATGTAGGGCGAATTGGAGTTTTTGCCAATGCTAGGGAACAGGAGATTGTTAGCACTGTCACTGAGGCTAATTTAACTGGAGTGCAACTCCACGGCGATGAAACTCATCAATTTTGTCAAAGTCTGCGAAAACTATTACCTAATAATATTGAATTAATTAAAGCGTTACGAATCAAAAATTTCGATTCTTTAACTAATGCCCAGATTTATTACGATGTGGTTGATACTATCCTTTTAGATGCCTATAATCCCCAATTATTAGGCGGGACAGGAATAACTCTTAATTGGCAAGATTTAGCCAACTTTCATCCCCCCCTTCCCTGGTTGTTAGCTGGCGGATTAACTCCCAATAATATTTTAGAAGCTTTAGACAAAGTAAATCCCCAAGGTATTGATTTGTCTAGTGGAGTCGAGCGATCGCCTGGAGATAAAGATTTAGATAAAGTAAAACAATTGTTTGCCAAGCTAGATATTTTAGGTAATAGGTAATAAGTAATAAAAATACAACTAATAACTAATAACTAATAACCAATGACATCAAAACAAATAGTTTGGATTGCTAGACATGGAAATCGCTTAGATTTTGTCAATCCTGAATGGTTTAATACAGCAGAAAGACGTTACGATCCTCCTTTATCTGAAGATGGTTTAATTCAGGCTCAAGAGTTAGGTCAAAGACTCAAAAAAGAAAAGGTTAGTCATATTTTTTCTTCTCCTTTTTTACGCACAATTCAAACAGCTAATGAAGTAGCAGAAATTCTCGATTTACCTATCAAATTAGAGGCTGGCTTAAGTGAATGGCACAATCCCTATTGGATGAGTGAGAAACCTGAAATTCATCCGAGGGAATTATTAGCCAAAAACTATCCTCGTATCGATTGGGATTATAGTTCTTTTATTATTCCCAACTATCCCGAAAGTGAAGAAGAAGTAAACCAAAGAACAGGAGAAGTAGCAAGAAAATTAATTGCCGAATTTAGTACAGATATTTTGTTAGTAGGTCATGGAGCATCTGTATTAGGAACAACCATTGGTTTAATAGGCAAAAATATCACTATTAATGCATCTCTTTGTTGTTTAGTCAAAGTTGTAAAAAATGGTAGTACTTGGGATATGGAATTGAATGGAGATACATCTCATCTTAGCCAAAGGGAAACCCAAATCAGATTTAATTAGATAGAGAAACTCTTTCTCTTAGCTATCTGTTGAAAAAAGCTTTTGTTAAGATTAAATAAATTTTCCTGATAATACGGAATTTATATAAACACTATGTTGATTTATCAGTAATAATAACTAGATAAATATATAGTGTTGACAGATTTGTGTTCCTCTTATGTTCCGTAAATTCTTCCAGCCCAAAAGAAACCAAGGTAAAAAAAAGTTCAATATTTTAATCTCAGAACAAGATAAAGGCTATAGGGAGTATTTAGCAAGACTGATTAGATACAATCGCTCTACCTATAATATATATACGTCTACTCAATTAGAAAGAGTATTTGATTTTATCTATAGTGATATCGCGATCGATATAATTTTTTTTGATATAGAAGCAGAAAAAAATGCCACTAATTTGGCTATTATTAAAGCAATTAAACCAAAAACTCGTTTAATTAATTGGAGTAATTGTAGACATCCTGAAGTAATAGAAAGTCTCTACTCTTTAGGTATTAGAACTTTTTGCTTGAAAGACAGTCAGCCCCAAGTTATTTTCAACGCGCTCGATTATATTAACAATAATCAAGATATCCTCTATCTGGATAAGCAATTAAATAACTGTCTTTATTTACTTAATAGTTAGCTCCTAAGTGCAACAAATACGCTAGGAATTTAACCGCTACTCAATCTCAAGTAATAAATTAAATGCACAGACTCTTAAGTACTTAAGCAAAATTATTTGTACATTCCATTTTTCTCTAACACCTAACACCTA
>JBFRWE010000289.1:0-9063 GCA_051439345.1 Xenococcaceae cyanobacterium
GAGGAAGCAGAGCCGAAAAAGCTAAATCGCTGAAATGATTAAAGGAGAAGGGAAATTCCCACACTTTATTAATGCACTACCCTATAATCATTGCTTTTGCTTTCGTTCCAAATCCGATACCATATCTATTACCAAGACTTACTAAATAATAGATTTGAACAATCGTTCTAGTTACTGGCAACTTATTCCCTATATTCGTCTCCAACTTCCTACCATTATTCAAGCTTTAGCTTGTACTCTGGTATATACTTTCTTTTGGCCCATCCTCGCTCAATTAGCAGGGAAAATAGCTAACTCTATTGGACAGGGAGATATCAACAAAACCGCGCATCTAGCTATTGCAGCAGCGATCGCTTTTTTACTGCAAGGTATAGTACAGTATGGACAAGATACCTTAATGGCCAAAGCAGCTTTAAAGATTGCTTTAGACTTACGCCAATTGGTTTATGCTCATCTACAAAGGCTTAGTCTCAATTATTTTGAAGTAGCTAAAACAGGGGATCTAGCTTATCGATTAACAGAAGAGATCGATCGCATTGGGGAAGTAGTTAATAACTTTTTTCATCAATTTGTTCCTTGTATTTTGCAGTTAATTGTGGTTTTGGGTTATTTGTTTTATCTCAATTGGCAATTAACTTTAGCCACCCTTATTGTCGCTCCTTTAATGGCGGTTTTAATTGGTATCTTTGGAGAACAATTACTTAAATTTTCTCGCCGTAGTCAAAACAAAATCTCTAATTTATCTTCCTTACTAACAGAAGTATTTAGTGGCATTCGCTTGGTTAAAGCTTTAGCAGCAGAAGATTATGAAATTGAACGTTTTGCTCAAGAAGCAGAAGCCAATCGACAAGCAAAGTTATTAGCCGAAAAAGTTAAAGCAATTCAGTTTGTAGTAGTTGGTTTCTTGGAAGCTTTAAGTGTTATTTTTCTATTTTTTCTGGGTAGTTGGCAAATTAGTCAAGGAAATTTAATGGGTAGTGAATTTGTGAGTTATGTAGCTGGAGTGGCTTTATTAATTAATCCTATTTCCATTACCACTGCTAACTATAATCAATTTAAACAAGGACAGGCTTCTATCGATCGCATTTTTGAACTCTTGGAGCTTAAACCCAAAATAGTTGAAAAACCAGACGCGACCCCACTACCTGTAGTTACAGGAAAAGTAGAATATAGTCAGATTAACTTTAGCTATAATTCAGAGCAACCCGTACTCCAAGATATTAATTTAATTGCTCAACCAGGAGAAACCATTGCCTTAGTAGGAGAATCTGGAGCAGGAAAGTCTACTCTAGTCAATTTATTACCGCGTTTCTACGATCTCGATCGAGGAAAAATCTTAATTGATGGTATTAATATTCAAGATGTTACTCTTAAAAGTTTACGGAAACAAATAGGTATAGTACCCCAAGAGACTCTACTATTTTCTGGTACAATCGCTCAAAATATTGCTTTTGGTCAAACGGAATTTGATCTAGAACAAGTAAAAGAAGCAGCTAAAATTGCTAATGCCCATCAATTTATTACTGCCCTATCCCAAGGTTACTATACCTATGTAGGAGAAAGAGGGGTAAACCTATCAGGAGGACAAAGACAAAGAATCGCGATCGCTCGTGCCGTACTTCTCAATCCCCGTATTCTTATTTTAGACGAAGCTACCTCCGCTTTAGACTCAGAATCAGAAGCTCTCGTACAAGAGGCTTTAGAGCGTATTATGGAAGAGCGAACCGTATTTGTGATTGCTCATCGTTTGGCTACGGTACGCCGAGTTAACCGAATTTTGGTTCTAGAAAAGGGAAAAATCGTCGAATCGGGTACTCACGAAGAATTACTTGCTCATAATGGTCGTTATGCCCGTTTTCATAGTCAACAATTTTATCATTAGATTTTGAACCATCCCAGAGAACAAATCTGGGAGTGTTGAAAGGGTAAAGGACAATTTACTTTTGTCAGAGCTTTAGTCTATAGGCTGATAAAGCTTAAAAAGTAAAAGTAGTACGAATAGTCCCAATCACTAAATCTTCATTACTATCGTTACTATCAGGGGCAGTAATCCACACTACACCAGGAGTAATACTGATATTATCATTTATTTTATACTGGTAAAAACCTTCTATATGCAAGGAGACATCATCTTCTTCTCCCAAAGCATCAATACTAGAATAACTTACATAAGGCTCTCTCCCAATCACAATTCCTGCCAAACTGCCTTCTTTAAGTAAGTCGGGAAAAGCTAAAGTTGCTGCCCAATTAATAACATCTTGATTACCTCGATCGATCTGTCCATTCAGAGTAGAAAGGGTTTTGACTTTACTCAATCCACCCCAACCACCAAGAATAATTTTATCGCTAATTGCCCAAGATGCTTGTAATCCATAAGAATTACTTACTGTTGGTACAGCTTCCCCAAACTGTTCTTCTGTAAAGGATTGTAAATTAGCTAAACTGCTACCAGTTTCTGTATCACTTTGATTGTAACCGTGAACATAGGTGACAGCTAGAGTTAAATTAGTTGTGGGTGTAAATAAGATTTGTCCCAAGGCACTGTAAGAACCATTAAATAACCCGTTGCCTGGACTGGGATCATTAGCAGGAGAAGCTAGATAACCTGCACTAATTTCAATCTGATCCCCTAAACTATGGATAATACCGACACCAGCATCACCAGGAGGTAAATAAATAGGGTTACGAGTACCAAAAGCAGAAATTGCTAAAGATCCCCCATCGCCATCAAGCACATTAACAGTATTAGCAAGATCGTCTGCTGCTGTGCCTGTAGCTCCCACAATTACTTCAGTATCTTCGCTCAGAGGAAAATTATAATAGAGAACTTCTAAATTTAAGTCATTATTTTCTGATTCAGTAAAGCCTAAGCCTCCTTCAAAGCTACCAGTTTGTTCCGTAAGAGAAGGAAAGTTGCCTGTAGAAAGACGAGCAAAAAGAGTATCGTTGCCTCTCAAGCTAGTTTCTAATTCAAGACGAGTACGATTACCTAATACGGCTACCTTATCTGCTTCTCCAGAGAAAACGCTAGCTAACCCGAAGATAACTTCTCCTCGTAATTTGGTTGTTGTGGAAAATTGAGTAGCTTCTAATTCGCCGATACGAGCCTGCAATCCGTCTGTACGACCCCGTAATATAGCCAATTCTGAACTAAACTCTTGCATGAGTCGCATTACAGTATCAAGGTCTTTTTTTAATACAATTTTATCGCTACTAATCAACAGTTCGATTTGATTAAGACAGGCATTTAAACCGACAGCAAATTCATAACGAGACAAGGCTTTTGTGCCTCTATAAATCTGATTAGGATAGCCTACTATACAACTATAACGATCGACCAAACCCCTTAAAGCTTCATAGGACCAGTCTGTAGGAGATACATCTCTTAACTGACTGACATTACTAATCTGGGCGATCTTTTGCTGCTGATAACCTTTGCCTATTCCTAATAAATTGTTTTCTGGAAAAAGCAATTTATGGTTATTTCTGATCTCTTGTCCTAAAAAATTTGGAGATAAAGTTTTAGTCTTGTAAGATGGATTTGCTTTTACTTTAGGAATAAATAAAAATAAAGCCGTTACTATAACTGGGGTTATCGTACTAAATTTCCAGAAAAACTTGGATGAACAACCCAATACCCCAAAGAAATCAACATCCGTTTCTGGGGATAGTAAATCCATCTTCCAAAGAAGCTTAACTAACGAAAAGCGCAAGCGGTGCGACCATGGTGAATTATTCTCACCTAAGGAACGCGCACCAAGAGAAAAAATGCGCGAGTTTGACATTATTTTTGAATCCCCACACCTAAGCTAATTTAAGCTTTAGGTCATTAAATTTGTATAAACACCATTAATATTTTGGCATTATCTCTATTTAATTAGAAAGAACTAGCTTTACAAAACTACTTAAATATAAAAAATCTATGTCAACTTAACCAGAATAATCCCCCAAAAGTTAATAAAATAAAAATAATTGCCACCCAAATAAATTGATTATCTTCAGTATTAACTTGACTTAAATCTACAGGTTCTGGATTATTATTACTTTGAGAAAATTTGGTATTAGTCTTGGTTTTTGCTGTAATATACTTAGGTTTGCTATCGGATGTATTAGCTAAATCGGGAATTTCACTCATCCATTCTTTTGGTCTTTGTAGCTGTGGTGCTTGGATAATATAAAGTAATCTTTTAGCCTGTTGGCGGATTTCAGGATGAGGATGGGTAGCTAATTCTTGACATAGAGCGCTCGCTTCTCGCTCTTGACCAGCAGCTTGATAAGCTGTGACCAACCAAATTTGAGCTTCTCCCCCCAAACGAGAAGAATTAGCCGTAAGTGTTTTAGCTGCTTCCAAATATTGTACACTTTGACGATATTCCCCTCGTTCAAACGCTTTTTTTCCTGCTTGATATTGAATCTGAAATTTTTCTCGATTATTTGAAACCACTTTCCTTCTCGAAGCGTCTATACATTTAATACCTTACACTTTTGTGGAGTAAGTATACGTATGTTTAAACTATCTGCATTTAATCTGCTTAAAGCCCTCAGTCCATTAGCTATTGCTGCTAGTATGTTGGTAGTGACAGAAGCACCAACTGAAGCCGTCCCTCATATCTATGTACCTTCGAGTAGATATCATTCAGGATACTCCAGATCTAGAATAGTCGCTCCCCCCTCTCTAAATGTTACACCTCCCCCTGGAAGACACATTCCCTTACCTCGTTCCTCTAGACACTATTATCGTCCGTCTCGCGCTCGCTATCGTTCTCGTTATGACGACTATGACAGAAGATACGAGCGTAGATACAGAGACAGATACTATGACGATTCCTATCGTGATGGTAGGGTATACAGAAGAAAAATAATGATTACTCCTGTTTTGAAGTACTAATGTTTGTTCTATATGTTTTGGGATAAGATTACTAACCACTAACCACCAACTCTATATATTTATCGAACTTATACCAAAGGTCTACTGTTATTAGATACAATAGCCCGTTAGTGTTTTATAGGGTCAAGAATTTATGGGTCGCGCTGAAAAAGTTGTCTTAGCTTATTCTGGTGGAGTAGATACTTCTGTTTGTATTCCTTATTTGAAAGAAGAATGGGGAGTAAAAGAAGTAATTACTCTGGCAGCAGATTTGGGACAGGGAGAAGAACTTAAACCAATTCAGGAAAAAGCTTTAAAATGTGGGGCGGTAGAATCTTTAGTAGAAGATGTAACAGAAACTTTTGTCAAAGATTATGCTTTTCCTGCTATTTGTGCCAATACTCTGTATGAAAATCGCTATCCTCTTTCTACTGCATTGGCTCGTCCTCTAATTGCTAAATTATTGGTAGAAGCAGCCGAAAAATATGGTGCGGATGCAGTAGCTCATGGTTGTACTGGTAAAGGTAACGATCAGGTCCGCTTTGATGTGAGCATTATGGCATTAAATCCTAACCTGAAAGTGCTAGCACCAGCTAGAGAATGGGGGATGAGTAGAGAAGAAGCAATTACCTATGGAGAAAAATTTGGCATAGAATTTCCCGTCAAAAAATCTTCTCCTTATAGTATCGATCGCAATTTACTGGGACGGAGTATAGAAGCAGGAGCTTTGGAAGATCCAATGACTGAGCCTCCAGAAGAAGTTTTTGTCATGACCAAAGCGATCGCCAATACTCCTAATGAGCCAGAATATATAGAAATTGGCTTCGAGCGAGGAATTCCCATCAGCATAAATGGTAACAAACTTAACCCTGTAGAGCTGATTACTCAGCTTAATGAGATAACGGGTACTCATGGCTTTGGACGCATTGACATGATTGAAAATCGTGTTGTTGGTATTAAATCAAGGGAAATCTATGAAGCTCCCGCTTTATTAGTATTAATTAATGCCCATCGCGACCTAGAAAGTTTAACTCTCACCGCAGATATTACAAATTATAAGCGGGGAATAGAACAAACCTATAGTGAACTTATTTATCAAGGATTGTGGTATAGTCCTCTCAAAGAAGCCCTCGATGCTTTTATTCAGAAGACTCAAGAAAGAGTTTCTGGTAGCGTCAGAATCAAGTTATTTAAGGGTAATGCGACTATTGTAGGTCGTCAATCGGCTAATTCTATTTATGCTCCTGATTTAGCCACTTATGGCGCAGAAGATCAATTCGATCATAAAGCTGCTGAAGGTTTTATCTATATCTGGGGACTACCTACTAGAGTTTGGGCAGAAAAAACTAAAGGTATTTAGCTCATTTTTGCCACATTATTTTTGATCATACTTAGGGGATTGAGAAGGAATAAAGTTCTCGTGAGCATCTATGTTTTCCTAAAGACAGGAGATTCAGAAAGGACCAAGGCTTAAGCCTTTTAAGTTACGGTCGCACCGAGGCAAAAGGAAGAAAGGATAAGGTGATTTTATGGTCAATAACATACCATTGGCGTAGGGGCGCATCGCGATGCGCCCCTACAGGGAGTGATAAATAAGCTCAAAACCTGGTACAAATATTTCAGGAAATCACCTCAACCTACTTCTTCTTTCTTCGGTGTGGATTCTCGTTGAATAAGTTGGGAAAACTATTTGACATTAAATAGTGATTGAATATGAAAAAATGGATTTCTTCTCTTATCTTAAGTGTAGGACTAACTTTACTACCCTTTAGCTACTCATTAGTTCAGGCTCAACCTTTACAAAAATTAGAATTAAATAATTGGCATAACCTTGGTATAGATCGACAGTTATGGGGTAACTCCCAACAGCCAGGAGATAAAAAAGCACTAGTTCGCTCGCTCGATAATAGTCTTTACTATCTCAGCACTTCTGCTGCTGCTAATGTATACAGTAAATATGATTTACCTGGATTTACTTTAGAGCGAGTTAAACTTTCTCTATCTCGTTTTCGTCAATTACTGCTTCAGGCTAATTCTCCGATGGAATTACAACAAGCGATCGCTAAAGAATTTGTGCTTTATTCTTCAGTAGGCAATGATAATCAGGGTACAGTTTCTTTTACTGGCTATTTTGAACCCGTGTATCACGCTAGCAGAGTTCCTACGGCAGAGTATCGCTATCCTATTTACCGTAAGCCTGCCAATTTTAGTAGTTGGTCTAGTCCCCATCCTACTCGCGCCCAATTAGAAGGAAAAGACGGTTTATCAGGGAACAAAAACTTTTTAGCTGGCAATGAATTAGTTTGGATGCGCGATCGCCTGGAAGCTTTTCTGGTTCAAGTCCAGGGTTCAGCTAGATTCAAATTAACCGATGGTACAACTATGAGTGTGGGCTATGATGGTAGTACCAATTATCCTTACATCAGTATTGGCAAAGAATTAGTCAGAGACGGTATTTTTACTTTAGAAGAATTGACCCTACCTAAACTTATTGCCTATTTTCAAGCCAATCCTGAAGCTTTAGATAAATATATTCCTCGCAATAACCGCTTTATTTTTTTCCGCGATACAGAAAATAAAGAACCCCTTGGGAATTTGGGAGTAGCAGTTACGGGCGATCGCTCTATTGCTACCGATAAGTCCCTAATGCCTAGAGGGGGACTAGCTTTAATTGTTGCTCCCATTCCTGTTGTGACAGAGACAGGAGAAATCAAGATAGATTTAGTCGATCGCTATGTTTTAGACCAAGATACAGGCAGTGCTATTAAAGGCGCAGGTAGAGTAGATGTTTTTCTGGGTAGTGGCAAAGAAGCTGGCGATCGCGCTGGTTTACTTCATGGAGATGGAAAATTGTACTATCTTTTGCTTAAGGAGTAGTAAATTAATAGTTGACCCTCAGTCATTTGTTCAAAATCAGGTTGTTTCATAACTTCTTTGTCCACTGTTTCTAAGAAAGTATTTTTATCATTAGAAATCGATCGTGGCTTCGTTACTACTCGATTAACTTATTATTTTGCATATTGTACAAATTTAAAAAGAAGAAATTAACTGTTCACTGTTAACCGATAAAATAGCCAGCCACTTTCCATCTACCATCTTCATCTAACATCGGCGTGACTGTTGAATTACTTCCTATGTTAAATCCAGAAGTACTCATAATTCCAATTGCTAGAGTAATTGGAAAATTGTACATAATTTATTTAAATCTCTGCAATTGTTAATTCTTTATACTGTTCTATAAAACTTATCTAAAGTTGTTCACTTTAGTATTTACTTCCTGCTTCTTTGGATAAATCCAGTTTCCTAAGGTGTCGGCACTACTTAGTCCACAGGCGTTAATTCGGGTCGAACCAACCCTACTCACTATCTTATCGAATGGTGCATTAGCCAAATTCAGGGAACTATTTAAGTCACGGCCAATTGGCTGGCATCCGTGATGACAAGTAAAAATCCTGTCCTTTAATCTCAAATCTGTTTTTTTCTGATGGCACTGACTGCATAGCTTACTCGATGGATACCACAGATCAACTGATTCGACTATGCCACCATGAGTTACAGCTTTAGCTTCCAGTAAAGACTTAAGCTTGTAGAAACTAGCATCAGCAATATGAAAAGCTAACTTATGGTTTGCCAGCAGCCCTTGTATATTGAGCGTTTCCACTTTTAGATGTCGATATTTCCCAGTCAGGTTGGTAGTCAACTTTTGGAGAAAATCATTTCTTCTATCAGCCACTTTTTTCTGAAGCTTAGACAGTTTTCGGTAGTATCTCCGAGCATTGTTAGATGCTCGGATGCCTTTTCTCCTATCTCCTAGCTGCTTATGGCGATTATGGTACTGAAACTTACGGAGCTTGGTTATCGCTGCCTTCAAGGGCTTAGGGTAAGTTATTTCAGTTCCATCGCTCAATACACAGTATTTGCCGTCGGTTAAATTAACATCCAGTCCCACGGGGTCAAAAACCTCATGCTGGATGGGGGGGATTAACTCGGCATTAATGGCAAAGGCTACAAAATACTTGTCACCTCGCTTCGATACCGTATAAGTTTGAGCTACACATTTAGGGCTACAAAAAACCTTCTCAAATCTGCCCAGCCTTTGCCGCCGTGCGGGGTTGAAATCCTGAGTTTAAGTACCGAATGTATAAAATCCCGCACGGCGGCAAGTCAAAACCAATAATTTTACTGATGAGATTTGA
>JBFRWE010000290.1:0-8919 GCA_051439345.1 Xenococcaceae cyanobacterium
GCACTAGGTTCTACAATTCTAACTTGAGCAGAAGCTAATACTTGACCTTTGACAACGGCGATTTGCCTTTCTCTTAGTTCTTGGATATAAGTTTGATAATATCTTTCTAGAGTTTTGATTCGCTGTAGTACAAATTGTAGTTGCTCTGCTAATTTGTTCAGTTGTTCTTTTCTGGCTTGAAGTTCCTGGTCTTTTGTCGCGATCGCACTGTCTAGGGTGAGAATTTGTTCATCTCTGGTGGAAATCTCTATCTGTAGCGATTGTTTCTGTTGTTCTAATTGTTGTAGACGAGTTTCTTTTGCTTGTAATATGCGATCTTGACTAGCAATCTTTTCTTCTTTTTCTTGTAATTGACTCTGGAGTTTTTGACTTTGCTCTTTTAATTGAGCAAGTTCTTCTAAGCCTCTATTGCGTTCAGCCAAAAGCTCATTTAATTCAGCACGCATTAGACTAGCTTGATCTGAAACAGTTTTTAACTGAGCTTGAGCTTGAATAAAATCTTGATTGATTCGTCCTAATTGTTGTTCTGCTTCTATTTGCTGTACTCTAACCGTAGATAGTTGTGTTTCCACTTGTTGCTTCTCTTGGTTAGCCTGTTCTAATTCTCCTTCTACTCGCCTTTTCTCTTTAAGAATATCATCTAATTGAAATACACCTTTACGTAAAGATTCACTTAAGCCAAATAACATGCCTAAAGTAGAGGCAGCAATTGATAGACCTGTAATAAAGGTGATAATCCTCGCCGTTTGACGAGGACGCAGCTTGAATAGTCTTAGTCTTGCTTTGCCTACTTTAGTTCCTAAGCGATCGCCTAAGACGGCGATCAATCCTCCAAGCAATACAATTGCTGCAATTAGAATCCAAGCACTAGTCATGGTGTCTTGGTTTTACGTAAACTGCTGAGATAAAGCTACTGGATTATGTACTGTTATTTTTTTCTTGTGAATAGAAATCATATTCTCTTGTCGCAAATCTCCCAAAAGACGAGTAACAGTAACACGAGTTGAACCAATAGCTTCAGCGATCGCTTGATGAGAAAGCTTTAAATCAATCCTAATCCCTTCATTAGTAGGAACACCAAAATCACGACAAAGAATTAACAAAAAACTTACTAATCGAGAACCCATATCTCGATGAGCCAAAGTTTCAATCATCATTTCTGTTTGTAAAATGCGCGAGGACAGACCCCGCAACATAATCATAGACAGTTCAGGATTTTCTTTAAAAGCTTGTTCTACTTGTTCGATCGGTGCTGAGAGAAGTTCTACGGGAGTAAACGCGACTGCATGATAAAAACGATCTGAACGCTGTCCCGTAATTAAGGAGAGTACACCGAATACACTATTTTCTCTTAATAAAGCTACAGTAATTTCTTCTCCTGCTTCATAAACACGAGAAAGTTTGACTGCTCCTTTGAGTAAAAAGTATACTCTTTCTGCTGGATCGCCAGGAAAAAAGATTGTTTTGCCTCGTTCAAAAGACTCAACAATGGGCGGAAACGAACCACGACCAATTTGACGAAAGACAGATGCTAAGGGTTGATTTTGAGTCAGAGATAGTTCCATCGAAGCTCACCCATACGGGAAACACTAAATTAGTTGTTTAATTTTATAACCTTTAATGGTTAGATAAGAATGATTAATATTGTGAGCAGCTAGCACTAAATACAGTAGATTATCAGACGAGAGAAAGTTTTTTGTTTTTTATGTTGCCAAATTATTCTATACCTACCAAAAAGTTAGTATTTATTTGCTACGTTATCATGTTCATCTTAGTTTACTTTCATACTATCAGTAGATAAATACCATAAAAATAAATTATTCAACCAATATGCTAAATTTAACTGGAAAAAATGCTCTCGTTACAGGAATTGCTAATAACCGCTCAATTGCTTGGGGGATTGCTCAACAATTACATCAAGCTGGAGCTAACATAGGTGTAACCTATTTGCCCGATCCTAAAGGACGTTTTGAGAAAAAAGTGGGAGAGCTAGTAAATCCACTTAATCCCAGTATCTTTTTACCCTGCGATGTTCAAAATGACGAGCAAATTGATACTACCTTTGCTCAAATTGCCGAAAAATGGGACCAGTTAGATATTCTGATTCACTGCTTAGCTTTTGCTAACAAAGAAGATTTATCAGGTGAGTTTAGTGCGACTTCCAGAGAAGGTTTTATAAAAGCTTTAGAAATTAGTGCTTATTCTCTGACTGGACTCGCCAAAAGAGCAAAACCTCTCATGAAAGAAGGAGGTAGTATCATTACTCTCTCTTATATAGGAGGAGTTAAAGTAGTCCCTAATTATAACGTTATGGGTGTAGCTAAATCTGCTCTAGAAATGAGTGTGCGTTATTTAGCTTCAGAATTAGGGTCAGCCAATATTCGTGTTAACGCTATCTCCGCAGGTCCAATTCGTACTCTAGCTTCCTCGGCGGTAGGTGGTATTCTCGATATGATTCGTCATGTAGAAGAAATTGCTCCCCTCAAACGCACTGTTACTCAAATAGAAGTAGGCAATACGGCTGCTTTTTTGTCTAGCGATTTAGCTAGTGGTATAACTGGACAAGTTATCTATGTTGATGCTGGTTATGAAATTATGGGAATGTAAATCATTTAACATTTATTAGGTAGGGGCGATTCCTTAATCGCCCCTGAATTAGTTTGAAGATAGATAAAAAATTATGCAACTTAGCGATCGCCAAATTAAAGAAAATCAATCACAATCATCTTTGTTACTTCCTCGTACAGCTTCAGTCAGTAGAACCACAGGAGAAACAGATGTACAAGTAACGATAAATCTCGATGGTCAGGGGAAATGTGAGGTAGATACAGGCATTCCCTTCTTAGATCATATGCTGCACCAGATTTCTTCTCATGGCTTAATCGATCTCGAAATTAAAGCCCAAGGAGATATTGAAATTGACGATCATCACACTAATGAAGATGTTGGCATTACCTTGGGTCAAGCCTTAGCTAAAGCTTTAGGCGATCGTAAGGGCATAGTCCGTTTTGGTCATTTTGTCGCTCCTCTGGATGAAGCTTTAATTCAAGTAGCTCTCGATTTTTCAGGTAGACCACATTTAAGCTACGGTTTAGAAATTCCCACCCAAAGAGTAGGTAAGTATGATACTCAGTTAGTGCGGGAGTTTTTTGTGGCTGTAGTTAATCATTCCCACATGACCTTGCACCTTCGCCAGCTAGATGGCATCAACTCCCACCACATTATTGAAGCAACCTTTAAAGCTTTTGCGCGCTCGATGCGGATGGCACTAGAAATCGATCCCAGACGTGCTAACACCATTCCTAGCTCTAAAGGTATATTGTAAAAAATTAGCTAGTAAAAATTAGACTGCCTATTTTCCTTGGCATAATAGGATTTAGCGTTAATTAAGGTAAAAATAGTAGCTGCATAAAGAACCCAAAGCATATTGTCAAATGCTTTCAGTGGGTTTTCCACAAGATTAGAGATAATCGTATAAGTCAAATACAACAGTGGCCATAAAACCTCCATATCTCTGTTTTTACGAATTAACTCGATCGATTTACCTAAATTAACAAAGAACCCAATCAAAAATACCGATAAACCCAAAAATCCTGTAGCTAGGATGATTTCTAAAAAGCCATTATGAGAATGGGGAATTCCACCAGTTCCGTAAGGACCAAATGCCAAATTAACATAGGCAGATGCTCCATCTAGGTTATGCCAAAATCCTTTATATCCATACCCGAGCCATGGTCTTTGCTGGATCATGTCCCCTACATAAGACCAAATTTCTGTACGACCAGTTAAAGTAGCATCCTCACCAATGGCAGCAAAAAAGACATCCTCGTTACTACCTACCCAAGTAATTGCCATTAAACCCAATATGGCACAAGCCGAAAATGCTGAAATCATTATTTCATATCTCGATCGCAAAATATTAGAGATAAAAAATAAAGTCAGCATTATAACTAAACCAAGTAAGGCGTTTCCCGATTTAGAGAACAGGATCAAAACAATAGTGACAACGATGTAAAGCCATGACAACCAATTATGCTTATTCTGCTTATTGTTTCTGTCTAATGCTGTAATTAAAAATATGAGTACCCCTAGAATCATTTTCTGACCAAATCCATTTTTATGGTCAAATATTCCGCGAAAAGCTCCTTCATGTGCACCACTCATAAATGCATATTGTGGTACAGCAATAGCCATTAAAATGCTACTGATGAGCATTAAAGCGAATGTCCAATATAATATCTTTATTTGCTCTTTTGGCGTGTACCGCGTAGCTAAATAAAGACCAAAAGCTGTAGCCCCCACTCCAGATAAACCATATTTAAGAGTTTCTTGAGGGAAATCAGACCAAAAATAGGAGAGCAGAAAAAGTCCAACATACACAGAAATGTATCTATCTTTAATAACTAATGCTAGTACCTTGCGCCAACGCAGAATTAAAAGTGTAAAGGTAATTAAATAGACTAGTATTAACGAGCCATTAATTATCGAGTAGTTATAAGCCGATGCAGGTATATTCCTTCCATCTCCTTGTCCAGCACCATTAGTAACTACAAGAGTTATTATTCCTCCAGAAAACAGGAACAGAGCTACAATTGTAAAGACTGGTTCAAAAACTTTTAAAAACTGACTTAGCGTTGAGCTTTTATTTCGGTTAGTGGAAATATCAACCATGGTAGCAATATACAACGATTTAGATAAAAATTAGCAACGGTAAATATTTAGATTAATTTTTTATATATCGTATTCCACCTTAGCATGAGTTTTTAGTTGTTATCAATTATAGTTATTCTGTTCTTAATCTCAGAGATGATTGAATCAACTTTATTTTGCTTCTGGATTCTTTCAAAGTTATAATCTTGGCACTATAGATATAGAATTACTTTACTTAGTAAAATACACCGATAGGTCAATATCAATACCAACAAAGAGCTATATTTTTCTCAAATTAAGTCTATTTAATCGCCCCTAGACAATGACAGTCAAGCAGAGATTATCTTGGTAAAATGTTACTTCATCAATTGATTCTAAAAGGAGAAATCAATCAATGGAACTATCTCTAATCATATGTACATACAATCGAGAAAAATATCTACAAAAAACCCTTGATTTTATCGATTTACAGACCTTGGATACTAACAGATTTGAAATTATTATTGTTGACAACAACTCTTCTGATTCAACTAAATTGATTGCAGAAGATTATATTAAAAATCACTCTAATGCCAGATATATCTTTGAAAGCAAACAAGGACTTTCCTATGCAAGAAATACGGGATATAAAGAAGCAAAATCAGAAAACCTTCTTTATCTAGATGATGATGCTTATTTGAATGCTGAGGGATTAGAGAACTTGGTTGATTTTATCAATAGCGATGAAAACTTAACTATAGTTGGGGGTAGGGCAGTTATAAAATACCCAGAAGAAAAACCTGAGTGGGTAACCAAGTCTGTAGTTAATTGGCTTGGTTCTTATGATTATGGTGACGACATTATAGAGGTAAACTCAGAAAATATTAAGAAGAAAATTGTTAGGTTTCCTATTGGCTGTTGTTTCTTTGTCCGTAAGCGAATTTTGGATGAAATAGACGGTTTTAATCCTAAACTTGGTCGAGTAGGCACAAAAATGCTGGCAGGAGAAGAATTTCTTATTTCAAAGTATGTACAAAAAAATAATGGGAGAATCGTATATTTTCCTAGAATAAAAGTGGATCATGCTATTGTCCCCAATTGGTTGAATCAAGAATTTTTATTAAATAAAACTTCTTTTTATGGTATTTCTGATGTCTACGTACATTTTTTGAGTGAAGAATATCTGTGGAATCATATTAAATACTTTTGCTTTAGAACAATCTTTCTTGTCAAGAATTTCGTGGATTATTTTCTGGCATTGATTACTAGAAATAGACAAAAGCAGTTTGAAGTCAAGCTGCTTCTAAATTTCAATAAAAGTATAATGTCTACATTGATGCAATTTATTTTTGCATCAGAAAGCAAAGTATA
Organism: Xenococcaceae cyanobacterium; assembly: GCA_051439345.1. Classification (GTDB taxonomy): domain Bacteria; phylum Cyanobacteriota; class Cyanobacteriia; order Cyanobacteriales; family Xenococcaceae; genus JASJDJ01. Next base: position 6,001 of record JBFRWE010000290.1, read on the forward strand.
GCTATTTTGTAGTTCTCATTACCTAGTCTTGTTGAAACAGTTGCGTGAAAGAAATAATGTGCTGATGATGAATCTATTATCAGCATATTTCTTTATTAGCAGATACGTTATCTGAAATTCTGCTATTCACCGACTATTTTATTGAAAAAATAAATTAATACTGTATGAATCCAGAAAAAATTTACGAAAACTTTACAGGATTTTATTAATACTTTAATATTACTGTAATCAAGATCACATTAATTTTTTAAATTGGTAGTGGTCTTTGTATCAAAAAAGTTCTCGACAATATCAAAACAATATAAATTTCTTGTAAAGAACTATATTGTCAAAAAAATACATAAGCAAAGAGTAAAAATAAATTGAAAATAGGCTAAAAAAATTCATAAAAATTAGCTTATTAGCTCTTATTGATTAAAATCAACCCTGCCTAAACAACTATGAGTCAAGAACTGCCAATAGATATTTCATTTATTATTAAAGATGACTGGAGCAAGTCTGGAGGATTTACTGGGAGTATTAGCTTCACTAACAATAGTGAATACCTAGAGAACTGGACAATTGAATTTGATGCAGTTTTCGAGATTAAAAAGATTTGGAATGCAGAGATTGTTTCTCATGTAGGCGATCATTATGTAATCAAAAGTGGTCGTTGGAATAGTAAAGTTGATACTGGTAAAACTGCTACTTTTGGTTTTTCCGCTCATGTGGATAATCATATAATTACCGAGCCCAGCAATTATATCTTTAATCAACAAGATTTAACCCTATCTTCGCTAGATGATACACAAGAGCCTTCGCCAGATGATACACAAGAACCTTCTCCAGAACCTGAAAATCCGCAAAATACTAATTTTATTGGCGAAATTGGGACAATCACGGACTTAAATCACCAGGCTCAGACAATTAAATTACAAAATGAATATGTGAATCCCGTTGTCTTTGCTTTACCCCTGTCTCAACATGGAGGAGATCCAGCGATCGCTCGCATTATAGATATAGAAAATGATAACTTTTCGCTTTACCTACAAGAACCAGAATACAAAGACGGCTCTCACACAAAAGAAACTCTGAGCTATGTAGTTTTAGAAGCTGGAACTTGGGAATTAGATGATGGAACGATCCTAGAAGTGGGAACTATTGATACCAACAAAACTACAACGTCTGGATGGAAAAGTATTGACTTCAACACTAATTTTGATGATACCCCAGTAGTACTAAGTCAAGTACAAACAGATAATGACAGTACTTTCGTCCGCACTCGTCAGCAGCAAGCTAATAGTAATGGATTTAGTGTGGCTCTAGAAGAAGAAGAAAAACTCAAAAAATCTGGTCATGGAAAAGAAACTATTGGTTGGCTAGCAATAGAAAGCGGAGAAGGTACTTGGAATGGTCTGGACTACCAAGCAGGAACAACTGGAGATAAAGTAACCAATCAATGGTACAGTCTTGAGCTAGATGACTTTAGTCAAGCACCTAATTTACTAGCAGGATTAGGGTCCTATGATAGTAGCGATTCTGCGGGAATAAGATACCAAAACCTTAACTCAGACAGAGTGCAAATTCGTGTAGAAGAAGACCACAGTTTAGATAAAGAAACCAAACATACTAGTGAAGTAGTGAATTTCTTAGCGATCGAAGGAGAAGGCAGCTTTACTGGTAAGGCTTATAAAAATACTAATAATCCAACACCTACTCCAACTACGACACCTACCCCCACACCAACACCTATTCCAACTCCAACACCCACTCCAAGTTCTGATGCAATTGTAGTTGGATTTGATGATCATGCTGTTGGTACAAAATACAATAAATCTGCACAAAGCAAAGATTGGAATATGGGTTGGTCAAAAGATGACTGGATGAATAAGTATGCTGTAATTACAGATACCGAAGCTCATTTTGAAGACAACGATGATAGTGACGATGATTCTGATGAAAAAGCTTTAACAATAACCTATCTTCCAGATGCTAGTAGTGGCGGTAGTGCAGAATGGAAACTTCCTGCCCAGAAGGAGTATTATCTTTCTTACTGGGTCAAATTTGATGATAACTTTGATTTTAATGGTTCTAAGCAGAGTGGGGGCAAACTCCCAGGATTAGCTGGAGCAGGTGGTCTTTGTAGTGGTGGTCAAACTTGCAATGGCAATAACGGTTTTTCAGCACGATATATGTGGGGAAAAGACGGACAGGCAAAATTGTATTTGTACCACATGGATAAACCAAACAAATGGGGAGAAAACTTTTGGTTTAAGGACAGTAACGGGAAGGATATGCATTTTGAAACAGGGGAATGGCATCATCTAGTCCAAAGAGTGAGACTAAATGATGGCAAAAAGTCTAATGGAGAAGTAGATGTTTGGATGGATGGAGAACAAACACTTTCTCTCGATGGACTTAAATTTGTTACCAATAATAAAGGTATTGATAGTTTAATGTTCAGTACTTTTTATGGAGGTAGTGGTCGCGATTGGTGGCCAGATCGCCAAGTTCACAGCTATTTTGATGATTTTGTCATCTCTACTAATGCTAGCGATGTCGGTTTTTGAGTAGGTCGATGGAGGTATGATACCCTCCATCGACCTTTGACTGAGATCTTGCACCTAATCTGTAACTGATTTGTATTATTAGGTTAAAGGGAAAAGGGTAATAATACCGTTTTCATTTCAATTGACTACAGATGATTGACAGGGAGACGCGGAGATCGATTTGTAGCTGGGGTTTAGGAAATTGGTATAAATTGATTGCCAATAGTTAATTATCGAGTTTTTTTGTACTGGTGCAAGATCTGAGTTATTCTGTCTTTTTAAACTTGTCGCGACAAAACCCTTCTCGGCGAATTAACCAGAACACAATTAACCAGACAAAAATTAGTCTTAAAGAATCAGAAATTAAAGTAGCTCCAGCAGCACCCTTCCA
>JBFRWE010000291.1:0-14665 GCA_051439345.1 Xenococcaceae cyanobacterium
CGTTGGGCGGTGAAGTAGTGCGTTGGGCGGGTTTCCCTCGGTGCGCTTTCCCTTGCGGATTGAAAATTCCGCGGGTTCGCACCGCTTGAAGCAACTACTGAACCCTTTAGGGGTTTCCCTCGGTGCGCTTTCCCTTGCGGATTGAAAATTCCGCGGGTTCGCACCGCTTGAAGCAACTACTGAACCCTTGAGGGCGGTTTGCCTCTACCGAGATTTATCATACAAAAAAGCAAGAACCATAAGTATTTTATAAACCTGAGATAAGAATTAGTAATTTTCTTTAATATTTAACGGCGATCCTGGCTCAAAATAACTATCTTGGAGAGTAAAGCTATATTCAGATCGATAATCTGAAGTAAAACTCAGGCAATAGTTAAGAGGAAAATTGCGATAGTGAGTCATAATCTAGAGCAATACTACAGAGTCTTAGGATTAGAAGTAGGGGCATCTCTTGAAGAAGTCAACCAAGCCCATAAAGATTTAGTGTTTATTTGGCATCCCGATCGCCTTCCTCAGGAAAATCATCGGTTAATTAAAAAATCAGCAGAAAAGTTAAAAGAAATTAACCATGCGCGGGATTTACTGCGTTCATTCCATCGTCAAGATGGTAATAGTATTCATCGACAATCAACACCTAAATCCAAAAACTATAGTCAAACTCATCAAGCACGCAAAAACCCTTACTACTATAGTCAAACCTCTCAAACCCCTAGAAACCATTATTCTACACGCCAAACTTACCAATCAGCTAAAAATTCTTACTCTACGCACCAAACTTATCAAACACCCAAAAATCCCTACTCTACTCATCAAACCTACCAATCAGCTAAAAATTCTTACTCTAACCGCCAACAAACTAACACTCAGACTAAGCAAAGCAATTATTACTATACCAATACAGGCAATTCTTACTATAGACCCTACTACAAGGATATGAGAGGAGTCGATCTCAGTCGGGCTAATCTTCAAGAAAAAGACCTTTCTGGCAGAAATTTACATCAAGCTAATCTGAGTTACGCCGACTTGAGTGATAGTTTTCTCCACAAAATTATTTTAGAAGAAGCTAACCTCAAAGGTGCAAATCTTTTTCGTGCTAATTTGTTGGGGGCAAATCTGCGAAAGGCTAACTTACAGGAAACTAATTTAATTGGGGCAGACTTAAGCGGTGCAGACTTAAGCGGTGCAGATTTAAGTGGTGCAAAAGTTGCTATCAATCAAAAAATTATGGTTAAGTTAACTGCGGTGAAGTTAACAGGGGCTATTTTACCTGATGGTTCAATTCATTCTTAGTAATCTCTAGATATAGCAGTTCTCGAATTAGTGAAGTACACTTCGGTTAGGATAAGTTCGGGGTTCGGAGTATTTATTGGCGATCGGCAATAGTATTTTCTGGAACTCTGTTGGCGATACGTAATCAACCATGAAAACTATTGATTTCTACTACTCTATTGGCAGTCGTTATTCATACTTGGCATCTACTCAGATTGTCACCCTAGAACAAGAATTTAACTGTCAGGTTCTGTGGCATCCAGTTAATAGCGTAAGGATGATTCGGGAAAGAGGCATTAGTCCTTTTGAAGGTGAGCCAGTTTCTGGGCAATACGAATGGACTTATCGAGAACTAGATGCCAAGCGGTGGGCTAAACTCTACAGCATTCCCTACCGAGAACCTCGTGGAAGAGTAAAATTTGACTCTGAGTTATTAGCACTAGCTTGTACAACTGCCAAGTTGCTAGGCAAAGTAGAAGAGTATACCCGCTCTCTATTTCGAGCAATGTTTGAGGATTCATTGTCTCAAATAGGTGAGAAAGAATGTGTTATCTGTGCAGAAGCTTGTGGTATTTCAGCTAGGGATTTTCAAAGTCTGCTTACAGCAAAAGAAACGGTGAACCAACTTAATGCAACAACTAATCGTGCATTAGAATCTGGAGTATTTGGTGTCCCCACATTTATTGTTTCAGGAGAACTTTTTTGGGGAAATGACCGAATTATTTTGTTACGCCATTATTTAAAAACAATAAAATAATTTATCTCTTTATTATTTGTAGGAAATGTGCAATTCTTCTCAAAGAATATCCCAAATTGCTTGTAACAAAATATCTAATCCCACACGAGTAACCGCAGAAATAGAAAAAATAGGAGCAGAAGTTAACTGAGATAGAATAGCAATATTTTCTTCGATCGCATCTTTATCTACAGCATCAATTTTATTAAAAGCAATAATTTGTCTGCGTTCGGCTAAACCTCTACCATAAGCACATAACTCAGCTTGAATGGTCTTATAGTCAGCAATAGGATCTTCAGCAGTAATATCAATTACGTGTAGAAGTAACCTTGTCCTTTCTATATGACGCAAAAATTCATAACCTAAACCTACTCCTGCGGATGCACCTTCAATCAGTCCAGGGATATCAGCAAATAATGTACCATCCCCTGTTGGTTTACGAACAACACCTAAATTGGGAATGAGAGTAGTAAAAGGATAGTCAGCAATTTTAGGACGAGCAGAAGAAACAGCAGAAATTAAAGTAGATTTACCAGCATTAGGTAATCCAATAATACCTACTTCCGCTAGTAATTTTAATTCTAAGCGCAACTTTCTTATTTCTCCTGGTAATCCTGGCAAGGAATATTCTGGAGCGCGATTACTATTGCTGAGGAAATGTTTATTACCCAAACCTCCTTTACCACCCTTGGCTACACAGAGAGTTTGTCCATTCTCAACCAAGTCTCCTAACAGTTCTTCTGTATCTGCATCGTAAATCATCGTACCACAAGGAACTTCGATCGAGCGATCGCTCCCATTTGCTCCAGTTCGATTATTTGGACCTCCTCTTTTGCCATTTTCTGCTGTAAAGCGACGAGAGTATTGAAAATCAAGCAAAGTTTGTAAATTTTCTACCGCAACTAACCATACTGAACCACCCCAGCCCCCATTCCCTCCTGCGGGACCTCCTGCGGGAACGTATTTCTCTCGACGAAATGCGACAATTCCATCTCCTCCTTTACCTGCTTCGACCTCAATTTCTGCTAGATCGATAAATTGCATTGTTTTTATTATTACTTATTCTTTTTTACCTATAGCAATCCTAGAACATATGAGAGTAAAACAAGAAGATAGCCCTTTTCTCTTGCTTATTGCCTAGTAGAGTGCCGATTCAGTAATCGAGAGCAATGAGCGATTGAGAGGGAGAGAGAAGTGTAGGAAGCAATTTCCTCCTCGTCTTCCTCATCCCCTCTATCACCTAACCAGGGATTTTAGCATTACTAAATCGGTCTTCTCGCAATGCATATCTCCCATAGTCGAGAATTACTATAGAGATGGTAGACAAATTAAACTTTAATTTAATTTAAATTAGAGGATTCTACTGCCATAGGCTGATTTTCAAGCATTTGATGTAAGTCTTGCCAACTTTCAGTTAAGGAATCTACTGCTCTTTGTAAACTATCAATTTGACTTCTACGAGCTACATCCATCACTGCATTAACATGGGCAAGAGTACCTGCTTTTCCTAAATGCTTATACTTACTTTTCTGACCTTTAGTAGTAGTAAAGATCGGTAAGCTAGCATGAAGCTTATAGTAATAGTAGGTTTTGCCTTTTCCTCGTGCTTGATAACGCAAGACATAACACTTAGGAGGGGCTATATCTCCTGTCGTTTTTATTTGTTGAATTGTAGCATTAAGAGTAGCAATCGCTACTTTTAACCGTTCGGCTCTAGAAATTAAATCTTCCCTTTTTTTATTCTTGATCATGGTTGTAAAGGTAAAAAGCCATGCCTAAAAAACATAGGCATCTTAATAGTTAGTCTGGTTGTTTCTTAACTTTTAACTATATCAGACCTATACCTTAGAAAAATCGTACTAATATAGGGAATGTAGCTAGCGTTGTAATACTAATTTATGCTTTGAGAATTCAGGGAAATTTGTTTGACACCATTAAACTTAAAAATCTTTGGTAAAAAAGCTAGCTGGGAATTTTTCTGTAATCATCATAGTTGGTTTGCTATTAGAATAAACACGATAAGTACGAAAGAAAAAATCCGTCTCTGTTTCCACGGCAAAATAGTTAGACAAGAGATTGCTATTTTCTTTACCTGAATCGATTATTTCTTTGAAGGTTTCTACCCTATGCTCAAACCAAATTTTACCAATAGGAGTTTTAGTTTTTAAGAGTTCATCTCTAAATTTTTTTTCTAATCTTTCGGGAACTAGAATCGATTCTGCATAGAGAAAATTTCTTCTACTAATTCTTCCTCTTAACAGAATTTTACGAGCAATCACTTCTGTTCCCTTAGATAGATTCATCGGTTTTAAATCTTGAGTTAAAGTAGTTAATTGTTCTGACAATTTCACTACTTGTATTGGCTCATAAAGATAAGCTTCTAAAATATGAGTTAATGTCCCATCAGTTGTTAATAAAATCCTTTGAAAAGTACTAAGTTCGGTAGGATTAATATGACTTTTGCCTAAACTCTGTTGTAAATCCTCCCTCATTGTTGCATTTGTTTCTGACATTTCTGGCGGTAAAACTTCTGCAAACACGATTGTTATAGCTCCTTGATTATTTTATAAAGACTACCTTATTAATTTGTAACAAAATTTAACTATTTCAGCAGAAGTATACCAGATGTGTAGGGAGTGGGGAGTAGCTTTCAAGTGTATGTTTTTAATATGTTTTTAATATTTTATGGTGGTGAGTGACACGGAGAGGGGAGACGCGAAGATAAGTTTTGAACAACAAATCAACTTTTCCTCCTTGTCTTCCTTGTCTCAACAACATAGGTTAAATAGTATGAGTAGTGAGTAGTAAGTAGTAAGTAACTAATAACTTAAGGTGTAAGAGCCAATAACTAATAGCTCTTACTGACCGATTCTAAATTCCTGTCTGTATTTCTGTTTTACACAGAGAAGCGAGCTACGGCTTGCTGTACGAAGCCTTGTAAAAAAGCTTTACGTTGATTATCTTGAAATACTTGTTTGAGTTTGGCAGTTAATCTTTCTAGATTAAATCCTTCCTTAGTCTCGGTAGCTAATTCTTGTTCTTGGAAATAAGCGACTAGACTTAAACCTGCTATACGGGTTAGATAGGCAGCACTAATTCCTTGCAAAGCACCACCAGCGACATAAGTAAAGGCATTACTTTTAAGAATACCAGCGATCGCATTAGTGGAAAGTTCGACTAGACCCAACTGTACCATGAGCTTACCAATAGTGCTAGCAGCAGTTTGTCCTTGAGAGAGGGAAACTTTTTGTTGATAAACTCCACTTAAATCTACTAGCATTTGTCCTGTTACCGCAGCCGTAGCTAATAGATCTAAAGCAGCTACAGGATTAGCAAAAGCAGCACCAGCAGCAATCCACTGATATTGTTCAATAATAGGTAGAGCGCGATCGCGTCTAACTTCGTTTAAAATTGTTTTAGCTTGTTGTTTGAGCTTAACTGTTTCCCGCCAGCTAGTACTGAGTAATAGTTGTTCTTTTTCTTGACTAAAAATAGTAGTTAAACGATTGGTTAAGCTATCTATTTGCGCTGCTGATTGTTCCATCCATTCTTTAATAGAACCATCTTGTTGTTGCTGACGGACTTTAACTGGATTAGGAACAGTAGCAATAGAAACAATATCTTCTGAGGTAATTATTGCCGATACTCTTTCTTGTAATTGTTTATAGATGTAGATTTTTTCTTCTGGAGTATATTGATCTTGTTTATTAAATACTAATAATACTCGCTGACGAGATTCTCTTAATTGCTTAATGATTTGCCATTGAGAATCGCTTAAATCTCCAGCTACTAAAAATAGAACTAAATCTGCATTCAAAGCAGAACTACAAATCTTGACATTATCTGCTTCTATATTATTAAGTAAATCTTCTGTTTCTATATCGCTAATACTTTCTAATTCACTTACACCATCTAATAATTGTTTGAGACTAGTTTTACCTGCTTGTTTACTACCAGTAATTGCCAGGCTAAAATTTTGTTTTTGCAGTAGATTAGGTAGTCGAGATATCTCTTCTTTGAGTTGGGTGATATCTTGCTCAGGAGATTCTGCCTCAATGAGATTAACAATCTGATTAGTTTGCTCGATCGCCTTTTCTACTTCTTCTAACTCCATGGGTAATAATGGTTGAGATGGATTTTCTGGTTTAGAGTTTCTATTTTGCAGTAACCAAAAACCACCACCAGTGGCAATTAAGCCTAACAAAGTCCATTCTCCCATGTCCATAAAGGAATGTCTTAAGCTATCTCCTAGCCAAAGTAATATAGATAAACTTAATCCTGTAACTAAAATAGGTTTACGTAATTGAATAGTCATGTTTGCTCCCTCCAGATATTAACTATTATCTAGAATTTTATTATCTAGAATATAAGCTTAACCAATTATGATTAAAATCTTGGCATAACATATTAGATATTTAAAATTAGACATTTAATAATGTACTTTCTGAGTTCACCATTATTTATTGCTGTATTTCATGGGTATAAAGATATCTGCGAATTATTACTCGCCAACGGTGCTAACATTAACGCTGTAGATGATCGGGGTGAAACCCCTCTGCACCAAGCTGCCAGGAACGGACATCAGGATGTAGTCGAATTATTGATTGCTAATGGAGCGCAGATTAAGCCCTTAGCCAAAGATGGTTCGACTCCTCTATATCTGGCAGCTTGGAGTCGTCATAAGAATATTGCACAACTTCTGTTAACTCGTGGTGCTGTGATGGAAGCAGATATTGCTGTGATGCTTGGAGATTATGAATTAGTTAACGACTATCTCGCTCGTGGAGTAGATGCAAATTCTAAGTTTACTAAAGGATCTGCCAAAGGAATTTCCTTTCTGAACAAAGCGATTGCAGATAAACACAAAAACCTAGTTTCCCTTCTTGTTAACAAAGGTGCCAAAATTAACAAGAAAACAGGAATTTTTGGGTTTTCCCCCTTACACCAGGCTGCACTCACGCGGTGCCGAGGCTTCGCTGAGAGCGCAGCTTGTCAACAAATTTGTGAATTACTGATAAGTCATGGAGCTGATATTAACGCAAAAGACAAAACTGGCTGTACACCTTTGCACCAAGCTGCCAGAGTTGGACACCAAAATATCGTCGAACTATTATTAGATTGTGGTGCTAAAGTCAACGCTTTAGATCTAACAAAAAAGAGTGCATTATTTGGAGCAGCACAACATCATAAAGAAAGTATAGTGAAATTACTTTTATCTCGGGGTGCTGAAGTAAATTTAACTGACGATCGAGATTGTACACCTTTACTCTGGGCTTTCCAAAAATCTGATGGTGATGAAACTATTAAAATTTTAATTGAGTATGGTGCTAATATTAATGTTCGAGATTCTAGAGGAAGAAGTCTTTTACATATTGCTGTCGGACAAAATAATAAGAATATTGTTGAGTTACTTTTAGCTCGTGGTGCAAAAGTTGATTAACGCAATTCTATTAATAGACTTAATTGAAACTTAAATTTGCCAACGTTTGTAAATCGGCAATCTTTAAATCGGCTTGAGCAGTCGCAGGTAGAGCAGCACCACTTCCTTCTTGATTAGCTCGGCGATCGATCCAAACTGTGGTTAATCCTAGAGAGTTTGCAGGAACAATATCATGATAAACACTACAAGCAGCATGGATTATTTGTTCGGCAGGAAATTCGATTTGCTCGATCGCATATTGGAAGTTTTTGAGATTGGGTTTATAACTTTTAACCTGCTCTGCGGTAATAATGTAGTCGAACTCAACACCTAAAAGCTTGGCTGTATGGGCAAAAAGATCGTCATCTACATTAGATATAATTGCTAACTTAAACCGACTTTTTAGTAATTGTAAGGCTTTTACTGTATCTGGAAAAGGTTGCCAGTTCTTAATTGAATCGGGAAGGGAATTTTGTTCTGCTAAAGATGGTTCAAACCTAAATTCTTCTCCAAACTTTCTCACAACTGCTTTAAGAACATCATAATATTTGCTGTATTCTCCTTGTTCTTGTGCCGATTCAAATTTAGCAAATTTTTTGAGAATTTCCTCATCTTCTAGATCGACACTATGACTCGCGAGCAAAGGTTTTAATGCTCCTAACATTCCACTTTCCCAGTCAATTAGCGTTCCATAACAATCAAAGGTGATGATTTTATATCGCTCGAACTCAATCATATTCTTTCTCCATAGCTAATAATTAATATCCTTGCAGGACAGAGACTTGATTTAATAAAGGTTCTCCTCTTTGCATACGTCTATAGTTTTGGACAATTTGAGGCGCAACCGACCTTGGATCTGTGATACTCGAACAATGGGGCGTAACGATAATTTGTTTATGCATCCAAAAAGGATGATCTATTGGTAGCGGTTCTTGCTGAAAAACATCAAGACACGCTCCTCGCAATTGACCTTGATTCAAAGCAGTTATCAAATCTTCTTCAACTAAATGTTCACCTCTAGCAACATTTATTAAATACGATCCTTGAGGAAGCTGATGGAAAAGTTTTAAATTGAGAATTCCAGATGTTCGATCGGTGAGTGGCAGTAGACAAATTAGTATACTAGTGTGTGCAAGAAACGGTCCCAGTTGATTATCCCCCACATAAGCCTTAACATTCGCGATCGATTTTGACGAACGCGACCAGCCAATGACATTAAATCCCATCTTGGAAAGCTTTTCCGCCGAATATCCTCCGATCTTTCCCAAACCCATTATGCCGATAGTGGTTTGGTTCATAGATTTGGGTGAGTGTTGATACCATTGTGATTGAGTTTGTTGAGCTTGGTAAACATCAAATTCTCGAAAATAATACATCACTGCCGTGCAAAGGTATTCAAACATATACTGCGCCAAAAGAGGATCGACAATCCTAACTACTGGCAGATGTTTGGGCAAAAAAGCATCATTGAGTAAATGATCTACACCTGCACCCATAGAAGATACACATTGTAAATTGGGATAATCTTGCAAGACCCCTTCTGGGTGTTTCCAGCACAAAGCAAATTTAATATCAGCCTTCTGTTTTTCATGAGGCCAAACTTGAACGTCTAGAGAAGAGTCTGCTTCTTTTAAAGCGACTACCCAAGGTTTGAGGTCTTTGTCACGAGATATTATTGTTATTGTCATCTCCCTAGATAGAGTCTTGTAGTTTATCGCTCTCAAAACTGTTGTAAGTTACTAGAAATTAATACTCACTACTCCAGACAAGGCATGGCTTGTCTCTACCTACTCCCTACTCCTTATTAAACATCGAAGCTTGTCTCTCCAACGACTGTAAATATTTCACTATTAATTCCCCATCTGTATGATGCGCTTTGGCAATTTGCTCAGATAAAACTGCATCCCCATCACAAATTGCTTCCACAAGCTGTTGATGATCTGCCAATAGTTCTTCTAAACTAGGATGAAGCGTGTTACATTTCGCTATGTACAGCAAAACTTGATTTTCGATAATTCGATATTGCTCCTGTAGTCTGCGATGACCAGAAAATTGAATGATCGCTTTATGTAAATTAAAATCGGCGATCGCAAAATCTTGCCAGTTCTTCTTGGCTACTGCTAGCTCTAGTTTTTGCAAGGCTTTCTGAAGTATATCAACTTTGCCTGGCGCGATCTCACCGAAGGCGAGGCACTGCGCGATCGCTTCGGCTGCTAATTTGGCTGCTAATCCTTCTAAAGTACTCCGCAAAGTATACAATTCCCAAGCATCTTGAGAGCTTAGACCGATCACCATACAGCCTCGGTAAGGATATTGAACTACTAAACCCTCATGAATTAGTTGTTGTAATGCAGAGCGAATAGTACCCCTGCTTAACTTTAGTCGCTCTGATATTTCAATTTCTAATAAACGAGAACCTGGGGCAAGATCGCCATTAATAATTTCTGCTCGTAAAATATCTGCTGCTTTAATATCAAGGCTACGAGATTTCACTTTTGAGTTTTTTGTCATGAAACATCATTCCCTAAGGATTTAATCAGCAATCATCCTCTGTCATTTGAGTATAGATATTAGCTTCGATATTGTCAACAATAACTTTAAAATTGTCAACAATAAGTGTACGAGTTCTAATAAAGTTTTTTAATTATTGAGAAAATAACTACAATAAGAGTATAGAACCACGTAAGTATATGAGGTGGTGAGCTTAATGGCATACAAAGTCAATCTCAATGCCAATCAGCAGCTAATTATCGAAAATCGAGATATTCAAACCTCGATTTCTCTTGTTAGCAGCAGCCCTGGTCAGCAGCAAAGTCAGGGTAGCAGTATAACAACAGGTCATTGGATTACAAGACCACAATTATTTAAAACCTCATCTGGCTTTATCTTAGAGATCGAGAGCGATCGAGGACAATATTTTGTGCAAATACAAGCTAATGGTATTCAGACTTTAACTACAGCACCTTTATTAGATAATGCTCAACAGCTAGGACTGGAAGAAATTCATCCCACAGCCACTAGCCAGAGTAAGATGGAGTTTGAACCAATGGCACCAATGAAACCGATGAAGCCAATGACAATGGGCAATATGTCTATGAGTATGAACCCTATGTCTATGCGGATGGGTAATATGTCCATGCAGATGGGAGAAGAGGTAAAATCTACCCCAACAAGGCATTTTTGTACTCAGTGTGGTCAAGAGGTGGAAGCAAGCGATCGCTTCTGTGGTAGCTGTGGTCATCAATTAAAACATTAAGAGTAATACATGACCTATTGTTTGGGTATAATCAATCACTTTGGGATTGTCATGGCTGCTGACTCCCGCACTAATGCAGGAGTAGACTATATCTCCGCCTATAAAAAATTATTCGATCTATCTTCACCAGGAGAACGAGTCATTATTATTTGTGTCTCTGGTAATCTTTCTGTCAGTCAAGGAGTATTGACTCAGTTAAATCGGGATATTCAGAATAAAGAAGAAACGAATCTGCATACTCTGACTAATATGTATGATGTGGCTCGCTACATTGGTGAGAAAAGTCGAAAAATTCAAGATTTAGACCGTCCTTGGCTAGAAAAAGATAAGATTGACTTTAGTTGCAATTTTTTACTGGGAGGACAAATTAAAGGGGAAGAACCACAATTATATTTAATTTATCCCCAGGGTAATTTTATTCAGGCAACTACCGAAACTCCTTTTCTACAAATAGGAGAAACCAAATACGGCAAACCCATACTCGATCGCACCATTACTTATAATACTCCTTTAGAAGATGTGGCTAAATGCGCCCTCCTGTCGATCGATTCAACTATGAAATCGAATATCTCTGTTGGACCTCCTATTAATCTAGTTATGTATGAAACTGATAGTTTTGATGTTCATAATATCTTGCAGCTACGGTTAGGAGATCCATACTTAGCTAAAATTCGCAAGCTATGGGAAAAATCAGTACGCCATGCTTTTGAAGCTATGCCTAATATTGAATGGCAACCAGAAGTAACAGAATCGGCAGACGATATTTTGATTGATTGAGGCAATTATTTAAGACTAATTTATTGATTAATTGTCTTATTTGCTACAATTTTCCCCAGCAGATTTAGTCCAATCTTAACTATTAGGTTGTTAATTTAAGGAAAGGCAGTTGTGTCGTTAGAAAGCTACGATCCTGAAGAATTCTATGATGAGTTATTTGTTGCTAAAGGAGAACCTCGATCGCAAGCAGCCTCATTAATTCAATGGATGCAAAACTTGGGAATCGAGCAATTACAGCAACATCGTCAAACAGCGGAGATTGCTTTATATAAGCTAGGAGTAACTTTTAATGTCTACAATGACGACCGAGGTGTCGAGAAAATCTTCCCCTTCGATATTATTCCCCGTCTGATCTCTTCTCAAGAATGGCAATACTTGGAGAAAGGCTTAAAACAGCGCATACAGGCTCTCAATCTCTTTCTCAATGATATTTACAGCTCGCAGCAAATAATTCAAGACGGTAAAATCCCCTCGGAAGTTATTAGTACTGCTCCTGGTTTTCTTAAACCTTGTATTGGGATCGAGCCTCCCCATAAAGTCTGGTGTCATATTACGGGAACAGATTTAGTCAGAGACGGCGATGGTCAATGGTACGTGCTAGAAGACAATTTGAGAGTGCCTTCTGGTATTTCCTATGTTCTGGAAAATCGACGGGTCATGAAAAGTACTTTTCCCGATATTTTCCAAACTATGGCAGTCAAACCAGTAGACGAATATCCTAGCTATTTACTAGAAACCCTCTTAAATTTAGCACCACCCCATTTGCCAGACCCTACTGTAGTTGTGCTTACTCCTGGTATCTATAACTCAGCTTATTACGAGCATTCTTTTTTGGCACAACAAATGGGAGTAGAGTTAGTAGAAGGAAGAGATTTAGTCGTAGTAGATGGCTATTTACAAATGCGTACTACCAAGGGACTCCGCCGTGTTGATGTAATTTATCGCCGTGTTGATGATGATTTTTTAGACCCTTTAACATTTCGTGCCGATTCTCTGTTAGGTGTACCAGGGTTAATAGAAGTATATCAACAGGGAAAAGTTGCCCTGGCTAATGCCCCAGGAACAGGGGTTGCCGATGATAAGGTAGTGTATGCCTATGTTCCCGACATGATTCGTTATTATCTAGGGGAAGAACCCCTATTAGCGAATGTTCCTACTTATCTCTGTTGGCGCAAAAGCGATCGAGAATATGTCTTACAAAACTTAGATAAGTTAGTAGTTAAATCGGCCAATGAAGCTGGAGGCTATGGTATGCTCATTGGCAATCGAGCTACCCCAACTGAAAGAGAAAATTTTGCTCAAAAAATTATCGCCCAGCCTCGTAATTATATAGCTCAACCTACTCTGAATTTGTCTAGAGTACCTACTCTCATAGGGGGAAAAATTGAAGGTAGACACGTCGATTTACGCCCTTATATTTTGCATCGCGGGGACGAAATTTACGTTCATCCAGGGGGACTAACCCGTGTTGCCCTCAAAAAAGGCTCTTTGGTAGTTAATTCTTCTCAAGGAGGAGGGAGTAAAGATACTTGGGTGCTAAATAACATGAATTCGGAGTTCGGAGTTCGGAGTTCGGAGCTATGATTTCATGAATTCTTATGAATTGTGAGGATAGGAGAAATTGTTAAGTAGAGTTGCTAATTCAATTTACTGGTTAAATCGCTATATCGAGAGAGCAGAAAATGTAGCTCGTTTTGTCGATGTTAATGTAAACTTAATGCTCGATTTACCCGCAGAAATAACCCAACAGTGGCAGCCTTTAGTATCGATCACAGGAGATGTGAAGCTATTTAAAAATCGTTATGGCGAAGCTAATGCTGAAAATGCGATCCAATTTCTAACTTTTGATAGTGATTATCCCAACTCGATTATTTCTTGTCTGCAAGTAGCCAGAGAAAATGCTCGTTCAATTCGGGAAATTATTTCTTCGGAAATGTGGGAAGAAGTCAACTCTTTTTATTTGATGGTTAAAGAAGCTTCCCCTGGAAAACCTAGAGACAGCCTACCGAAATTTTTTGAGCAAGTGAAAATGGCTAGTCATCGCTTTGCAGGAGTTATGGATGCCACTATGACTCATAATGAAGGATGGCATTTTGGACAGATGGGTAGACTTTTAGAAAGAGCGGATAAAACCACTCGTTTACTGGATGTTAAGTACTTTGTTCTGCTGCCTTCGGCTCAATGGGTAGGTACACCCTTAGACCAAATTCAATGGATGTCTCTGCTTAAATCTGCTAGTGCCTACGAGATGTATCGCAAATGCCAACGCCGTATTATCCCCAGTAATGTAGTCGAGTTTTTGATTTTAAACCGTCAGTTTCCTCGCTCCATCCATTTCTGTTTGTGGCAAGCAGAAAGATGCCTTCATGAAATTACTAATACTCCTATTGGTACTTGGTGTAATAGTGCAGAAAGGTCTTTGGGCAAGTTGTGTTCTCAATTGGGATATCTAACTATCGATGATATAGTTGAGTCGGGTTTACACGAATTTTTAGGTGATATGCAAAGTGCGATTAATGGAGTAGGCAACGAAATTTATACTACTTTTTTTGCTGTAGATAATTGTTAATTATTATGGGACTAACTTAGAAGTCACTTTAATGTTATATCAAATAAGTCATCAAACTACCTACACCTATAATCAATCAGTTTTACTCAAACCTCATATCCTCAGGCTACGTCCTCGTTGCGACCATTGGCAAAAACTACACAATTTTTCGCTCTTAATTAATCCTCAACCCCAAGGAAGTTCAGAATTTATCGATCTTGATGGTAATAACTTAACTAAACTGTGGTTTACTAAACCTACAAAGCAATTAAGCTTACAGATATTAGCTACAGTAGAAACTTATCAAACCAATCCTTTTAATTATTTACTCGAACCTTGGGCAACTACATTACCCTTGGATTATCCTAGTTCTTTATTAGAGCAACTCAAGCCATATCTACAATCCTATAGTTTGGTCCCAGACTCCCTAGCTTTAGAATTAGCCCAAGAAATTAGTCAAGAAGTTCAGGGCAATACTATTGCTTTTTTATCTACTTTAAATCAGCGTATTTACGAAAAATGTGACTATGTAACCAGGGAAATAGGACAACCCTGGCAAGCAGGAATTACTTGGCGGAAAAAACAAGGTTCCTGTCGCGACTTTGCTATTTTATTTATGGAAGTTTGTCGATCGATTGGTTTAGCAGCTAGGTTTGTTAG
>JBFRWE010000292.1:0-8047 GCA_051439345.1 Xenococcaceae cyanobacterium
TAGCTGGTCTTTGACTGCCAGCACTGGGTAATCCAGTGACAGCTAATTTAGAATTGAGTAGTGCGACAAATTTTGTACTCATAACCTAGATTAGAATCCAACGTCATTTATGCGTTGGAGAAGTCAACCCATTACCCCTATTCTCGTAACTTTAAAGCTTCTTTAGCATTAATTCCATCCCCTTGAAATCCAAGATACCAAAGAGAAGCAGCAGCTTCAGCACGAGTGACTGTTTTTTTCGGTTGAAATAGAGTAGTATAGCCAAATGTTCGCCTAATATTGGCTTGTTCGCCATTCTGAAAATCAGCAAACAATGCTCTTAATCCTTGAGCATCGATACTATTAACATCTTGAAATCCCCAACTATCGGCGATCGTTTCGATGGAAGCAGGAGGTAAAGCTTTACGCAAGTCTAGAGGCACTTTCCAAGTAATTAAATCTTCTCTAGTTAAGGGTGCATCAGGTTGAAACAATAACTTACTACCATCATTAGTCAACCTAGAAGGAATTAATCCAGCTTCAGCTAGCCCTTGAATTATTGCATAATCAGGATCGTTAATACTAATATCCTTAAAAGCTGGTTCATCTGATTTAGTAGCTAAATGGATTTTATTGCCAGAAGAGTCAGCATAAAAGCGATTATTAATCTCTACTAACCAACGAGCATATTCTCTGCGAGTTATTGGTTGATTAGGAGCAAATTTGTCTAAATTAACCTTTCCTTCTTGTTCATAAGTAGTCAAAATCCCTAAGTTGGCTACGTCTTCAACATATTGACGTAATTGTTCTGGTGTTTCTTGTAAATCACTAAAGTTTGCCGAAATAGCTCCCCCATGAGATGCCGATTCTACTGTTTCTGATTCTACTGTTTCTGATTCTACTGTTTCTGCTGTTGGCTCGACAATATTATCATTTGGTTGATATTCAATCGTAAATTCAGTATTTGCTGAATTATTATTTTTTTCGGTGGATAATTGGTATGAAAATAGAACAACTTCTAGATTATCTTTGAGCGCAATCAAAGTATCTTCATCGGGAGAATTGGAGATTGGTGCCTGAATAATTTCCCATTGATTATCTTGAAATTCTTGTCGATAAAAGCTGGTTATTTGTTCAATATTATCAGGCGATCGCCATTTAGTTTTACCTCGATCTTCTGTAGTTATTGGTTCTACTTCTATTAATTTGGCTTGAGGATAAAGGGGAATGGTTGCAGGAAAATTTTCTGGTACATTTATGCTTTTCAATTCTTGAGCTATTTCTTGCTCAGTAGGCTGAGATTTGTCGCTATCTTCAGCTATTTCTTGCTTAAGAGACTGATCTTCACTGTTATCTTCATTTATTTCTTGCTCAGTAGATTGAGATTTACTATTCGTATTTTCGCTCTTTTGAGGCTTAGAAGTAATTTCTTGAGAGATTTGCGGGGAAGTTTCTGGTTGTTCTTGATTTTTTTGTAATTGGGGGTCTGCTCCTAAAAAATCCTCTAAGGTTTTCCCTTCAGTACAAGCTGTTAAAGCAGCTAGTAAAGATACTGATAAACCCCAATAAATTATAGAATTGATATGTTTTTGAAACACAATTAGTTGCCAAAACTGATACTTTTTAATTTTAGTAGAAGTGTATTTTATAAATAATGAATATTTAGTGTAGGATAATTAATCTAGATACAATTTTACGGATTTTTAAACAGAGTGCAACTAGGTATTCTCTATGGTATTAGTGTTGGCACAGGAGATCCTGAGTTAATTACTCTTAAAGGATTACGTTGGCTGCAACAATGTCCTATTGTAGCTTTTCCTACTGGATTAGGCGATCGACCAGGGATCGCTCACCAAATTATCTCTACTTGGTTAAAACCACAACAAACAACTTTAGCTCTCAATTTTCCCTACGTTCAAGATGAGTCAATTTTAGTTTCTGCCTGGCAACAAGCAGCACAGCAAGTTTGGAATCATCTTAACCAAGGCAAGAATATTGCCTTTGCTTGTGAAGGGGATGTTAGTTTCTATAGCACCTTTACTTATTTGGCACAGACCTTACAAGAGTTACATCCAGAGGTGATAATTAAAACTGTACCGGGGGTTTGTTCTCCCATGGCGATCGCTTCTGTGCTGCAAATTCCTCTGACAATTCGTTCTCAACGTTTAGCTATTTTACCGGCTCTCTATACTATTAATGAACTAGAAACTGCTTTGGACTGGGCAGAAGTAGTTATTCTACTTAAAGTTAGCTCCGTTTATCAGCAAGTTTGGCAAATCTTACACCAGCGTAAATTGCTCGATCGTAGTTGGATTGTGGAAAAAGCAACTTTTCCCGAACAAAAAATATATCGTAATTTAGCTAGATATCCTCAATTACAATTGTCTTATTTTTCTTTATTGCTGATTCAAGCAAGTCATACATAAGCTTCAGGAAGCTTCATATTTATTAATAAAACACATTGCGAAATATTGAGAGTTGCTCAACCGTTTTAGCCAAAATTATCTAGACATGATAATCTGGACTGGTGCTATCTAAACTTTATAAAAAATTGAGTTAAAGAGGTTAAGTTTTGAATTCTCAGTTTAAACCTAGCGAACAACAACTATTTCGTGAAGATATTAGTGAATATGTAGCACAGCTTCAGCTACATATGGCTTTGCAAGCTCGTAATTTAGTACCACATCTAACAGAAGTTAACGATCCCAGAAAACAAATGTTGCAAGAAACTCAGGCAACGCTTGAAAAATTAGTGTCTCGCCAAATAAGTAGGTAGACTTAATTAAGTTAGCAACAGGGAGAAGACGTAAGAAAAATAAAACGTTTGTATTTTATACTTAATCTGCTCTAGCTACTTACTTTAGGAATTACCAACTGGGATCGCCAGCTAAGTCATAGGTAAACTCATACTCAAATTAATTAGAAATCCCAACTTTTTTTCTAGTAGGAAAAGGAAATTCGGAGTTTACGTTGAATCTCTCCGCCCTCTCTGGGCGGAGATTCTAGTTATTAGCTAGAGACAAGGCATGCCTTGTCGGTACTAGTTCTTAGTTATTAGTTTTTGGTTAATTGGTCTGAGGTCTGATCGATAAATAAAACATCGAATATAATTATGTTCAATTGGCTAAGTTTGATAATTAGGATTAGAATATTGGAGGCAACCTCGATTTCCTATAGTTTTTTTTATAAATGTTAATCTCAGTTATTTTTACCCTAACAACAATAAGTGTATAGCTAGCAGATTCTCAGGTTATCTTTTCTCTAATGTCAAGTCAGCACAAACTATCTGGATCTGTCATAGCTTAGTATATCTAAATTTTGGTGTTTATTTGAACAAAATTGTTGGTGACAGAGATAGGCAAAATGTACAACTATTAATACTCAATTGATGCTGATTTCAACAGAAGTTGGCGACATAAATAAATATCAGCATTATAAATATCAGCATTAGTTTTAATCGTGTTAGATGAAAACAGAGTCCGATAAAACACTGAAAGGAAAAATCGTAATGGTAGATGATCTACCAGAAGGCTTACGTACTCTGTCATATTTATTAAAGAATCAAGGTTATCAAATAATTTGTGTTTCCGATGGAGAGATGGCTATTAGTGTTATTCAACAGGAGTTACCAGATTTAGTTTTACTTGATATTATGCTTCCTGTCATAGACGGTTATAAAGTATGTCAAATTATCAAAGCTAATCCAAATACTAGTCATATTCCTGTTGTTTTCTTAAGTGGCTTAGATTCAGAGTACGATAAGCTTCAAGCCTTTAAAGTAGGCGCGATCGATTATATTACTAAGCCTTTTTTTGTCGAGGAAGTAATTGCTCGTATTGAGACTCAACTATCTTGTTTTCAGAAACAAAGAGAATTAGAAAAAATAATTGAAGAGCAAGTTAAAGAACGCTTATTAGCCGAGGAAAAACTTAATCAATCTCGCGCCCTTTTGTCTAGTGTCTTAAATAGTTCTGCCGATGGAGTAGCAGCATTTGAATCCATTCGAGATTCCCAGGGGCAAATTGTTGATTTTCGTTGGCTAGTAGTTAATCCTGTAGCAGCAATGACCGTAGGGCAAACTAGTGCCAGCTTGCTCCACCAACCTTTATATGAAAACCAACCAGGACATGTATTTGATGGGCTTTTCGATCTATTTTTACAAGTAGTAGATAATTGTATTGTCTTAGAAAAAGAGTATTATTGCGATTCTGGGCAGTTTCAGGCTTGGTTTCATGTGGTTGCCGTCAAACTTGGAGATGGTTTTGCGATGACTTTTCGTGATATCACTGAACACAAACACATGGAAATAGCTTTGAAGAAAGCTAATCAAGAACTAAAATACCAAGCTAATGTAGATAGCCTAACTCAAATTGCTAATCGTCGTTGTTTTGATGAATATTTTGCTCAAGAATGGGCAAGGTGCGCCCGCGAACACCAATATTTAGCTATCATTCTCTGTGATGTAGATCATTTTAAAGCTTATAACGATACTTATGGACATCAAGCCGGAGATGAATGTCTGACGAAAGTAGCTCAAGGCATGAAATTAGTAATCAAGCGACCAGCAGATGTAGTATTTCGCTATGGAGGAGAAGAATTTGCCTTGATTTTGCCGAATACGGATGAGAAAGGAGCTTTAGGAGTAGCTGAAGCTATACGGCAGCAGATAAAACTCTTGAAAATCACTCATGATGCTTCAACAGTAGGTAAGTATGTTACTTTGAGTTTGGGGGTTGCTTGTACCATCCCTAATGTTGCTTATGCTCCTGAAGTTCTGATTGCTAATGCCGATCGAGCTTTATATGAAGCAAAATCTCTAGGTCGCGATCGAACAATCTGTGCAGGTATTGAATTGCAGTTGTATTAATTGAGGATTAATTCTTGGGAAGGAGAAGCTCGCCATAGTTGCTCTAATCTACTAGCTGGCATCGTTAAATATAAAACATCTTGAGGATGAAGACTACTTTTTAATAACTCCCAACCATGAATAGTTTGTCCTTTTCTTTCTAGATATAGAGGGACAAAGTCCGCTTCGACGGCTACTTGTTGGATTTGTTGACCGCAAAAAGGATGCCTTGGAGTAATGAGAGTACCTAACGCCACCCACAATAAATCTCCCGTCATCCCATTACCTAAAATTCTGCCTCCTAAGGCAGCAGCAGCAAAAGAATCAGTAGACAACTCTACAGGAGATAACACATTGTCAAATTCAAAGACTTCCTGCATAGATTGAGCTAATTGAGGGTCATAACTACGGAGGATAGTAGTTAAGTAGGGAGAAACAGCTTTGGCAGTCAAGGCTATTTCCAAATTCGTCATATCATCACTGGTGACGGCAATCAAACTTGCTGCTCGTTCAATGTTAACTGTTTTAAGAGTTGCTGCTAAACTTGCTTCTTCTATAATTACAGGAACACCAAGAGAACGAGTACTATGAAGAAATCGATTGTTAGGGTCTGATTCGATCGCTACAACTTCATGACCTTGACTTTGGAGCTGCCGAACAATCGCAAAACCCATTCCTCCTAGTCCACAGACAATATGATGGTTGCGAGTAGGTACTCTAGCTGCATCCCAAGCTTGTTTTAAACGACTGCCTAAAATAAAGTCGTTAATTAAGGCGTAGCAGATACCAATCACTCCCGCACCCACAATCATCATAATGGCGGTAAATATCTTAATGCTATCAGGAGCTTGTTCTGCTACTTGTTCTTGTCCTCCTGCACCAGTGATCATCCCTACAGAAAAGTAGAGAGCGTCAACGATGGAAGTATTAAAATTAACGCTTACATAGGTGAGAGTGGCAAAAAAAACGGTGATCAGCAAAGACAGCGTTACTAAGGTAACAGGGCGAGCATGACGCTGGTATTGAGGTAGATTAGTAAAAGCTTTGACTAGTTTGCCCCACCAGGGATGACGTTTCAGCTTTACTTTTGGTCTGGTGCCAATAATTAAGCGATCGCCCAAATATAGTCTTCGTTTACTGACTATAGCCGAGATTAAATCTATTTCTCCTTGGGCTGGTAAATAGTAGATTAACATCCTCGCAGGATTAGACCACAGATCTTGCAATGGTTTACCTAACCAGGGATGATCTTGGGTAATTATTTCTTCATGGGTAGGCCAAATTTGGTTAAATAGGCGTAATTGTCCGATCGCTTTATCACCTAACGCAGCGAAAGAAAAAATTGGTGCAGTTAAAGCAGCAACACTAATAGTGAAGTGATTACTGAGGGTTTGGTCGAGGCGTTCTCCTAAAGTTTGATTGAGTAGACGATTAATGATGCGGATTTTCGGGTTGATTTTTTTGGCTTGAGTTAAAACGGCTAGATTGAGAGCATCATCATTGGCAGCTAATACCAAAGTATGGGCTTTTCTAATTCCAGCATTAATTAGAGTAGTTATTATCTTTGGATCGCCAATAATAATTTTTTCATTGGGTTGTATTGCTATATCTCGATCGCTAATACCAACTACTTCTGCTCCTTGCTTCCTTAAAAGACTATAAATCTTATATCCAGTACGACCTAAACCGCAAACGATTATTCGTGGTTTCATAAATACTATCAATGAGACAAACTCATTTTTGCTTTACACTTTGCTTATTGTTAATTTTTACTTGTTTGTCCACAAGATATTGTAACTAAAAACACTGGATAGTCAATTGTTATCTAATTCTGACACAAAGCTTCAAGCTCTTCAGCTTTTAGCTTTATTTATAACTTAGCTATTTTCGGGAATTGGGTTCAGAACCGCTACGATTAGTCTCAGCAATATGATACCTCTGAGATGCCATTGCCAAGCTGGCAAATCCCCATACAGGCAAGGAAAATTCTCCCATCATCACAGGATTAAAAGGAAGCTGAACTAAAAAAGTACTAATACTGATAGCGCGAAGAGCGATCGCCAAGGTGTCGTTGCGGAGTTTAATACCACAAAACAATTGCCAAAAAATCATAGCTATACCACTGAGATAAACAATTGTCCCAAACCAGCCGAGAGACAAGAGCAAAACGAGAAAACCATTATCATAGGCAGCTATATTATGGTGTTCGGTTTCCAGCTTAGTGCTTAATCCTCGACCGAAAAACTCAGTTAAAGCAGGTTTGATCAGCTCATTATATCCGTCTAGTCTTGCTTGAAAACTCCCATCCTCTTCCACATGAGAAAAGGATTCAAATCGAGAACTAACAACAGAAGCAAAAGGCTCGATCGCAGTTAAAGGAATAATCAAAAAACTGACTGCAATAATGCTGACAATTATACGAGTTTGTAAACGAGGTTTGAGAGAGATGACCAAAATTAATAATCCCATTAACCAGTTCAACCAAGCCGTGCGGGCAATAGTTAAGAAAAAAGCTAAGTACCCGACTCCAGCCACAACAAAACGAAAGCTCCCTTTCTGAACAAACAATAGTAGTAATCCCCCCATCATAATCTCAGCAAATATCTGGGGAATCATCATCGTACTCCAGACTCGAATTCCCAATGGCTCGGGTTTTCCATAAGTAAGATTACCGTCGGTTATAAGCCAAAAAGTATCCCATTGAGGAGCAACTAGATACTGAAAAATTCCATAAATGCCCATCACTAATACACCCCAGAAAAAAACTCTTTGTAGATTTTGACGGTATTGAGGATAGTCTCGCCAGTGTACGTACAGATGAAAGCCAAATATAATAGGTGTTGACCAAATTAAAAAGTGGATAAAAGTCTTCCCATTAATGGGCATGGTAATTAAGGAGATTAAAAAACCGTAGCAGACTCCTCCTAAGCTGAGTAGAAAAGGTAAACTATGACGATAATGTAATTTAGGTAAATATCTAACTAAAGTGATAGCGGAAATAAAGGTAACTAGAAGTGGAGTGAGAATCCATGGTCCTGGGGTGAAATGACCAGCTTGATAATCAATTAGACGGCGTATCAATGGTGCAACAAACCACATCCACCAAGTAAAACCAACATAAAGAATTGGGTAACGCCAATAGAGAAACCAGCCAACTGCCAGAGAGCCAAGGGGAAAAATAGGTATAAGAATTTGACCAATACCTACTAAAAAACAAAATCC
>JBFRWE010000293.1:0-5660 GCA_051439345.1 Xenococcaceae cyanobacterium
CACCACCACGAACATCATCATCACCATTCAGATCATCTAGATGAAGATGGTTTTACTTCTCTATCTTTTGAAACAGAACAGCCTTTAGATATTCGCAAGTTTCAATATTTTCTGGATAATCAAATGCCTGAATCAGTTTTTCGAGCTAAAGGTATTTTATGGCTCAAAGGAAGTCCCGCCCGTCATATTTTTCATCTTAGTGGGAAACGTTTTGGTATTGAAGATGATGAGTGGAAAGGTAGACCCAAAAATCAATTAGTGTTTATCGGACAGAATTTAGAACGAGAGAAATTAAGAAAATTACTAGAAAGTTGTGTTTGTTAATCTGGGAATCTATGCCTTGTCAAAAGCCTTAAAAACGATTTAGATATAACTCTAAAGATGAGAGGAAAAGCAAAGTCTTGGGGAGTTCCAACCACTTTGACTTTTTCCAAAATTCCTTAACTTGCGCTGCAAGCGCAATAAAAAATCTACGTAAACTAGGGTAAAGTTATGCAGACATAGCACCAAGCGCACTTGTGCTACTAGAGATTACAGGAGTGTCAACTATAGACTTGCTAGGCGATTCTTGCACACTTAGCTTGACCCCAACCCTGACTTTCATATCAAAGAAGCTATGCCGATAGCAACCCTTAACTAACTTTGAAATACGCGCCCAACAAGACCAGACGTGCTTAGTGCCATCCACTGGCGACACTAAGGCGTTACAACCTCTACAGCATAGCTCTGAAAGTCGAAGACTTCTTCGGGCTAGTACCAATGCTGCTGCTGTACCACTATTCAACCCGTAAAGACTCATATATTTAACCATGCCAATGAGTGAAGAGTAGGCAGGGTTAACTGATATTACTTGAATTGCTGCTAAGGAGGCTTTGGAAGATACTAACTCAGCAAACTTGGAATAAGCAAATTGAGATAACATCCTGGCATAAGCTTTACTATGCTCTCTTAGTTTGGCTTTCTTGCTACTAAAATCTAGTTTTTCAATAACTATCGGACATTCGTAGGTTGTGGCTTTTTTTATAATTCGAGCAATAGCCAAGCTTAATATTTGTGTAGCCTGTCCAGATGTTTTGTCCTCTAAGTCAATCTCTATCTGCCCTTTATCTTTGAGATTTCCTTCCTTATCGCAGTAAGCCCAAGCAATATTGTTAGCATTAAGGTCAAGACCAATTGCTCCATTATTTTTGCTACTTATAGTTGGGATATCAGGGAGTTCGACATAGGTATGTAAATACCAGTGATTATTCTTTCTTACAAATCTATGAGTTACTGGTTTTTCCGTGCCGTTGCGATAACTGTTACCTCGTTTGTGCCTGGTTGGACTTAAAGCAATATCGACAAATTCTTGTCCGTGCCTGAAACTAATATTTAATGCGGTAATTAACCCTTCGTAGTCTTTGATTAAGCATGGTGGGACTGTAATAGCTAGGTTTCCTAAAGTATCCAATCTGCATAATTGATTGCCTCCAGCATAGGTTTTAGAACCTACCATAACAAAACTAGATGTCCTAGCTGCTTGCCATTCTGCCAGCCATTCTTGACGATCTGTGTAGCCATTTTCTTTCAAATGGTACTGAGCCTTAAATAACTTTTTTGTGCCAAAGCATAAGTTAATTTTCTGATTCTGTAACTTCTTGAGTTTTTCTTGGCATTGGGCTAATCTGCGCTTTTTTTGATGGATAATGAAGCGACTCGCTGTAGCTGATTGCTGCTTTTTTAGTTTGGCTCGAATTCTTTTTTCGTTTGTTGTTATTGATTTTTTGATGCTAGAAATAGTTGATTTTAATTCCTTGGCTTGAGACTTGCGGAGTTCCTTGATGCTTGAGTGCTTGCCTTTTAAATTGTGATAGACGTTTCTAACTGTGGTGCTATCTACTTGAAATTGATTCTGTAGCCTTTTCTCGATATCAGCTATCTTTTCTCCTGCTAATAATGCCACGTGCATCTGTCTCTCGATAGCTGAGTAGAGATTCGCCATTGATTCGAGAAATGGATAAATATCTGGGTGTAATATAGTTTGATAAGTCGGCATAAAGCAATTATACAAAGTTTTATTGGTCTAAATCAGCTAATTTCTTTAAGTTTTCTTGAAGAGCTTTTACGTTCTTACGACTTCTCATCGAATGTAGCTTGGCACTAAAAACAGTAATAATTTCTAAGACATCTTTCACGCTTTTCCTCTTCAGGTGAGGAATCTGGGTCTTTGTTGAGTATGACTACCTCTACTCCATAAAGTTCGCAAATAGAAAAGACTAATTCCGAGCCAAATCTCAGTAATCTGTCTTTGGTCGTTAGTACTAAGCGTGTTACTTGCCCTTCAACCAAGATTGATAGTAGTTTGTTTAATCCCTTTTTTCGGTAATTAACGCGCCCAGCCTATATCCTTAATCATCTTACAGTTTTTCCAGCCTTTGATTTCAGCATAAGTTTCAAGTACTGCTATTTGTCGATCTAAATCTTTTAACTGAGGTCTTGTGCTAACACGAGCATAGAGGATAGTTAATCCATCATCTTCTTGATCTTTCAGGATATCGGTTAAATCGTATCTTCTATGCCCTCCCTCTGTTCTAGTTGAGGTAATTTTGCCTTCTTTTTCCCATCGTCTTAAGGTATCTGTAGATACTCAAGAGCAAATATGCAGCTTCCGATATGCTTAACTTAGGCATTTCTATATTTAACAAACTATACCTAAGTTTACCTAATTATTTATTGTGCAGCACGTAGCCGATCGAAGGCTTGTTTATAACGAACAGCGTGTTCGCGAGAACGAGTAACAACCATTGCTTTGGCTCGTCCCCCAATTTTATGACGGGTATGGTTGCGAAAATGCTCGATAATGATTTCTACTTTTTGGGCGATATTATGGGGATGGAGTTCCACAAAACGGGCGATCTCTTTGGCTGCTTGGCGACGGGGTAAATCTGGATCTTGTTCTGAGGTGCGAACTAGTTCGTAATAACGTTGATAGCAGGTATAGTTGGCTAATACATCCTTGATAAAATCTTCTTCAATAGCCTGACGCATGGTGTAGCGATGAAAAGGTGCTGTACTGTTTTCGCCTGGTTCATCAAATACCAGTAGAGTTTTATGTTTGGGGGTAGCAGTAAAAGCAAAATAACTTAGGTTGGGTTGTTTGGTGCGCTTAAGTTGATCTCTGTAGAGTTGGGCTTTAGCTTCTTGGCTGAATTCTTCATCCTCATCATCATCTAGTAATTGAGAGGCGATCGCGGATTCGATACCATCTTTATTTAAAATCTTGCGTAATTCGATCGCCGTTTCTCCCGTTTGGGAACTATGTGCCTCATCAACGATAATGGCAAAGCGTTTATCTTTGGTATCAATGCTTAAAGATGTACCTTTTTTTTCCAGAGTTTGGATGGCTTGGGTGATAAAAGGAAATTTCTGAATCGTAGAGATGATAATCGGTACCCCATCGCTGAGGGATTTAACTAATTGTTGGGTATTCTCATCAATTTTCTGTACCACTCCTGCTTTATGTTCAAACTGATAAATAGTGTCTTGGAGTTGTTGATCCAATACAGTGCGGTCTGTAATTACAATAACGGTATGAAAGATTTTTTCGTCTTGCCGATCATGGAGATTTGCCAAACGGTGAGCCAACCAAGCAATAGAATTGGATTTGCCCGAACCCGCAGAATGTTGAATTAGATAGTTATGTCCTGATTTGTATTCTTTAGTATGGGCAATTAGTTTACGCACCACATCAAGCTGATGATAGCGGGGGAAAATAAGAGTTTCTTTCTTTTGATATTTAATACCTCTGGCGGTAGGGATTTTTATTTCTTTGATTTCAATGTGGAGGAATCGCGCCAAGATTTCTAGCAAGCTATCTTTCTGAAATACTTCCCGCCAAAAATAACCTGTGCGATAGGTTTCATTGTCTCCAGGGGGATTACCTGCACTATTATTATGTCCTTTTGTATTTTTCCTTGAGGTAATCTTCTTTTGCCTGTTGGGGGTCAAAGTCTTCGGCGATGGGTTCAACTTGTTTCATTAAATTTCTAAAAGTTTCGGTACGATAATCAATCGGTTGTTCTACGGTGTTTTGGTTAATTTCTCTGGTGAGTTTAATCTGCTCTTCTCTGGGGAGCTGGCGAACTAGAGCGAGTATTTGCTCAAAGGTTAAAGGTAGTTGATAGGTGTTTTGGGTCATGGTTATAAAAAATAAACAAACTCACCTTTCTTAAAAGGTCTAGGGGGAATCTAAAACTTGGCGTACATCAATTTTACCCGTGACAGCATTGGTGATTAATGCAGTGCGGTACTCTTTTAATAAGACATAAGCTAACAAAAATACTAAATTCAAAATCCCAATCAACAATTCTAGGAACTCCTATTGTTCCGTTCTTGGAATAAAGTAAATCTCCTTTCTCTGGTTTGCATCTTAAACAAAGAGATTTATGCTCTTCTTCAGGAATAAATTTAATGTTGTTAATGTTAATAGAATCATTTTTTGCTTTAACAATATCAGTAACTCTTAAAAAAGGAACTCCTTCGTTCACATAGGTTGGTGTAAAGTGCGCTCCATCAATAATCTGCTTTGTTATGTGTTTAAGTCTAATTGCCTTCCAATGCTGTAGATTCTTCTAAACCTACTTCTCGAAGCTTTTCTGATAATTGATAATATTCAGCCCTAGAGAAAATTTCTACAACACAATCTACATCTTTAGTAGAACGCAATTCATCCCGTATAATTTCATCTACATAAAGAACAATCGTTGCCCCTCCTGTAAATACAAATTTTTCAGGAACTTTTGCTAGTATCGCTGCCACTTTTTCTAAGCTATCAATTTGAGGATTAGTCATAAAGTTTTTTTCTCAACTCCTCCGCAGCCAATTCCTGTTCCCTTACTTTGCCAACTCTTAACCCATCTGCGATCGCCAGCAACTCATATAGCTTTGGATCGTCTTTTACTGCTTCTGGTACGGAACGATACAAAGGTTTGATTTCTTGACCTTTTACCTTACCCCGACCAAAAGCCCATACATAAATATCGCGATTATTTACCATCAACAAATCTTTTAATGGTTCGGCGGAATGAGCCGTAGGCATTCCCCGTACCAAAGCCCCTGGTTGAGTAGGAAAGGCATATTTTAAGCCATGTACCAGAAATTCTTCTAAAGCACCTCTTAAAACTCTTCTTCGCTTATTGCTGTAAAGATGACTCATCTCACATCGCTTCAAAGCTGCATGAACTTCAGAAGAACTCATCTTTAGACTTTTTGCCAAATCACTATAAGTCCACTGTCCATCTAAACCGTGAACCTTTAGTAGAACTACAATATCTTGAGGCTTGAGCATATTGGATCGATGGCGCTTTACACTCTCTATTCTATATTCGCGAATAGCAAATAAGCTAACTAAAAAAATCAAACCACATCACCCAACATTGCCATAATGTCGGTTTCGAGGGATTTAATATCCGATTCGATCTCATCCAACGAACGAGGTGGCTGATAGACATAGAAATGACGATTCAAAGGAATTTCATAACCCACTTTGGTTTTCGAAAAATCGATCCAAGCATCGGTTACATGGGGTAATACTTCTGCTTCTAGATATGCCAAACAATGATCCTGCACTAAAGAAATTAAATTATTTAAACCTGTTTCTCCGTCATAACCCAAGGGCAAGG
>JBFRWE010000294.1:0-7898 GCA_051439345.1 Xenococcaceae cyanobacterium
TTGTTCACTTGGTTGTTGTTTCATATCCAATAGATTGGAATTTCTCTGAAGATCGAGTTTTTTTGTAATAATTCAATTATTGGTTGTCAATTGTTCATTATCCATTGTCAATTAAACAGTAACTCCTTCTAATTCATCTTCTGTTAAGTTATATAACTCTCTTAACTTCTGTAACTTCTCTTCATCTGCATCCCAAAAACCTCTGCCATGAGCTTCGATCGCTCGTCCTACAATATTACGAAAGGCTTCAGGATTGGCATCTCTTAGCTTTTTAGCCATTTCTGCATCTAACATATAGGTATCGGCAGCTTGGTCGTATACCCAGTTATCTTGGAAATTAGCTGTACCGCCCCAACCAATTAAAGCAGTCATGCGTTGAGATATCTCGTATGCCCCACCACTACCTTGCTCCGCCATCGCATCAGCCCATTTAGGGTTAAGTAATTTGGTGCGGTATTCCATGCGAAGTAAATCTTTAAGCTTGCGAGGATTAGTATCCTTAGAAAAACTTTCTACAAAAGAAGCTTCTACAGTTTTACCACTTTGTTTTTCTGCTGCTAATTTTAATCCGCCAGTATTGCCATAATATTCTTGAATATCAGTCAAACCATACTCAACAGAATCAATTTCTTGGACAATTCTTTCACTAGTTGCCAATAACTTAGTTAAAACTTCTGGTCTTGCTTGTCCTTTATCTTTTCGCCCATAACTAAACACATTACGGTTTTTCCAAGTATTAGCTAATTCATCGCCAGATTCCCAATTACCATCAACAACTTGATCGTTTACAAGAGAACCAAAATCACCAGCAGGGTTAGAAAATAGTCTAGCTGAAGCATTTTCAACACCTTGTTTTTTTAACACTAAATAATGTTTGCGAATAAAGTTATCTTCTGGGGATTCATCTGCTTCTGCTGCCCGTCGGAATAGATCATCTAATAATTCAATAATATTGACAAAAGTATCTCTAAAAATACCTGAAAGATTAGCCAATATATCGATACGAGGATGTCCGACTTCTTCAATAGGTTTCAACTCATAACGAACAATCCTACCAGTTCCCTCTTTAACAGGTTCAGCCCCTACTAATTCTAATAAAATACCTAAAGATTCCCCTTTAGTTTTAATTGAATCTAATCCCCATAACATTACTGCTACAGTTTCAGGATATGTTCCTTTTTCTTCTAAATTTTGGGCAATAATTTTTTTGCCAATTTCTCTACCTCTTTCATAGGCAGCAGGGGAAGGCATTCGATAAGGGTCTAATGCGTGTATATTTCTCCCAGTAGGTAAAACTCCAGTCCCATCTCGTAACAAATCTCCTCCAGGGGCAGGAGGAATGTATTCACCGTTTAACCCTCGCAAAAGATTAGTCAATTCATCGGTGTTTTGTGCTAATAAATTACCGATATTTTCGGCTTCTTCAATTTTATTGAGAGACGATTTATACTTTATTTCTAACAGCTTTTGTGTTTCTGCATCTTTAGGTGAAACAAGATTATCGATTAAATCTGCTGATAATTCATCGCCAAAATAAGCCTCAAGATAAGATCGTAGATTTTCTTGATTTGGGGCTTCTCCTAATACGTGTAATCCAGAGGAAAATAATCTTTGTTCTAATACTTGGAGATATTCATAAACTTGCACAAAATATTCATTAATTATTCTTTTACTAAATAATTTGGCATTTTCAACAGTAAAAGCAATACCTTGTTTTTCTCCTTCGTTAAATCGGCAATCTCTTTCTAAGCCAGCATCAACAATTTTCTGGCAAATAATATTTCTGAGAGCAGAGTTTTTTTCAGGATCTTCTCGATATTCTGAGATTAATTCTCGAAGCGAAATTAATTCTTTGTATAATCCTGCTCGTCCGTAAGGCGGTACATTATGAGAAATTAATACTCCGTACCCTCTTCTTTTTGCCAAAATAGATTCTGAGGGATTATTAGCAGCATAGATATACAAATTAGGGATATTTCCTAACAAAATATCTGACCAAGAATAACCAGTATTTCCTAAAGGAGAGCCAGGCAACCATTCTACTGTACCATGCATTCCAAAATGAACGATCGCGTCAGCTTGAAAATTATTTTGTAACCATTTATAAAAAGCAGCATACTGAGGATGGGGGGTTAAATCTTTTTCAAACATTAACCGCATCGGATCGCCAGATATGCCTAAAGGCGGTTGTACTCCAATCCAAACATTTCCTAATTGAATACCACCGACATGAAAATCATCGCCATAAGTTTTTATACCCGTACCAGTGAGAGATTTCCATTGTTTTTCTACTCTATTTGTTAATAAGTAACCCAACCATTTTTCTAAAGTTCTAACATTAACAGTTACTTGTCCATTTCCATCTGTTTTAACTCCATTACCAGTAAATTCTGTAGTAGCTAAACGCAGATCGATTTCATCAGCTTCTTTTACTCTGTTAATTATTTCTTCGCCATCTTCTGGCAGTTTTCCTACGTCATAACCTTGTGCTTGTAAAGCCTGTAAAAGCTTGAGTAAACTTTTAGGTACGTTTAATAAAGCTGCTGTTCCTGTTGCGCCATAACCAGGAGGAAAACCATATAAAATAATGGCAATTTTTCGCTCTTTAGGTTGAGTGTGTCTTAGATTAATCCAGTTTTTAACTCTGCCTGTTAATCTCTGTAATCTTTCAGGAATAAGATAGATATCTTCTCCCACTAAACCACCTAAAGGTACAGTATCGATCGCGCCGTCTAATTCGGGCAAAGAATATAAAACTACACTTTGTAAACCACCTATTCCTTGTCTTGTCCAAGAATGAATATCTTGGATTAATAAAGGTGCTGCAATAATATAAGGAATGTTCTTAGCAGAGAGAATTCTTTTAGCAACTTCTACTTGTCTTCCTGCCTCCATTGAACCCGCAGGTCCACCAACTAAAGGAAAGCCAATAGTAGAGACAATAGCATCGACTTTTACAGCATCTTTGGACAGGGAAAGTATTTCTTTATTTCCCCTTTCTCTTTGTTCTTGTTCATAGGTAGTAGTCATCCAGTCTCTAACAGCAACATGACCTTCTACTCCGTTAATAAATATAGGTAAAGGAACTAATCCTTCTGCTTCAAAGTGTTTAATTAATTGAGGAATGTAAGGTTGTTTGGTAATTACGTGTTTGCGATATAGCAGTATACCAATAACAGGTTTTTGTTTATTGAAAGATAAAGCCTGAAAAGTTCCTAAATGTTTTTTATACCAGTTTAAATAATCCTGTGGTGATGTAAAATATCCCTGATATTTGGGATGCAGTAAACCCATATTAGGAGTTTCAATTGCTGGAGGAATTTCCCCGACTTCTAACCCCAAGTATTTCTCTGCCAGTGTCCAACACATGGAGGCAACATTTTCTGTACCGCCAGCATTCCAGTAACCATAAATAATTAGCCAGTTGCGTAAATCCTGTACTTTTTTGGCAGGGATAAATTTAAGTAATTTGGGTCCTGTTTTTAAAAAACTAATATAGCCAGCTAGTTTATCTTCTTCTCTACTATTACTAAACTTGCTGAGGATAAATTTAACTGGTTTAGGCATTCCCTTGGGTTTATCACCAATAACGAATTTGCCTATCTGAGTTAAACTCATTAATTCTAGTGCCGACTCAAACACTAGTCTGATGGGAATATCTTTAACTCTTTCCCGTAACCAAATAACTTGGTCATAGTCAAAAATAAGACTAGCAAAGAAGACATCGGCAGATTGTAGGGCAGTTTCTATTGTATCGGGGGAAGTGCTTATATCGCGATCGCTGAATACTTTTATTTCTAATTCAGGACAACGAGAAACCGCCATATCCGCAGCTTGACGGTACAAATTAGCGTTAAACGACTCAAATCCCGCAATCAAAACAATCCGTTTCATATCCTCAGCTTCTTAAACTTTCTTTATATTCCTACTTTGATTGTAAAGAAATTCTCAACTAAAAGCGATTATTCGGATTCAGGACAAAATCAAACTTCTTAATTTACGATTTAACTGCTGTATGGGGTTACTACTACAATCATAAATTAGAGATAGACAGTATCATTATTGAAATCGAAGGGTAAGTAATTATTAACACTTCATTTTGATTCTGGAGTTTTTTGTCGATCGAGCACAGCTTGCCGAAAACCCAACACCACTAAAATATTAGAAATAGTTAAAAATAATTCTGCACTTCCATGTAACCAATCTACATTAGCTAAAGCTTTTCCATAATGGACTTTGGCATAAATCCCCGCAGGAATGGTTACAGCCACAAATATCAACAAAACATAAAAACCAATTAAAGCTAAACGAGGTAATTTTCCTGAACGAGTAATAAACCAGAGAAATCCTAGATAGGGGAATAGAGAAAGAGCGAATAAACTATCTTTAGACAGCATTGAAATTAATTACCAATAAAATACCAAAAAAGTCGATCTAAATCGCCAATTAACCATCATAGTGCGACCAAATACGACATGACAATC
This sequence comes from Xenococcaceae cyanobacterium, assembly GCA_051439345.1. GTDB lineage: Bacteria > Cyanobacteriota > Cyanobacteriia > Cyanobacteriales > Xenococcaceae > JASJDJ01. The sequence goes on from JBFRWE010000294.1 coordinate 4,485, forward strand.
ATTCTAGCTGACGGGAAGAACGCCAAATCCACCATGCAGCCAGACAAAGAGTACAGTTACCTACTACTGTCATTAAAGCTTGAAGAGTTACCAGCCATTCTAAAGATTCAGGATTGTCAAAGAAATGCCAGGTGCAGGCACACATAGCACTAATTAAAGCAGGTAACATAGCAGCAGATAAACTCCACCAATAGCGATCGCCTGTTATTTCTCCATATTGCCAGATAAACCAAATCGCAGCAATCCATTCAATAACGCTAGAAACATGAACCATCCAGGTTGGAATTGAGAGTGCATTCATTATTAATTAGTTGATAGTTGATTGAGGTATACTCCACCGCTCTAAATGAAGTTAAACAATTAAAATTTTAGGTCGATAAAATCAATAATTTGCTGATGAATAGCTTGTTTATCTTTTGTTCCATCAATAATTAAAGATAAGTCTTGATAGTTATCTAGTATTTGTTGATATTTCTCTTTTACTTGAGTTAACTTGGCTTCATTTTCATAAACTTCTTTAATTGAGCGTTTTTGGAGTCTATCCAAAGAAATTTTAATAGGGATATCTAGATAAATTAATAAATCTGGATTGGGAAAATTACTATTCAATTTACCAACAAAATTAAATTGTTTTGTTGTAGAAGAATTATAAGCAAGAGAGGAAAAATAATATCTAGGCACAATTACTTGAAATCCCTTGGAGATTAATTTAAATACTCCATCAATATCATTGTATAAATGATCGTGGCGATCTGCTGCGAACAGATAAGCCATTTGTTCATCAAACTTTTGCCGATCTTCAGTAAAGAAAACTCGTTTTTTAAGAGTACTTCTAATTAAATTGCCAATAATACCATTAGAAGGTTCAGGACTAATTACAGCACGCTCGCCCCGTTCGAGCAAATAATCTTTGAGTAACTCAGCTTGGGTAGATTTTCCACAACTATCAATCCCTTCTAAAACAATAAATAATTTTTTATTCATCTGTCTTCTGTACAGACGTTCTCTAGAACATCTTTCTGGACTCCTAAACTACTTTTTCCTTAAATCAAACCAGGTTTCTAGCCAATTACGCAAATTTTTATGATTAGCTAATTTTTGTTGCTGATAGGCAGTAGCAGTTTGTTGGATAATTTCAGCAAAACTAGGATAAACATAGGGAAAATCTAGCTTGAGCAATCCATCAATTATATTTTTGCTCAGTTTAATTTTAGATTTCATCATAAACGCGATCGCGCCGATTAATTCTGCTGCATTTTCCCCCACAAGATGCGCTCCTATTATCTCACCATGAGGAAGAATCACAAATTTACATAATCCTGTAGTCTTGCCAGTAATTTGTGCTTTAGTTGTATTTTTCCAGTATTGTCTTATAATATGGATATCATCGCCATACCTCTGTCTTGCCTGATTTTCGGTCATACCTACTCTAGCTAAATTTGGTTGAGTAAAAATTGCCCAAGGTAAATAGCGATAGTCTGTTTTAAACCAAGGTAGAAACAAAGCATTTTTCAAAGCAATATTGGCTTCATACTGAGCTATGTGAGGTAAAAAATAACCGCCAAGTACATCCCCACAAGCATAAATCTTGGGGTTACTAGTTTGTAATTTCTCATTCACTGCAATACCATTGGGTTTACAGCTAACTCCTACTCCAGCTAAATTTAAACTCTCTACATTGGGTTGTCTTTTCCCAGTTACAATAATTTCGTCTGTTTCGATCGCTCGATCGCCTGCTTGTAACCATTTTTTTTCTCCTAGATATTTGCTCTGGGTAATAGGAGAAGAGGTTAGAATTCTCACTCCTTCTGCTTCTAGTTGAGCTTGAGTCAGCATCGCTGCTTCCCTATCTTCATAGGGTAAAAATCTTTTTTTTTCTGTAATGAGTACAACTTGTTTACTTAATCTAGCTAGACTCTGTGCCATCATTAAAGCTTGAGGAGTATCTCCTACTATAGCTAGATGAGAGGGAAGAAAAGATAAATCTTGTTTTTGCTCCAGATCGCCAAGAGTAAGATAGCCACAATCTTGTATTGCTGTTTGAGATTTTTCCCCTAAGTGAGTACCAGTAGCAATTAGATAGGTACGCGATCGCAGTTTTCTCTTACCTACTATAAAAGCTTGTTGTGGTAATCGACAAAACTCTCCTTGACCATAAACTACATCTACTCCCAAGGTTGCTAAACTAATCAGAGAATTTTCTTCTGTCAGAGCATAGTTTACTGCTTTTGACCAATTTCTTGTTTCTGTTAATTCTGTGCGCTTAGATTCGAGCGACTCTGAATAGATACCAAAATGATTTTTCTGGTTATTGCTAACAAAACCAGCTAATTGAGCTAGACTATGGCAGAAAATTCTTGCCGATAAATAAGAATTTTCTTCAAGATTTTGCGTAACTAAAGCTACCCTGGCTTGAAGACGAGCAGCAGTAGCAGCAGCATACATTCCTTCTTGACTACTACCAATTACTACTAAATCATAGTCTACCGCCATATTATCAGGATCGGGGATTAGGGAACAGGGATAATCTTAGCAAGTTTAGTCTCTCGATCGCCAAACTTTCCAACTCAATATTCTCAATATTCTGATGCTCAATCCCTATGTATAGCTTGAAACTTTATGACAAACTCGATGTTGATCGGCTTAGAAATTGAACATCTTGAAGAAAATTGGTAAAAAATACAGAGAGCGAACAAATACTTTTATAATCGCTTAGCAATACATAATTTGGGGATGTTTCCGATTGACTATTCTTGACCAAATTTTTTCAATGAAGCGAATCAACTTTTTATCAAGCCAATTTGATGATAGTAAAAAAACTCTCTGGTTCATCCTAACTGTCTGTGTAGGATGGTTATCGCCATTACCCTGGAAGAATAATTTAGCTTATGCTCAGCAAGCCTCTGACTTATTGCCTACAGAGGAATTCCTTCTCCGTGCCAGTGTTACTGCTCCCCCTTTTTACCTGACTCAAGAAGTCCCAGAGCCATCAAAATCTGCCCCAAAAAAAAGAGATAGAAGTGGTTGGGCTCTAACACCAGTGGTAGGGACACTAGGGTTTGGTGGTAATTTAAGTAGATCGCTTATTAGAGACAGACTGAACTTTAGAGGTGGATTTAGTTCTGTGGTTTTTGGTGGTGATATAAATACGAGAGATACTAAATATGGTACTGATTTACGACTTAGTGGTGGGATTCCTTTGGTATTAGATTGGTTTCCAGCGAAAAATTGGTTTCGTGTTAGCGGAGGTTTAGTGATTAACCGAAATAGATTGAAATTGAGTGCTAACCTGCATTATTCATGAAGAAAAAAACAAAACACAAAAAATCAGAAAATAACATCAAGCTCGATTTTTAAGGAAATGGATTAAAAGAAAGTAAGTAATTTGGCGGATCAAGTCGTCAAAAACTGGCT
>JBFRWE010000295.1:0-2621 GCA_051439345.1 Xenococcaceae cyanobacterium
CAAACACAAAATCGCCTTTAAATAATCTCTCCAGTCCGAAGCTAGTTTTAAATATTTAAATCTGAGCAAATAAAGAAAATAAGAGATTTTGTGAGTTATATATTTAGAGAATAGATAGATTTTAAACCTGGAATTCGATTCCAGTTCGTTCCGAGCTAAATACTAACTACTAACAACTACGAGCGTAGCAAGATAACTTCAAGCGTTAAGAAAGAGAACTCACACACTTAAATTAACAATATTTTTGGGAACAGCAATTAGTAACTGTTTCAGAAAAAATCTCATTAAAATACCCCGACAGTCTCTCTTGTATGTCGGGGTAAAAGTCAGAAAATTTATAACTTGAATAACTTTCCTCAACTTACCATGAATAACCAAAAAACGGCAACAACATCATCTGCCATCAGCAACCTAGTTAATGCAAAAAACCATCATCACCTCAGAGAAAATATTTTGTCCGTGGGCGATTGGGTTTGTAATGGTTCATCCAGACCAGGGGAAATTGTGGAAATAGTCGAACTGAAGGCAGGATACCCAAAAGTTTGGGTCAAATGGTCAGGAGATAACCAGACTAACCCAGAAGACCCAGAAGGCTTAACTCTTATCGACCCAAAGGATTTAATTTGGACTTTGGTTGAAGGAAAATTGATTCGTCCAAGGCGATCGCCTCAAAAAGAAAATTTCTATCTACTGAATTTGCGAGTGATAACGGATTTACTATGTTTAAATTGTCATTCCAGTTAATTTTGCCACTCTAGCTTTAAAGTAAGTTACCATATGTATGGCTTTGTAACGCAATTAGTTTACAATTAGTATACAATTTGTGAGATTCAATCATGAAATGGATATTTGTTATTGGACTAGGCTATTCTGGGGTATGGTTTGGGCAAGCAGTTAAACTATATTATCTCAGTCAGAATCGTCAAGAGTTTTTCTCAAATTTGAAGTTTGCACTTTATTTCCTCATGACTGTATTGCTAATGGGCATCTTATTTCATTATTTTTTCAATATGCCTGCCCCCAAAAACGATTGGTTAACATGGTTAATTGTGAGTTTACCTTTCGTATGTACTCTTTTTGCCCATGAATTCACGTTACGAAGCGATGAAATTATTTCAGGAAAAAGAAAAATAGATTCTGGTTTAAAAAAGCTCGAAGAAGCAAAAATCTTGTGGCAAGATATCATCAAGCCCAGCACCCAAAGTTATGGCAGTATTAATGAAAATGCAGGTAATTTTTCTCGACACCCTTCAGTTCTCGAAGCTGAACTTCTAATTAAAGAATGTATTGCATCAGCTCCAAGCAGTACACCTGATTGCAGAAGAAATATGGCTAATCTTGCTATAGCTTATCAAGAGCTTGGATTTCTTTATCGATCGACAAATCAGTTTCAAAAAGCGGAAGAATCACTACTAAAAATGGGAGAATTTTTTGACTCAATAAATCAAGGGAATATTCATCCTCAACTACTTTATGGTCAACGAGAAATATGTTTTCGGTTAGGAGAACTGTATCATGCTCTAGATCGAAGAAAAGATGCAATATGGTTCTATAAAAAGACACTTGATTTGGACGAAAAACTTGGGCATGATCAACCAGAAGCAGAGTCTCTTACACGCTCCCTTCTCAAGAAAATTCAGAGAAACGAACAACATTGATTAAGCATAATGGCATCTTAAACCTTTTAACAACGTGAGTTCGACGGAATTTGAATCTTTGAACTTTATATCCAGTAGGCGTTACAGGCGAGCTTGGCTCGAACTACTCTTGTCAAATAGTAAAGCTTAATGACAAAAAGCCGCAATCGCCTCTACCAAAAAAAAATTAGAGAGAAATTAGCTCAAAAAGAAAGGCTCTCGATGTAACCTAAAAATAAGCAAGAATACTAACTATTTCAGCTAGTCCCTCCTCAGGTGAAAACATCTGCTCCATCAAAGCACTTACTGGTTCTAGTCTCTTGCCATAATCATCTTGGGCTTTGGTGATGACATCCGACGCTCTTCTCTGTAACTGACTATTAGTTGACATTGCCAAAACATAATCGACTTTTGGTTGGTCTTCGCACCATTGCATAATGTCTTCGCGAGGGTAAGCACTATCTCCTCGCTCCTAAGATTTTGGTCTGAGACCATTGGGCGCGAATTAGACCAATTATTCTTTGCAGTTCTGAAGCGAGCTCCTGCGGCGGGGTCAACATTGGAGGAACGAAGTTTAGCTATCAACAAGTGATGACCACAGAAAATATATAAAGGTGCTTTTCACACACCATGATAATACTTGTTGTAGAAAGCCCCTTCTTGATTGCCATGGACTTGGTCGTCGGTTACATCCATCTACTCGCCAAGAAGGAAGGGACTTTCATAGGTATTCTTAATGTTTTTTCTTGATAATAATGATAATCGTTCTCATAACGAGATAGAATGAGAATCATTATCAAAATATGCCAAGACGAACTAACCTAAAATTATGAAATTATGACTCGTCTAAACTTTAGCCTGTCCGATGCCTTGCCATCCTTACCCAAAAGAGGAATGCCAGTAACGATAATTACTGGTTTCTTAGGTAGCGGAAAAACCACTTTACTCAATCAAATTTTACAAAACAAAGATAATCTAAAAGTA
>JBFRWE010000296.1:0-25339 GCA_051439345.1 Xenococcaceae cyanobacterium
TACTATTATCGATCGCCACTTAAAGGCTTTATGAGCCTATACTTTGGTAAGGTTGTTCCCGAAAAAATGTTTTAAGCTGAACTTAAAATAAATTTTTTCGTCTAAGTCTATTAAAGTTTGGGGAAAAATAATGTTGTCCACCATGAGCCAGAAACTTAAGTATTCGATCCTAATACCAATTTGTGGATTATTGTTATGGTTTGGATTAGTTAGTTGTCAAGCAGCTAACAGTTTAGATAATGATGCTCAAGTTTTGCATATTCTCAATCGTCTCAGTTTTGGTGCAACGGCAGAACAGATAGAGCAGGTAAAATCTAGTGGAATAGAAGCCTATATTAAAGCACAATTAGCTCCAGAATCAATTCCCAACTCCCCCAAACTAGAGAAACATCTAGCCAAACTAGATAAGCTAGGTATGAGTACTCATGAAGCGTATAATAAGTATTTTATCAGCCAACAAAAAAGAGCAAATTTATCACCACAAGAAGTTAAGCAAAGACGACAAGAAAGACGATTAGTTTATCAACAAGCAGTGGAATCTAACTTAGCTAGAGCGATCGCTTCTCCCCATCAATTACAAGAGGTCATGACAAATTTTTGGTTTAATCATTTTAATGTTTTTGCCAGGAAGAATAATATAGATCTGCTAGTAAGCAACTATGAAAATAAAATTAGAGGTAATTCCCTGGGAAATTTTCGTGATTTACTGGGTGAGACGGCAAAGCATCCAGCTATGGTTATCTATTTGGACAACCGCTTAAACAGTGCGCCTAATAGCCCAGGAGCAAGAGGTAATGCTAGAGGCTTAAACGAAAACTATGCCCGTGAATTACTTGAACTGCATACTTTGGGTGTAGACGGAGGCTATACTCAAGACGATGTAGTTGCTTTAGCCAGAATTCTCACAGGATGGAGTACTATTGGTCCTCAAGCTAATCGCGAAGGGGACAATGGCTTTGTTTTTCACAAAAACCGTCACGACTTTGGAGATAAAGTTTTTTTAGGCAAGACTATTAAAAGTAGAGGCAAAGGAGAAGTAGAAGAAGCCCTAGATATTTTGGCTGCTCATCCTTCCACAGCCCGTTTTATTAGTTATAAATTGGCACAATATTTTGTAGCTGATGAACCACCAAATAGTCTAGTCGAAAAATTAGCGAGTACTTTTCAACAAACCGAAGGAGATATCAAAAGTGTCTTAGATACTCTCTTCCATAGTTCTGAGTTTAACGATCCTCGATATTACCAGCAAAAATTTAAAACACCTCAACAGTACCTAATTTCCCTAGTCAGAGCAGCAGACATCAACAATCCTAATTACAATCGTCTGCGAGGAATGCTAAATCAATTAGCTATGCCTGTGTTTCTCTGTCCTACTCCTGACGGTTATGACAATACTAAAAGTGCTTGGCTTAACCCAGATTCAATGCTGAAAAGAATTAGTCTAGCAACAGCGATCGCCAATGGGACTTTGAATAGGAAAGATGCTGTTGATGTTAACAAAATAGAAGCTAGTTTAGGCAGCAATTTATCAGCACAAACTAAAGAAGCTCTAGCCAAAAGTCAGTCTCGACTTCGTGCAGCTTTACTCTTAGGTAGTCCAGAAATGATGTATCGATAGAAGTTAGGTGATTATCACCACTCGAATTCTCTAAAAAATGTTTTAAGCTGAAATTAACCAGAAATGTCTTTGTATTATGTCTATTAGTTTGGGTAAAAAAAATGTTATCTGTCATGAACCAGAAACTTAAGTATTTGATACTAATCCCCATTTGTGGAGCATTGTTGTGGTTTGGATTAGTTAATCATAAAACAGCTACTAGTTTAGCCAATGATGCTCAAGTTCTACATGTTGTAAATCGTCTCAGTTTTGGCGCGACAACAGAACAGATAGAGCAGGTAAAATCTAGTGGGACAGAAGCCTATATCAAAGCGCAATTAGCTCCAGAATCAATTCCCAACTCACCCAAACTAGAGAAACATTTAGCTAAACTAGATAAGCTAGGCCTGAGTACTAGCGAACTATATAACAAATATGTATCCCCACAACAAGTAAAAAAAATACGCCAAGAAAGAAAAAAAGTTTATCAACAAGCAGTAGAATCTAACCTAGCCAGAGCGATCGCTTCTCCCCATCAATTACAAGAGGTCATGACAAATTTTTGGTTTAACCATTTTAATGTTTATGGCAAAAAACGCATGACCGATCTTTTGGTAGGAAATTATGAAAATAAAATTAGAGAACATGCCCTAGGAAATTTTCGCGATTTATTAGAAGTAACGGCGAAACATCCAGCCATGCTTTTTTATCTAGATAACCATCTAAATACTGCGCCTAATAGTCCAGGGGCAAACGGTAATTCTCAAGGTTTAAACGAAAACTATGCCCGTGAATTACTCGAACTGCACACTTTGGGCGTAGAGGGAGGCTATACTCAAGACGATGTAGTTGCTTTAGCCAGAATTCTCACTGGATGGGGTGTCGATCGTCAAGAGCGTTACGGAGATGAAAATGGGTTTTTCTTCTACAAGAAGCGTCACGACTTTGGTGATAAAGTTTTTCTAGGCACTACTATTAAAGGCAAAGGCAAAGAAGAAGTAGAAGAAGCTCTAGACATGTTGGCTGCTCATCCTTCTACGGCTCGTTTTATTAGTTATAAATTGGCACAGTATTTTATCGCTGACGAACCTCCAAACAGTTTAGTCGAAAAATTAGCGAGTACTTTTCAACAATCTCAAGGTGATATCAAAATTGTCTTAGATACTCTCTTTCATAGTTCTGAGTTTAATGACCCTCAGTATTACCAGCAAAAATTTAAAACTCCTCAACAGTACCTAATTTCTCTAGTCAGAGCAGCAGACATCAACAATCCTAATTACAATCGTCTACGAGGAATGCTGAATCAATTAGCTATGCCTGTGTTTCTCTGTCCTACTCCTGACGGTTATGACAATACTCAAAGTGCTTGGCTCAATCCAGATTCAATGCTGAAAAGAATTAGTCTAGCAACAGCGATCGCTGATGGTACTTTAGATGAAAAAGATGCTGTTGATGTTAAGAAAATAGAAGCTAGTTTAGGTAGCAATTTATCAACACAAACTAAAGAAGCTTTAGCTAAAAGTCCTTCTCGACTTCGTGCAGCTTTACTCTTAGGTAGTCCAGAAATGATGTATCGGTAATAGGTCATTAGTCATTAGTTATTTAAATATACTGGTAAAACCATGAAAAGAAGAAAGTTATTACAAACAGCTAGTTTAGCAGCAGCAGGGATGCTAACTCCTGTGGGTTGGAATAGTTGGGTAGCCAAAGGAATGGCTCAAACTAATAACCGTCAACGATTAGTCGTAATTTTTCTACGAGGTGCAGTTGATGGTTTAAATGTAGTTGTTCCTCACCAAGAAAGTGATTACTATGCTGCTAGACCAACTATTGCCGTGCCTTATCCTGGGGAAAAAGAAGGAGTAATTGATTTAGATGGTTTTTTTGGTTTAAATCCTGCCCTAGCAGATCTTGTTCCTTTGTGGAAACAGAATACTTTAGCTTTTGTTCATGCTTGTGGTTCTCCTGATGAGACTCGTTCTCATTTTGATGCCCAAGACTATATGGAAACTGGTACTCCAGGGGTTAAAGCTACTGACGATGGCTGGATGAATAGGTTATTTGCCACTATGCCTAAAGATCGACCAACTCAAGCACTTAATGTGGGCAATAATACCCCCCGTATTCTTCAAGGTGAAATGCCCATCGCCAGTATGACGCCTGGAAAAAATTCGGCGAGAGCTTTACCTATAGATAGACCAAATATTAGTAAGGCTTTCGATCTTTTATATAGCCAAAATGATGCTTTGAGTAAAGCTTATCAAGAAGGTCGTGAAGCTAGAAACGTGGTTTTAGCAGAATTAAATGAAGAAATGATGTCTTCTGCTCGTGGTGCACAAAATGCAGATGTATTTGTTGATGATGCCATCGAAGTCGCTAGATTAATGGTAGGTAATGCCAGAACTCAACTAGCTTTTATGGAGATTGGTGGTTGGGATACCCATATCAATCAAAAAAATAGTCTTAATAAATCTTTAAAATCTCTTGGTCAAGGGTTAGCAACCCTCGTTAGAGAATTGAAACCAATCTACTCTAATACTGCGATTGTAGTTATGTCAGAGTTTGGTCGCACAGTCAAAGAAAATGGTAATCGTGGTACAGATCACGGACATGGTAATGTTCTTTGGTTGCTAGGAGGTGGAGTCCGTGGAGGTCAAATATATGGTGACTGGCAAGGATTAAGTGAGTCTGTTTTATATGAAGAAAGAGATTTGCCTGTGACTACTGATTTTCGAGAAGCGATCGCAACTGTTCTCAAACAACATATGCAAGTTTCTGATGCTGATTTAGGACAAATTTTCCCTGGTTATAAATCAGCTGGTAATCTAAATTTACTGGGATAATTAATCCCATAACAATTCTCAAAAATAATAAGGGAGTAGACTCGGGAAAAGGGAAAGGGTTAAAGCTTTGTATAATAAGCCTTTCCCCTTCCTTACAATCCCATAACTTTAGCCACTGCAGCAAGATCGGCCTCAATGCCCTCTTTTACAGTATTACCACTATGTTCGATCGCAGTATCAGGGTCTTTTAGTCCATTTCCCGTGAGAATACATACAATCGTACTATTGTGAGGAACTCGTTCTTTAAGCTTAAGTAAACCAGCTACAGAAGCTGCACTAGCAGGCTCACAAAAAATTCCTTCTTCTGATGCTAGTAGCTGATAAGCATGGAGTATTTCTGCATCAGTAACAGCATTAAATTCTCCTTGACTGTCTTGTTGAGCAGCGACCGCTTTTTCCCAACTAGCAGGATTACCAATCCGAATTGCTGTAGCGATAGTGTCGGGATGAGAAATTGGTTCTCCTTTGATAAAAGGTGCTGCTCCTGCTGCCTGAAAACCCATCATCTTAGGCAAGCGATCGCATTGACCAGCTTGCTTATATTCACAAAATCCCATCCAATAAGCACTAATATTACCTGCATTGCCCACAGGAATACAGAGCCAGTCTGGGACATCTCCTAAAGCGTCTACTACCTCAAAAGCACCAGTTTTTTGCCCCTGTAAACGATAGGGGTTAACCGAATTTACTAAAGTAACAGGATAGTTAGCTGCTACTTCTCTTACTATGTTGAGTGCGTCATCAAAATTACCTTTAATCGCAATTACTTCTGCACCATACAGTAAAGCTTGTGCCAATTTGCCTAATGCCACATAACCATCAGGAATCACTACAAATGCTTTCATCTCAGCACGACGAGCGTAAGCAGCAGCAGCAGCAGAAGTATTTCCTGTACTAGCACAAATAACGGCTTTTGCTCCTTCTTCTTTAGCTTTAGAAATCGCCATGGTCATCCCTCGATCTTTAAAGCTGCCGGTGGGATTCAATCCATCATATTTTATGTATACTTTAACTCCACGCCCTATTTTTGAGGCGATCGCAGGGGTAGGAATTAAAGGGGTGTTTCCTTCTAGTAGAGTTACCACTGGGGTATTTTCACTAACTGGTAGATATGGGCGATAAGCTTCGATTAAACCAGGCCATTTAGTCGCGTAGCTGGCAATATTGTGTCGTTCGGGTAAATTTGAAGTAGAGAGACTTATGGTCACAAGAAATCCAAGTAAAAGATTTAGTTATTTAGTCTATCAGCTAGCAATAACTATTTAGTTATTTATCTTTTGTTGTCTGTACTTCGCATTTGTTCTATCTTTATTAGTCCAGTTATGAAAATGCGAAGCACAAGTAATTAACCAGGAATCAATAATTTTTGTTTACTGTTCGCTGATGCCAACTTCAGACTTCATTATTTTACCTTGTGAACCGTTCCGAGTCACTGATTTAGAATTGCGGTAATTGTCTTTGCCAGAGTTCCGATTATATTTCCGTTTAATTACTGGTTTAGGAACATTACCACTTGGTGCGTCCCAATCAGTTTTGAGCCACTGAGGACAATCTCGATCGTAAACCATTTGCAAAGCAGCAGCAGCGATCGCTTGGGGATCGTATTCTGCACTTAGTTCATTAACTAGAGGTAAGAAGGAAGCCATTCTTTCCCCTGCCAGGGTTTCTTTAACTCTTGTTTGTAGTTTAGCTATGCGTTTAGCTTCTACTTGGGCGCGGTTAGGAATTTTACAAACTTCTAATCTCTGACGGAGGCGACGCTCAATTTGTCTTAACATACGACGATCCACAGGTTGAACTAAAGCGATCGCTGTTCCTGTTTTCCCTGCTCGACCCGTACGACCAATCCGATGAATAAAGGTTTCTGTGTTATCTGGTAAATCGTAATTGATTACATGAGATAGGTTTTCTACATCCAGACCTCTAGCAGCAATATCTGTCGCTACAATCATGCGAATTTTGCCTTCGCGAAAACGCCGTACTAGTCTTTCTCTTTGTACCTGACTTAAATTGCCGTGGTACTCATCCACACTATGCCCAGCTTCTTGCAATTTATTGGTTAATTCGCTAGCAGTGCGTTTGGTACGAACAAAAATAATTGCTGATTCTGGTTCTTCTATTTCTAAAATTGGTTGCAGAGCCATAATTTTCTGCCAACCTCTAGGCACCATATAGACGCTCTGGTCAATTCTTGTTGGTGCTGCTTTAGGCTGCTCTACTGTTAAGGTAACAGGAGAGTTGAGAAAATTCTTAATCAGATCGCGAATTTCTCTAGGCATAGTAGCAGAAAAACAAGCTGTTTGTCTTTCTTTAGATGACTGTCGGAGAATTTTTTTCACATCATCAATAAAGCCCATACTAAGCATTTCATCGGCTTCATCTAACACTGCTAAACGCAGTTGGTCTAATTTTAAATCTCCCCGCTCTAATAAATCGATAACTCGCCCTGGAGTACCAACTACAACCTGGACTCCTTTTTGCAGGGAGCGTATTTGTCTTTCAATAGATTGACCACCACAAACAGTTAAGATATATAACCGTCGTTCAAAGGCAAAATCTTTAACTGCTTCAGCTACTTGTTGGGCTAATTCTCTGGTGGGGGTTAGGATTAGAGCCTGTACAGATTTATCTCTAGTATCAACCATCTCTAGCATAGGCAAAGAGAAAGCTGCCGTTTTTCCTGTACCCGTTTGGGATTGTCCGACAACATCTTTCCCTTCTAAAAGGGTTGGTATTGCTTGTTGCTGGATTTGGGTGGGTTGAGAAAAACCAAGATTTTCTAGTTGTTCTAAACAAGCTTCAGATAATCCTAAGTTTTGGAAAGTAGTCGTCATAAGTAATTTTTGGGTTGATGTTTTACTATTTGTCTTCAAAAAACTTAACAATTTTGGTTGTTTTAACTATGGTAGATTGTTTCTGTGCTGCTATTTCTACTTGAGAATCTAAACTTAGCTGGGTTTTAAACTGCCATTTTAGCTGGCAATAAAACTTCCCCATACAAATCATAGACATCTGCTGATGTGATTTCTACAGTTACAATCGATCCCAAAGAAGCGTCCCCACGAACGTAAACTAAGCCGTCTACTTCGGGAGCAAACCGTGCGGAGCGACCAATTAGCTGACCTGTACGCAGGTTCTCCTGTTCGATCAGAACATCTACTTTAGTTCCTACACAGGCGAGGTTTTTTTGGGCTGCAATGGGTTGCTGTGCCTCCATCAAAATATTTCGACGAGTCAATTTAATCGATTCTGGTACTTGCTCGGACATGGTATATGCAGGAGTTTCTGACTCAGGGGAAAAGGTAAACACGCCGACATGGTCGAATTGATGCCGTTGCACAAATTCCACTAAATGGTCAAAGTGTTTGTCTGTTTCTCCAGGAAAACCAACGATGAAAGTAGTACGTAAGACCGCTTCGGGCAAGTTTCTTTTGATTCGTTCGATGATGCTATCATTTACGTTTCCTTGCCAGGGTCGATTCATCCTCTTTAAAATTTCTGGGTGAGAATGTTGTAGAGGCAAATCCAGATAAGGAAGGACATTAGATGTATTTTTGATAGCTTCGATTACCTGAGGTGTCAAGCCAGTAGGATAAGCATAATGAATCCTAATCCAAGGCACATCAACTTTACCTAATTCTCGAAGCAACTCAGCTAATTTGGGCTGACCATACAAGTCTACACCATAATTAGTAGTAATTTGCGAGATCAGAATAATTTCTTGTACTCCTTGATTGGCTAGTTCTTGAGCTTCAGCAACTATTGATTCTATAGTGCGGGATCGCTGTTTTCCCCTTAGATGAGGAATAATGCAAAATGCACAATTATAGTCACAACCTTCTGCTACCCTCAGATAAGCTACTCCTTCGGTGGTTGTTCGGTATCGAGGAACCGTTTCATCGGCAATATAAGTTGGTTGAGTTGATACTTCTGTAACTCTTTCTCCTGCTTCTGCTCTCTCTATTACTTCTGTTATTTTATGATAGTCGCTACTACCAACTACTGCTACTGCTTCTGGCAATTCTTCCAAGAGTTGTTCTTGGAAGTGCTGTGCCATACAACCAGTAATAACAATTTTTTTGTCGGCTTCTGCCAATTCTACGAGAGTACGTACAGATTCTTCTCTAGCAGCTTGAATAAAACTACAGGTGTTGACTATCACATAGTCGGCTAATTCTTCATTAGAATCTACCTGATAACCTGCTTGGACGAGTAGACCAAGCATATGTTCTGAATCTATACGGTTTTTTTCACATCCTAGATGGGAAACTGCAATGGTTGGCTTTTGTGCCATACTTTAAATTGAAAAACTTGAAGTAATAATAAGTGAACAATTGACTAAGAGTATCTAGACAGGTCAGAGTCAATATCTACTTTTCCGCCAGAGTGTCACTATTATTAGTAGCCCTCTGAGTTTGTTCAGCATCGAAATTATGTAAATTTAAAACTAAACCTAAGATATCGTTTCTGACTAAGTTATGTTGGTTAACCTTTTATGTCAAGTTTAATTATAAGCCTATTGTTAAGACATTGTAACAGATAGATTACTGTGAGCCAATTTATTTTGTCAAAAATTTTAGATATGTCCAAGATATCTCTGGCATCTTCAGGGGAAAAACATTGGTTAATTAGGTAAGTAGCAATTTACTTAGAGTTAATTTAGGCGTGACTCTAGCAACAATTCTAATCTAAATCTAGTAAGCTTAGATGCTAGCTACTGAAAAAAGTATTTCTTTGGCTATTTTTTAAATTGCTATGGTTTGTCTGGGATAATGATAGTCTTTGATCGCAGAATGCGCTCGACGTAGGCACTGTCTTGAAAAGGCTGTGTATCAATGACAAATTACTTAAAACGCTGGCTGTAAGTAAGGAAAATATAAGTGGACTTATATCAAATTTTTAAGACAAATAATCCCGTTATTGGCGTTGTTCATTTGTTGCCCTTACCTACCTCTCCTCGCTGGGGAGGTTCTCTTAAAGCAATTATTGCTAGGGCTGAACAAGAAGCGACTGCTTTGGCAGCAGGGGGAGTAGATGGCATTATTGTGGAAAATTTTTTTGACGCTCCCTTTGCTAAAGATCGTGTCGATCCCGCAGTGGTTAGTGCCATGACTTTAATTGTAGACCGTCTTAGAAGTATGGTCATGTTGCCCCTGGGTATTAATGTGCTACGTAATGATGCTAAAAGTGCTATGGCGATCGCGAGTTGCTTGGAAGCACAATTTATTCGCGTCAATGTACTCACGGGAATTATGGCAACAGATCAAGGTCTAATTGAGGGCAAAGCGCATGAATTATTGCGCTATCGACGAGAATTAGGTACAGAGGTGGGAATTTTAGCTGATGTGTTAGTTAAACACGCTCGCCCTCTGGGTGCGCCTAATTTGACTGGGGAACGCCAGTCACCGCAGGCAGCGGAGGGACTGTCTTCTGAGGAGACCTCAGAAGTTTATACGCCCCGTTCGTTTTACGACGGTGTAACGGTGACTACGGCAGTACAAGATACGATTGCCAGAGGTTTAGCAGATGCGGTTATTCTTTCTGGTTGGGCAACAGGAAGTCCTCCTACTATAGAAGATTTAGAATTAGCTGCTACTGCTGCGTGTGATACCCCTGTTTTTATTGGTAGTGGAGCTAACTGGGAAAATATTAGCCGATTAATGTCAGCAGCTGATGGAGTGATTGTAGCTAGTTCTTTAAAGCGCAAAGGCAAAATTGAAGAAACTATCGATCCTATTCGCGTTTCTCAATTTGTTGAAGCAGCAAGACAAACAGTGAAAAAAAAAGATAAATATAAATCGGTTTCTTCCATCAAATTAACTAAATAAAGCTAAGATGGAATCACCGTTACACCGCCCTTCGGGTTCAACAGTTATTACGAAAGTTGCTCATGGGGGTTTCCCCCATGAGCGCACTACCGAACCACCGCAACTGTTTCACCGTAAGATGAACGGGGCGTATAAACTTGAGGGGGCGATTAGCGAGGGCAGCTCGCCAATCCAAGTCCCCCGTCTGAGAAGAACTCAGAAGACAAGGGGCTGTCACCTGAAGTGAATTCAGGTGCTTGAAAGCCCCGCAGCCCCTTCGGTGTCTGCGGTGAATGGTGTTCCCCAGTCAAATCTATTATTTATTTAGCCGATAAAATTAGTAATTTTTTTAATTGATTATGCGCCGTCGACGTTCTGTTCCCTGGATTCATCGCTGGTCACGCCCTATAATTGGTGCAATCTCGATCGCGGGTGCTATCCTGACTGCTTATTTAACTATAACTAAGCTCAGTGGAGGTGAAGTTGTTTGCACTGCTGAAGTTAGTGCTGCTGGTAGCTGTAGTGACGTATTAAACAGTCCCTACGCAGAAATTTTTGGGCTGCCATTAAGTCTGTTTGGTTGTCTAGCTTATGTTAGCATGGCTGCTGCTGCGCTTTTCCCTCTAACTATTAATCTAGAAGCCAGTAAACAATTAAGAAAAACTTTAGAAAATTGGACTTGGTTATTTTTGCTAGCCGGTAGCACTGCTATGGCAGTTTTCAGTAGTTACTTAATGTATGTATTAGCAACCAAAATACAATCAGTTTGTTACTACTGTATCGGTTCAGCTTTATTTTCTCTGAGTTTATTGATTTTGACTATCCTGGGGAGAGAATGGGAAGATATTGGTCAAATTTTCTTTACTGGTTTAATGGTAGCTTTACTAACCCTGGTAGGTACTTTAGGAGTATATGCTAATGTCGATCGGCCAGTAGCAGGAGTGCCAGATGAAAACGGAGTAATTGCTATTACTTCTCCAGATACTCCACCTCAAGCTCCTCATGGCTGGGAAATAACTACTACTTCAGGAGAAGCAGAGATAGCTTTAGCCAAACACTTGACCTCCATTGGCGCGAAAAAATATGGTGCATACTGGTGTCCCCACTGCTTTGAACAAAAGCAGTTATTTGGCAAAAAAGCATTTAAAGAAGTGAATTACATCGAATGTGCTAATGAAGGAAAAAATCCTCAACCTCAAGTTTGTTCGGCAGCAGGAATTAGATCTTTTCCTACTTGGGAAATAGATGGCAAGTTATATCCTGGAGTACAAACTCCCCAAGAATTAGCGAAATTATCTAATTATCAAGGAGATATGAGTTTTAAATATAAAATGCCGTAGTATTTAGCCGTGTTGCTGTAGTTTGGACTTGCGTAGAAATAAAATACCAGCTTAGACAAGCAATCTTAAGCACAAGTAGCCCAAATTTGACCCTTGTGAACAGGGGTTTCAAGCCCTGCCATGCACGGGCATCCCTTTAGTAGTTAGTAGTTAGTTTTTAGTTTTATTTATCGATCAGACCTCAGACCGATTAACCAAAAACTAAGAACTAAGAACTAGTACAGACAAGGCATGCCTTGTCTCTAACTAATAACTAGAATCTCCGCCCAGAGATGGCGAAGAGATTCAATGGTAAGTGACGAAAACGCAAGTCCGAGCTTATTTACTTTCTACTTTTTGCAGAGTACTAGCTGGATTTAGACTCTGGAAATAGGCAGTACCAATAGTAACTAAGAATAAAAGATAGGCAATAACTTGTCCTAAATAGAGAGTTTGTCTATAACCAAATAGAGATTTAAGTAAAATACCAGGAAATTCTCGATCTGGCAGAAATGTGGAAGCATCCCAAACTTGGCTACCCAACAGACAAGATGGGCTACCAGCAATACACCAGTTAGCGTACTGAGGTAATAACTGAGCAATTAAAGCTAAAGCCGAATCAAAATGATATAGTGCGCCCAAGACTAAACCACCAACAATAAGTAAGAGAAAAACTCCCATTGTTTGGAAAAACAGACGGATATTAATTCTAACTCCCATGGCAAATAGTAAGATACCGAGGGTGGCTGCTACTATTAATCCCGATACAGCACCGATCGTGGGTAAAGTCCAGGCTTGTTGAAATTTGGCCACGATAAACAAAACCGTTTCAAACCCTTCCCGCACCACAGCAATAAAAATCAGCAGAAAAATTGCTTTCCCTGCACTAGCATCAGCCGTTAAAGCTTGGCTAATCGTTCCTTCTACCTCAGATTTAATCGATTTAGCCTGTTGTGTCATCCACAGTAGCATCCAACTGAGCATAGCGATCGCCACAAGCCCAAAAATACCTGCTAATAACTGTTTAACTACTGGTGCATATACTCCCCCAGCACTTTCTAATCCACTGATAGTACCAGCTAGTAGCAATCCAATCAAAATACTAGCAACAATACCTCCACTAATTCCTAAATAAACCCAGCGATAGAGTTGGGTTTGTTCTGCTTTTTGGAGACAAGCACAAACAATACCCACAACTAAGGTAGCTTCAAATCCTTCTCTTAAGGTAACAACAAAAGTTGGTAAAGCAGCAGTAAAGTCCATGGAAATGTGACAAATTAAATGATATATGGTACAGGTTACAATTTTTTCAATCTTGAAGAATTTTTGTCAGAATTGTGTTGATTAGACTTCTAGCGTAAATTCTTAATAAGTAGGTTTTTTAAACATAATAACTTAACGACCAATGCCCAATGACCAATAACAGATGAACAACCGTTTTTATCGCTGGTTCAAATCTAGACACTTAGCTAGAAATTCAGTTGATACCCGCTACGCTCTAATTGAAGCTTGTTTGATCGGAATTTTTAGCGCAATCGCAGCTTTACTAGTTAAACGGGGTATTGGTTGGCTAGGAACATTGAGAATTCAGTCGATCGAACATTTTGGAGTCCATACAACTTTACCCATTGTTGGGTTAGTTTTTGGCATTTTAGCAGGTTGGCTGATTGAAAATTTTGCTCCTGGCGCAGGAGGTGGGGGAATTCCCCAAGTTAAAGCAGTATTGGCAAGGTATCCAATTGTTTTAAATTTAAAAGTAGGCTTCATCAAAGCTCTAGGAACTATTTTTATTTTAGGTGCTGGTTTACCCCTTGGTAGTAGAGGACCGATTGTCAATATTGGGGCATCTTTAGCAGCCCAATTAAGTAGCTGGATTCCTAATTCTCCTGCTAATCGCCGTCAGATGATTGCAGCAGGAGCAGCAGCAGGTTTAGCAGCAGGATTCAATGCTCCCATCGCAGGAGTTATGTTTGTGGTGGAAGAATTGATGAAAGATGTATCTAGCCTAACTTTAGAAACAGCTATTCTTGCTTCTTTTACTGGCTCAGTGGTTTCTCGTCTTTTAGGTTCTGCTGATTTAAATATTCGTACTACTCTGCTTAATTCATCTAGTCCGAGTAACTTTACTGTCCCAGAAATTCCTTTTTACTTACTTTTAGGTCTTCTTGCTGGCATTCTCGGTGTACTCTTCAATCGTAGTTTAATTATTGGTTTACAACTGAATCGTCTAGTCAGCTTGCCTTTACCCCTACGTATTGGTATGGCTGGTTTACTTTCGGGTACTATAGTTTCTTTCCTACCTACTTTTTTTTATAACAATGCGGGCTTGAGACAGACACTAATTGCGGGAGAATTAGACTGGCAAACTACGGGACTTGCTTTTGTGGTCTATTTTTTCTTAACTATCCTTACCTATAGTTCTGGAGCTACAGGAGGATTATTTGCCCCTACTTTAGTTTTGGGTGCTGCTTTGGGATATTTAGTAGGAGAAGCAGAAGTTTCCTTAATCCATACTGAATCAGCCTATACTTTTGCTCTGACGGGAATGGGAGCATTTTTTACTTCTGTGGTAAGAGTTCCCGTAACAGCGATCGTGATTATTTTTGAAATGACTGCTGATTTTAATTTGGTACTGCCATTGATGATTACTTCTGCTATCTCTTATATTACGGCTGAAAGTTTATCTCGGTGTTCTGTTTATCAGCATCTTCTCGACGCTAGTGGAATTAAATTACAAGAGGAAAACCCTAATTACGATATTCTTTCTCAACTCAAAGCTTGTGATGTAATGCAGACAGAAGTAGAAACTTTAGCTGCCAATCTCACTATGACAGAGGTGATTAAGGCTATGTCCCGTTCTCATCATCGTGGCTTTCCTGTCTTAGAAAAAGGCGTACTAGTAGGTATTATTGCTCAGTCTGATTTAGAGAATATTAATCAGCAGAGGCAAAAAACTTTACTGCGAGAAGTAATGACTAAAAATCCGATTACGGTAAATCCTGAGTCTGCTATTGGCGATGTACTATATTTGCTCAACCGCTATCAACTATCTCGTCTACCAGTTACAGAAGGAAATAACTTAGTGGGGATTATTACTCGTAGCGACATTATTAAAGCAGAAGCTAAACAACTTATCGGCGGTCAAGAGGCAACTATTAAACCCCTATATTCTTATACTATCTATCAAACTCGTGCTCCTGCTACTGGTCGTGGACGGATTTTATTACCTTTATCTAATCCTCTGAATGTATCAGCCTTGTTTGAAATTGCTGTGGCGATCGCCCGTTACCAAAAATATGAAATTGAATGTTTACAAGTGATTAATGTTCCTAAATACACTTATCCTGCCCAAGCTCAAGTTGATACAAAATCTAATCGTCAGTTAATGTTGCGCCTAGAAAGACAGGCAAGGAAAGCCAAAATTCCTTTACATACAAAAATTTGCGTAGCTACAGATACGGTTGAGGCAATTTTAGCAACTATTACCCAAGAACACATCAATCTAGTTGTGATGGGTTGGAAAGGCAAAACCCATAGTTCGGATCGCATCTTTGGCAGTATTGTCGATCCTCTGATTGAAAAAGCTCCTTGTGAATTGTTATTAGTTAAACTGGGTCAACAACCTTATTCTTTACCCTATAATCAGAGCAGAATGGGAAAATGGTTAATTCCCACGGCGGGAGGTACAAATGTCCAAAGGGCATTGAAAGTACTACCTGCATTGGCAGATTTATATCCTCGCTCCCTTTCTCCGAAGATTCATTTGTGTCAAGTATACTCTCCCCATAAATCTCCCCCCAATCTTCCCCGTCTTAATAGAATAGCTAAATTAATTACTGATAAAACTAATTTGCCTGTTTTTACCCTACCCATCGCCGATTCTTCCGCACCAGAAGCGATCGCTCGTTTAGTAGAACAGGAAAAACACGATTTAGTCATACTAGGGGCAAGTCGAGAAGGACTTCTTAAACAAGCTCTTTACGGTAATGTCCCAGAAGCGATCGCCCATAAAGTGAATTGTACAGTTATGATTATCCGCTCTCCAGCTAAAATAGACTGAATTTTTTGGTTAGTAGAGACGTAGCATGCTACGTCCGTACAGTAGAGATAAGAGCTAAGCAACCAACCTTTGATATTGCATTCCTGGTAAGTTACCAATCAATCCCATTAATTCCAATTGAGATAGAGAAGCCAAAACAAAACCTGTTTCTAATCCCGTTTGCCGAACAATTAAATCTAAGGAAGTAGGTTCAGAAGTAATCGCTTGATATATTTTTTCTAATTCTGGTTCTAAATCGGGTAAAGGTAACTGAGAATATTCTGGTACATCTAACTGAGGTATAGTTCCCAGCATTTCTAATAGATGGGCTTCACTTAAAATTAGATGCGCCCCACGATTGAGTAATTCCAGACTGCCAAGACATTTTTGATTATCCAAAGCACCAGGCAAAACATAAACATCCCGTCCAAATTCATTAGCAAAACGGGAGGTAATTAATGCTCCCGATTTTATTGGTGCTTCCATAATTAAGACTGCTCGACACAAACCAGCAATAATTCGATTGCGAGCAGGAAAATTAGGTTTATTTGGTTGTGTTCCCGCGGGATACTCACTCAGGATTAGTCCTTGCCCCTGAATTTCTTGAGTTAGCTGTCGATTGCTGGCAGGATAAATTATATCTACTCCTGTGCCAACAACTGCAATAGTTCTTCCCCCTGCTGCTAGACAACTACGATGAGCCTCAGCATCAATTCCCGTTGCCAGACCTGAGACTATAGTAAAACCATGTTGTGCTAGAGTACTGCTAATTTTCCTGGTCCATCTTCTGCCGTATTCCGTTGGATACCGCGTTCCCACGATCGCGACCGCTTTTTTTCTCCCTAGATTTTCCTCTAAATTAACTTGTCCTCGATAGTGGAGAATAGGTGGTGGACTAGGAATTTCTAGTAATAAACGAGGATATTCTGGTTCTGCTGGTGTCCAAAAGTCAGGGTTTTGGCGACTATATTCTGCCAGTATTTGTTGAGGATTGAGGCGCGATCGCTGTTGTTCTATATTAGCAATTAGTTTGTTGCCAAAACCTTCGAGTGCTATAAATTCCTTACCTGGTGCTGTCCAAGCCAAACCCATAGTACCGAAGTGTTGGTGTATTCTCTGAAGTAAGATTGCTCCAAGACCATTTATTTTTAACCAAGCTAGCCAATACGCTTTTTCTGGTAACACTGCTTGCCTCAGTTTTGCTCGATTTTGGCTCAACTACTACTTTGTCAGGATTGATTTGAGGGATAAATCTTCCCCTGCTTCCCCTGCTTCCTCCGCTTTCTCCGCCCCCCCCTGCTTGTCTCAACCCATCATTTCAAAATTGACAGACCACTACTCCACCCTAACAATTGGGAGGATGGAGCATCCCCAAATCCCTTTGTCAAAAAAATCTAACTTATAATCTCAACTTATGCTTCTACAGGTTTTTGTTTAGGATTAGCTTTACTTGAAGGAACTCTGCGGGTAGTTACTTCTTCCATAGGTGCAAATTCGATATTGTTTAACAAAGTAGTTACGAAAGCAAATAGAAGAAAAGGCAAAGATAGAACTAAAACAATTCCTACTGTTGCCAAAGCATAAATCTGACGAGTACTACTCCAAAGTGCCAAAGTAGTAGCAAGACTAATAAAAATAACAATTAGCCAAACAATAATCTGACCGTATATGTCTCCGAAAGTTAGAGTACAGATCATCCGATATTTTGGTTTTTCTTGATCCATCAATTTTTACCCTTCATTCCATCAAGTTTCCAAGATTATGTATTTAGGTTAACGTTATTGATTTAGGATGAGACAATATCTAAATGTTTTTAAAAGAAGGGTTGCAATATTTGTTTACATTGCTCAGTAGAGCTTAGCTCTAGCTGCCTAATTTTTTTTGATTTTTACAAACTATAGAATCGAAATTCTGTGAAAATTTTTGATTTTTCTGGCTTTTTTTAAACCTTGTAATACTCTGAATGAGGAAGATCAATAAATTAAGGTAACTGAGATATGGGTGACAGTTCTATTGTTGAAGATCGTGATTATACTCTAATCATCGATAAAAGTGGCAGTATGTCCACTAACGATCAAATAGGCGGTAAAACTCGTTGGGAGGCAGCACAAGAGTCTACTTTAGCTTTAGCCAGAAAATGCGAAGAAATCGATCCTGATGGAATTACAGTTTATTTATTCTCTGGTCGTTTTCGGCGATACGATAACGTTACTTCTGATAAAGTAACTCAAATTTACCAAGAAAATGAGCCAATGGGACGTACTGACTTGGCTAGTGTTTTACAAGATTCTCTGAACAACTATTTTCAACGTAAAGCAGCAGGAGAAGCTAAAACCAATGGGGAAACTATTTTAGTGATCACCGATGGTGAACCAGACGACTACAAATCAGTTATGCGTGTAATTATCGAAGCTTCTCAGCAATTAGACCGAGACGAAGAATTAGGCATTTCTCTCATTCAGGTTGGAAAGGATGCCAAAGCAACTCAATTTCTTAAAGCTTTGGACGATCAACTAGAATCTGCTGGGGCTAAATTCGATATTGTGGATACGATTACCATCGAAGACATGGAAGATACCACCTTAGCAGAAGTATTGCTTAATGCTATTATGGATTGATTTTGGTAATACTAAAAATTAGTTAATAGACGTAGTCGGCTACGTCTATTCTAATTAAGAAAAAATGATTGATTCGCTTATTTTATACTTTAAGTTTGTTACAATTAAGTTGCAGATATTGATTTTAGCCAAATTTTTTTACCAATAACGCCAGACAAAATATTAGGATGTAAGAGTGAGTAATCAATATTATCCCTTACATTCCCTCAAGGAAGGTAACTGGTTCAAGCTAATCTGCGGAGCTAGTTTTCAAGACCTTTCTGCTATTCGCAACCTTACTTTAAGTTACAGTTTAGCTGGTGCTGACTGTATAGACGTTGCTGCAGATCCCGCAGTAATTTTAGCAGCCAAGGAAGGAATAGCTGCTGCTAGAGAAAAAGCAGCTATTGCTCAGGAGCAGGGATTTTTGTGGCAGGGAACACCATGGCTAATGGTTAGTTTAAATGATGGAGAAGATCCCCATTTTCGGAAAGCGGAATTTAGCTCAACTGAATGTCCCACCGATTGTCCTCGTCCTTGTGAAAGTATTTGTCCTGCTTCGGCAATAACTTTTAGCCAACTAGAAAATGA
Source organism: Xenococcaceae cyanobacterium (assembly GCA_051439345.1). Taxonomy (GTDB): domain Bacteria; phylum Cyanobacteriota; class Cyanobacteriia; order Cyanobacteriales; family Xenococcaceae; genus JASJDJ01. Next base: position 18,794 of record JBFRWE010000296.1, read on the forward strand.
TTTTTCTGGTGTGATTGAACAGCGTTGTTATGGTTGTGGTCGTTGTTTGCCTGTATGTCCTTTGCAATTGATTTTTACTCGTTCCTATGTATCAACACCAACTACTATCGTTCCTTTAATTGAAGAATTGGGTATAGATGCACTAGAAATTCATACTCAAGTAGGTCATGAAGAGGATTTTTACAGATTATGGCAGGCGATCGCCCCTGAAATCAAGCAACTGAAATTACTGGCAGTTAGTTGTCCTGATGCTCCTGGTTTAATTGAGTATTTAGAACATATTTATAATTTGCTTTCTCCTTTACCAATTCCATTAATTTGGCAAACCGATGGTCGTCCGATGAGTGGAGATATAGGTAAGGGAACAACTCATGCAGCGATCGCTTTAGCCAAAAAAGTATTACAATCTGGTTTAGCTGGTTACATTCAATTAGCAGGAGGAACTAATGGATATACCGTTACTAAACTCCAAGAAAATGGATTATTAAAATCCAATATTGAAGGCCCATTACCTGCTCTTAAACTAAACCATAAACAGCCCCAATTAAAATATATTTCTGGTATCGCTTATGGTAGTTATGCTCGCTCTTTATTAATGCCAATGTTAGAAGATTTAGGAACTATAAATTATGATTATTTACCTTTTTCAATCACGAGTAAACCAATTTGTTGGCAATTAGAGAACAACCCTGAATTACTATGTAAAGCTGTTCAAGTAGCCAAGAATCTAGTTTCTCAACTAAAAACAGTTAGCAAACAAAATATTTTTGCTGAGTAGCAGAAAATATTTAAACTCGCTTTTTTTATCCATTTTAATATTTTAAAAAATAGTCTTGAATGACACAAGAAAATATAGCTTCTCATCGAATGCAAGTCACCGACAATTTAGATGAATTATTAGCAATTTTTCCTGAATCAATTCGTACTAAAATTACCGAACATCCTCAAACTCAAGAGGGTAATTTAATTGAAGTGGTAATGGATTTGGGAAGATTACCAGAGGCTCGTTTTGCCAACGAAGTATCTTATCTGGGTAATAATCTCGTGTCCAGAGAAGATATTCAGTACAGCGTTGAACGAGTAGGAACATTCAGTAGCGATAACCGTGCTGGAATGGAAAGAACATTACATCGTATTAGTGCAATTCGCAATCGTACAGGGGATATTATTGGTCTGACTTGTCGTATTGGTCGAGCCGTATTTGGTACGATTGTGATGATTAGGGAATTGATTGAAACTGGTCAGTCACTTCTGTTGCTTGGTCGTCCAGGGGTAGGTAAAACTACAGCTTTACGGGAAATTGCCAGGGTTTTGGCTGATGATCTACAAAAGCGAGTTGTAATTATTGATACCTCTAATGAAATTGCTGGAGATGGTGATATTCCTCATCCTGCTATTGGTCGCGCCCGTAGGATGCAGGTAGCTCGTCCAGAATTACAACATCAGGTGATGATTGAAGCAGTAGAGAATCATATGCCAGAAGTAATTATTATTGATGAAATTGGTACAGAGTTAGAAGCTTTAGCTGCTCGGACTATTGCCGAAAGAGGTGTACAGTTAGTAGGTACGGCTCACGGTAATTCGATCGCTAATCTGATTAAAAACCCTACCTTATCGGATTTAGTAGGGGGAATTCAAGCTGTTACCCTAGGAGATGATGAGGCTCGTCGTCGTGGTTCGCAAAAAACCGTTTTAGAGCGCAAAGCTCCACCAACTTTTGCTATAGCAGTAGAAATGCTAGAAAGGCAACGATGGGTTGTTCACGAAGATGTAGCAGAAACTGTAGATAATTTGTTGCGAGGTATCGAACCACCAGCCCAAATTAGAACAGTTGATGATAGTGGAGAGGTGAGCATAGTTCATGAAGAACCAACTACCATTATTCGTAATACTCTAACCAGAACTACCCCTGTTGCTACACCAATTCGCCCAGGAGGATGGAGAGCTTCGGGTAGGATGTCTGCTGTAACCCCCCTTAAAGGTAAACAAAATCGGGTTAGTGGGGATTTTGAGCAGATGCTAGAGCAGTCTTGGCAGACCCAAGAACCTGATGGTAATAAGATTCGTGTCCCTGGTCCTAATGGAGAAGATTGGCCCGTCTATATCTATCCCTATGGCATTGGTCGGAGTCAATTAGAACAAGTTATTGATGTGCTCGATTTGCCCATCATGCTAACCAAGGATATCGATAGTGCTGATGCAGTTTTAGCCTTGCGATCGCAAATCAAAAATCACTCTAAATTGCGAAATATAGCTAAAAACCGTCATTTACCTATTCATGCGGTTAAATCTAATACCATACCTCAAATTACTCGTTCTTTAAGGCAAATACTAGATTTAGAAGATCCTAATGTCCCTGAAGCAACGGATTTACGTCTATTTACCCAAGCAGGTAATGACGATGAGATTGAAGCCCTAGAAGAAGCTAGATTAGCAGTAGAACAAATTGTCATTCCCAAAGGACAACCAGTAGAATTATTACCCCGTTCTCCTAAAGTACGTAAAATGCAACATGAACTAGTAGAACACTATCGCTTACAATCTGATAGTTTTGGTGAAGAGCCTAACCGTAGACTGAGGATTTATCCAGCATGATCGAAACTAACAGCTAATAGCTCTTAGATAACAATTTCGTATCATAGAATACAAATTATTTTGATTATTTTATTCCCAAAGAGCAAAAAAATTTGATAGCCTAAGCTAATAGCTTTGGGAACGGAAGATAAGTGTGGATATATTAATTGGCCGCGGAAAAAAGGCTCGACGAGCCTACGGATTTGATGAAATAGCACTCACTCCTGGAGTGCGTACCTTAGATCCTAGTTTGGCAGATACTACCTGGTCAATTGGCGGGATAAAACGAGAAATTCCTATTCTTGCCAGTGCTATGGATGGGGTAGTTGATGTCAAAATGGCAGTACTACTATCAGAATTAGGTTCAATAGGAGTGCTTAATTTAGAAGGTATTCAAACTCGCTATGAAGACCCAGAACCAGTACTCGATCGTATTGCTTCAGTGGGTAAAGATGAGTTTGTGGGTTTAATGCAGGAATTATATGCTGAACCAATTAAGCCAAACTTGATCGAACAAAGGATTAAAGAAATTAAACAGCAAGGTGGTATTGCTGCGGTTAGTTTAACTCCTGCTGGAGCAAGTAAATATGGGGAAGTAGTAGCTAAAGCTGGAGCAGACCTATTATTTGTCCAAGCAACAGTAGTTTCTACTGCCCACCTTTCTCCTGAATCAATTACTCCTTTGGACTTAGCGAGTTTTTGCCAAGCAATGCCGATGCCTGTGATTTTAGGTAACTGTGTTACTTACGAGGTGGCACTGAATCTTATGAAAGCTGGTGCTGCTGCTGTTTTAGTGGGTATTGGTCCTGGTGCTGCTTGTACTTCTCGTGGCGTGCTAGGAGTAGGTGTCCCTCAAGCAACCGCAACGGCAGATTGTGCAGCAGCTAGAGATGATTATTGTGCAGAAACAGGTAAATATATTCCCGTTATCTCCGATGGAGGGATTGTTACTGGAGGTGATATTTGTAAATGCCTTGCTTGTGGCGCAGACGCGGTAATGATTGGTTCACCCATTGCTCGTTCGGCAGAAGCTCCTGGTGGTGATTATCATTGGGGTATGGCAACACCCAGTCCAGTTTTGCCTAGAGGTACTCGGATTAATGTAGGCACAACAGGAACAATCAAAGAAATTTTAGTTGGGCCAGCCAGATTAGATGATGGTACTCATAATCTTCTGGGTGCGATTAAAACTAGTATGGGAACTTTAGGGGCAAAAAACCTCAAAGAGATGCAACAGGTAGAAGTGGTTATTGCTCCTTCTTTGCTAACTGAGGGTAAAGTCTATCAAAAAGCTCAACAATTAGGTATGGGTAAATAGGAGTGCAAATTTAGTAGGGCGGGCAAAGTTAGTTTTTAAACACTTTGATGAGTTAGAGTTTAGGTTTGCCCACCTTACAAGACTAGCGTTTGCAAAACTTCATCAAGCAAGTAATTTACGTTTCTGGTTGAAGATAAACAATCCTATTTTGCCAATTTCCTTGATTTTGAGTATCCCAAAGCCAAATGATTGCTCTTACCAATGCCCCAAAATTGTTAGGGGTAATAGAACGATAATCAATAAAAACTACACCTGCATGATTTATATTTGCTTGTCCCCACTCAAATAAGATTGGTGGAATAGTCTTTTGGTCGTAAGTTATGAAAGTAAGTTCTTCTTTAGCAGCAGCTTTGAGGATTACTTCGTCAGATACACCTAAATAGTAGCCTTTTTGCCAAGTATAGAGCGTAAAAATCTCAATATCTACTCGCTTTTTTGTGATTTGTTTAGCTATTTCTGGAGATATTTGTTCGTCAAGTAAGAAAGATAGCATTATGCTTGCGAGCCTTCTTCAAGAACATTTTGAGGAATTGATAAAAGTTCAGTTTGGGGTAAAATTCGTTTTATTGTTGTGTAATTAATGGCTCGATCATCTTCTATTGCCAAACTAATTTCTTCTGCATAGGCTTCAGCATAATTAAAAGCTGCTTTTACCCATTCAATTGGTTTTTGTAAGTGGGTAGCGGTTTTTTCAAGATCGAGCTGGTATTGTTCAGCTAGCATAATTACCTCCCATACTGCCAGACGAGAATTCTTTAGGTAGGCTTGTCTGCCAACAGAAGAATTACGAAATTCGATATAAGCAAACTCATTTGCTCTTAGAGATTCTTCAATTAACATAGCTCCCGTTTCACTTGGAGTCTTACCTAAACGACGAGCCAATCTTTGGAGTCTGGCTTCTGTTTTTTCTGAAAGTCTAGTACTGACTACTTTAGACATCTTGGGTTCGTGCTATCTCAAATGATGTTTACATTGTAACTAATAGTTACCAATGACAATCCTCAAATAGAATTAAAACCAGTTAAAGCACACAAAATCAAAGCTTCTGACCATTCTACAACCGCGCCGTAAGTATCTCCTGTGTGTCCTTGAAATTGACGATACAACCAATACCCTACCAAAAGTGCGATCGCGCTACTAAGAAGAGTTACTACGATAATATGTAAATACTGTTGGGGTTCTAACCAGATAAGTAAACCACTATATCCTCCCAAACAAGCAAGTCCTAGACTAATATCAGCTACAAAACTAAAATTTTCTTTATGGAACGCTCCTTTTCCTTCCTTACGCAAATAGGGATAAAAAGCGATCGCCATTACCTGTCCCCATCTTGCCCAACCCGCAGCTAACATTAAAGCTACCCAACGATAGTGAGTTATATCGCTCAAAGCAGCCGTTTTTAATAAAAGTATAATAGCTACAGCGATCGCTCCAAAAGCACCTGTAACACTATCCTTCATTACTTCTAATCGTCTGTTTGGATCTGTAACGGCTAAACCATCCGCCGTATCGATCGCTCCATCTAAATGTAATCCTCCTGTTATGGCTACTTCTATGACAATAACTAAAACACTGCGAGTTACAATTGGTATTTGTAAGCTTTGTAAAGTCCAATCTGCCAATCCCAACAAGCCACCAATAAGCAGACCAATTAAAGGTATCCAACGGGAAATACGCAAAAACTCCCCTGTCCATTGGCTAGGGATAGGGATTACGGTATAAAATAATACAGCACCTATCAAGGAGCTGGTCAAAAGCCTACATCGTTTTAACACTGAAGAAAAAACAAATTCCCCCATCAGCTGGTATTTAGTTAAAATTTCTGAGAACAGCATCCAAATATTAGGCTAATATTGTTTCATAGACTACTTTATCTAAGAAAATATTTGTACAACAGTATGAGTCCTTTTAGATTCAAAAGTTATTTATTATGAGTAAAGAGCAAATACCCCATAAGCTGCCGGCACCTTGCATAGTTGATTCTGGTACGATTGTGAACAAAGAAGATATGAAGCGTTTGCTTAATGATCTCTGTCATGTTCACTACATCCATATTATAGATAAGCAATTACATAGCGAAGGCAAAGGTTGGATTTCAGAAGTATTCAATCATCCCTCCCAATCTACTTTAATTGCTAATAGGAATTTGTATATTAACATTCAGAGTTTTGATTATATGGAACTGAGCCAATCTCTGGAACAAGAAACTTGCTTCGATCTCATTCAAGATAATCGCCGACTCAGACTCATTCCTATCGTTAACTCTAAACCAGAGCAAGTATCTGTTAAAAATATAGATGCAGCTACCATTGAAGCGATGGTAACAGAAGTGCTTGCTGCTCGTTGGGATGTTCAGCTTGATGATGAAGATTTTTAGATTTTTGGTTTTTATCTAAATTAATTAAATAATAATAAACTGTGGGATTCTCATTTGTAACTCAGGCATCCTGTCATTCTACGCAGGCACGGGCTGGGCTATTTCATACTCCTCATGGCATAGTAGAAACTCCTCGGTTTATGCCTGTCGGAACTTTGGCTACAGTCAAAGGGATAACGCCAGCACAGCTTAAACAAGCATCCGCGCAAATGATTTTAGCTAATACCTATCACCTTCATCTACAACCAGGAGAAAGGATTATTGAATCTGCTGGAGG
>JBFRWE010000297.1:0-5294 GCA_051439345.1 Xenococcaceae cyanobacterium
CACTTCCTAAACGATACGATTTAACTTGCATGAGTAAATTCTATCGTAAGCGCGGTGAGAGTCGGCTTCAGCCACTCTCATAGCATCAGCTTAGAATCCTGCTTCTTTCAAGAGTAGGAGATGTCAATTAAATTGATTCCCAAGAGCTAATTATTTAGTTTTCTTGTACTGGTGCAAGATCTGAGCAACTATAAGCAGCCATAAACTTAGCCATTAAACATCTTTTGATTTTCAGCCCAATTTTTATTAAATTGACTACCTTTCTTTTACTTATTTAATGTTAACTCATATATCCATTGATTGAGAAAATACTTCATACCATTTCTCAAAAATATCTAGATATATAGAGGTTTATTTATTACTTTTAAAAAACTGTCAAAATTTTGTTTAATATAACTTATGACTTATAAATTATGACTTTTGACTCGTATAAAGTCCCTAGTTACTTTTAAGAATGGGTATAAACTTAGAAGAGGAGTCAGATTGATTTATCAAAAAATATTTCCTCTCAAACATAATTTTACCCTTTTTAAATCAACGGTACAAACGGCTTTTTCAAGTAGTATAAAACATTTATATCTCTTTAGAATGAATTATTAAAAACTTGGCAGTGTAACATGATTATAACTTATTAATTTGAGCTGCCAAATTTAGCGATCAGGCGATCAGGCTTCGCCTGATCGCCTGAAGCCAAATGATTTTTTGCTCTACTAAATTTGCTAAACTAGAGCAGGTCTTCAAGTACCTTAGTACTATTCTATTATTTAGGTGATTTATGGGTCTTAATGTTGTTAATTTAGTTGGTCGTGCTGGTGCCGATCCAGAGATTAGATATTTCGATCAGGGTGGGCAATTATGTAAATTATCTTTGGCGGTAAATCGTCGCAGTCGTAATAGCGATCGCCCAGATTGGTTTAATTTAGAAATGTGGGGTAAAACAGCAGAAATAGCGTACAATTATGTCAAAAAAGGCGGATTAATTGGGGTTCAAGGCTCTTTAAAAATCGAAACTTGGAGCGATCGCAATACGGGAGCGCAAAGATCTCGACCAGTCATTAGAGTAGATCGTCTAGATTTATTAGGTTCTAAAAGAGATAATGACCCTAGTATCATGAATAGTTATTCATCAGACGCTAGTGATTTTTAGCCAATTTCGGTTTAAGAAAAATTTATCATCATTTTCTCAGGCGATCGCTACACGATACTCAGAACGGTTTTGGCTGTTAGGCATTAGTCTGGCAGCTATTGTTTTATTTACCTTTAATCTAGGAGGAGTACCTTTAAGAGATTGGGATGAGGGTATTGTCGCTAGTGTAGCTAGAGAAATGTATCGCTCGACCGTAGATAGTAACACTTGGCTTTATCCTACCCTTAACGAGCAACCCTATTTAAACAAACCGCCTTTGATCCATTGGCTGATTGCCTTATCTTATTATTGCTTTGGGGTAAATGAATGGAGTACTAGGCTACCAACAGCTATGCTAACTGCTGTATCTGTTCTCCTAGTTTATGCTGTAGGTAAAGAAATTTTTGCTCAACATTTAGCAGCGGTTTTTTCTTCATTAGTATATTTGACCTTATTACCTGTGGTTCGTCATGGTCGTTTGGCGATGTTAGATGGGGCAATAGTTTGCTTTTCTTTACTAGCTATTTGGTCTATTCTCCGTTCCCGTCATAATCTTCGTGCCTTGTGGGGATTAAGTTTAGGATTAGGACTTATTTGCCTTACCAAAGGGCTAATGATGGCTTGTTTATTTGGCGCGATCGCCTTATTGTTTCTACTCTGGGATAATCCGCGACTCCTAGCTAATAAATATTTTTGGTGGGCGATCATTTTAGGCTTAATTCCTCCTCTAGCTTGGTATGGATGCCAATATCTTCATTATGGAGAGCAATTTACCCAAACTAACTTAATTGACCAAACCTTTAGCCGTATTTGGTCATCTGTCGAAAATCATCAAGACCCTATTTGGTATTATCTTCTCGAAATCATTAAATATGCTCATCCCTGGCTGCTGTTTTTGCCAGGAGGAATTATTCTAGCTATCCGTAACTACCATGCTAGTTGGGCAAAATTAACTTTAACCTGGAGTGGGGTTTATCTGTCCGCTATTTCTCTAATGGCAACTAAGCTTCCTTGGTATGTTATTCCCATCTATCCAGCTTTATCTTGGCTAATAGGAGCTAATTTAGCCAAAATATGGCAGTATTCCTCTTCTTGTTACTCTCCAGTCAGGAAGTTTTTTTTGGGTTTACTTGCCTTGATTAGTTGGGGTGGTAGTATTTTCTTGATTTTTTGGGCTGCTGATACTGATAGATATTTACAGATTGCTATGGTGATGATAGCTATAGCTTTTACTATCGCGACTATACTTTTAGTTAAGCAGTCTCGCTATTTCATGGTTATACTTTTGGTTGGTTTATATATTTCTTTTCTGTGGTTTTTTAACTCTCAATATTGGGTGTGGGAATTAGGAGAAGCATATCCAGTTAAACCAGTCGCAGCCATGATTAAACAAACAACAACGGCCAAACAAGTAGTGTTTACTTCCTATCCTTATCATCGACCTTCTCTAAATTTTTACAGCGATCGTATAATTATTCCCTTATCAACTCAAAAGTTACAACAACATTGGTTAGAAGAGAAAAATATCTATTTTTTGATTAAATCCGATGCGATCGATAAGTTGAATTTAAAATCTCAACAAGTTGTAGATGAGGCTGAAGGATGGCAATTAATTAAGAAGGAAAATTAATTTAATCAAGGAGAAGTAATGTATATTAATCAAAATACCAAGTAACGTTATCAAAACTTAATCTTAGGTATTTTTGACTTGAAAAGGAATAGTATAATTTAGCTCACTGTGGAATTTAAATATGCTTTAGTTCATGAATGGTTAACCCCGAAGGCAACAGGAGGTTCTGAATTAGTAGTTAAGGAGATCTTAAAACATATCGATGGAGATCTTTACTCTCTAATTGATTTTGAATCAATTAATCCCAAAAGCTACTTATATGGACGTTCCATTGGCACGACTTTTTTACAACATTTCCCTCTAGCTCGTAATGGAGTACAAAAATATTTACCCCTACTACCGTTAGCGATCGAACAGCTAGATTTAAGAGAATATGATGTGATCTTGTCTTCTTCCCATGCCGTTGCCAAAGGAATTCTTGCTAGTCCCCATCAGTTACATATTTGCTATTGTCACACTCCCATGCGCTATGCTTGGGACTTAACCTTTGATTATCTAAACAATAGCTCTATGGGTAAAGGAGTAGCTGGCATTTTAACCAGATATTTATTACATCGACTACGAGAGTGGGATGTTATCTCAGCTAATCGAGTCGATTATTTTATTGCCAACTCGAACCATACAGCAAGAAGGATTTGGCGTTGTTATCGCCGTCAAGCTAAAGTTATCTATCCCCCAGTCGATCTAGACAGGTTTTCTTTTCAATCTGGCAAAGAAGACTTTTATTTAACTGTGTCACGATTAGTAAGCTACAAAAAAGTATCTGTAATCGTAGAGGCTTTTAATCAACTACAAAAACCATTGGTGGTTATAGGTGGCGGTGATGAATTAAACAAAATTCGTCAATTAGCCAATACCAATGTGCAAATATTAGGATTCCAACCCCATAATATAGTAGAAAAATATATGGCAAAAGCAAAAGCATTTGTTTATGCTGCTTGTGAGGATTTTGGTATTGCCCTAGTAGAAGCTCAAGCCAGTGGTACTCCAGTAATTGCCTATCAAGGAGGTGGTGCATCAGAGATAGTTAAAGATATTCGTCAATATCCAGAAACAGGTACAGGTTTATTATTTGACACTCAACAAACAAAATCTATAGTTGAAGTTGTGGAAACCTTTGATAAATTTCAAAGTCAATTTAATTTAGAAAATTGTCGCTTGCAAGCAAATAAATTTAGCTCGACAATCTTTAAAAAGTCCTATCTGAATTTTCTTGACCAATGTCGTCAAGAATTTCATTCAGTAAACTAAATTTAAAACAGAATCACAATTCTGTTACCAGATTTATCGCGATCGCGACTTTCTGGATTTATGATTAGGACTGTGTGGTGTGATGTGATGTGAAGGAGTAAGATGACTGCTAACAGCCAACTTATTTCCGTCAAGCTCTTACAAGGAGTTATTCAGAAGGGTTTTAGTCCTTTAATTAAACCCAAAAAAAGTCAGGATATTTCCTTGCCAGCTTTAGACGGAGCTTTTGTCAAACGTTTATTTGATATTGTTTTTTCCCTGTTTATTCTTATTTTCTTGTCTCCAGTCTATTTTTGTTTAGCGACGATTATCGCTATTACCTCGCCTGGACCAATTTTTTACGTTCAGCAAAGAGTAGGTAAAGACTTTAAATCGTTTCGCTGCATTAAATTCCGGACTATGGTGAATAATGCTGACGAAATATTAGAGCTGATGATAGCTAAATCCCCGGAAATGCGTCAGGAGTTTGAGGAAACCTATAAGCTTAAACAAGACCCTAGAATCACTGGAATTGGTAAGTTTTTGCGTCTTACTAGTATGGACGAATTTCCGCAATTCTGGAATGTTTTAAAAGGAGATATGAGTGTTGTTGGCCCTAGACCCCTAGTGCCAGAAGAACTCCACAAATATGGTCATCGAATTAATACCGTTTTGACGATCAAACCGGGAATTACTGGATTGTGGCAAGTATCTGGCAGAAACAATATACCCTATCCTAAAAGAGTACTAATAGATGTTTATTACGCAACTAGCCACAATTGGTTGTTAGATCTATGGATTGTAATTAAAACTATTGGTGTAATTATTTTTCCCCGTAACAACGGTGCTTACTAAATTAAGTAACCAAAACTTAGATCTACCCTCTTTTCTTAGGAAACACCTGGAGGTGTCTGTTTCTTTTTAACAAAAACTGAAGTTTTCCTAGAGACGAAGGTAGATTTTTAAGTTAATTTAGGAGGAACTATAACGCCTAATTGCTGCTATAAGTAAATCAGCATTAGTTACGGCTAGTTTATGATTACCAACTATTACATACACATTGGAAGTGAACTATGACTGAGGCAAAACGAGCTCTTATTACAGGTATTACTGGTCAAGATGGTTCTTATTTAAGTGAATTCTTGCTAGAGAAAGGTTACGAAGTTCACGGAATTATTCGCAGAACTTCTACTTTTAACACTGACAGAATAGATCACATCTACGTCGATCCCCATAGTCCAGAAGCTCGTTTGTTTTTGCATTATGGAGATTTGACTGATGGCACAACTTTAAGACGTATTCTCGAAG
>JBFRWE010000298.1:0-3506 GCA_051439345.1 Xenococcaceae cyanobacterium
GCACCGATTATCTTTGGTTTAGGTTTTGTGATGGTGTTCTTGGTCTTGGCTGCCCAGTACGAAAGCTACATTGACCCCCTCATTATTATGCTCACCGTACCTCTAGCAATTTTAGGTGCTGTGGGTGGAATTTGGTTACGGTCTATGTGGCAAGGTTTACCTTTCAATCCCGGAGCAGGGATTTGGCCCATTCTCAACAATAATATTTATTGTCAAGTAGGTTTAGTAATGCTAATTGGGATGGAAAGTAAGAACGCCATTCTGATTGTGGAATTTGCTAACCAGTCCCGAGCATTAGGTATGAGTATCACCAAGGCAGCTATTAACGCTGGTGAACAGCGTTTACGACCAATTCTCATGACAGCATTTTCTTCCCTGTTTGGTTTCCTGCCTCTAGTGATTGCTGATGGTGCTGGTGCGATCGGTCGTTGGTCTTTGGGAACTGCGGTTTTCGGTGGTCTGGCTGTCTCTACTCTGTTATGTTTACTCTTTGTCCCTAACCTCTATATTGTAATTAAGACCTTAGAGCAGAACTTCTTGAAAGGAGGTAAACCACCCAAGGGTGGTAAACGTGGTAAGGGAGGTACTCCTGGTACGCCAGAAGAGCCTCAAGGACCCAAACAGCCTCAGACTCCAGAAGAGAAGCCTATCCCTAGTTTTAAAACATCTACGCAGAATGAGTAGTAAAGAGGACAATTACTAGGGGAAAGTAGGAGAAAATCCAGCTTCTTTCCCCGATTATTAGTTTTTTAATCAATTTTTTAGTCAGTATCGAGTTTAGGATTAATTCAGATGTTTAAAGATTGGAATTTTGATGATTGGGCAAATCATATTTTATTTGGATTTACTATTTTACTATTAGTTTATTCATTTATCTTTGTTTAACAAAGTGTGTGCTCTCTCTCAGGTACTACTCACAAGGGTAGGTTTTTTACGGTTTAGTGCTGCACCCGCCCCTCTCATTCATGGAGGGGATATAAAGTACGGTGCGTCTAGCTAGGATGTTTTTAAACATCCCGAAACATGATATAGTACTTGCAACTCAAAGGAGTCAAAATGTACGGTTCTCAGCAAGTATTAGTAAGTCAAGATAAAGACTTGATTAATATACTAACATTTCTATGTGAAGAGTCTCACAAACTCACTAACATGGGAATATATTATGCTAGGCAACTATACTTTAAAGCCCAAAAAGGTATTGGTAAATTTGATTTAGAGAAAATCTATAAAGCCAGCAATCACTACAAGGTTTTATATTCTCAAGCTGCACAACAAATATTAAGAACTGTAGCAGAATCATTTAAGTCATACTATGGATTAATCAAAGCCTACAAAGGAGGAAAGATTACCGATCGACCTAGAATACCTAACTATAGAAAGAAGGGTGGGTTAGCAACAGTTAGCTATCCCAAGCAAGCACTAAAGTTAAAAGACGGGTTAATAAGAGTTCCGCTAGGCAAGACTTGTAAACGTTGGTTTGACATAGATAGCTTTAGTATTCCCATGCCATCCAATCTTGATTTTGCTGATATTAAAGAATTAAGAATACTGCCTAGAAACAGATGTTTCTATTTTGAATTTGTCTATACAAAAGAAGTAGAAAAAGTAAAACTCAATCCAGATAACGTACTAGGGATAGACCCTGGTTTAAATAATTGGTTAACTTGTGTATCAAATGTAGATACTAGCTTGATTATTGACGGGTTACACATTAAGTCAATGAATCGCTGGTACAATAAACAAGTATCAACAATTAAAGAAAATAAGCCTCAAGGATTCTGGAATAATAAATTAGCTGCAATAACTGAAAAACGGAATAGACAAGTTAGAGATGGTATCAATAAAGCGTGCCGAATAGTAATTAATCATTGTCTAGAAAATGACATTGGCACTGTGATATTTGGTTGGAATAAACGCCATAAGGATTCAATCAATATCGGCAAGAAAAATAATTCTGAGTTTGTACCCATCCCCACAGCACGACTCAAAAACAGAATTGCTCAACTTTGCGAGCAATACGGTATTCAGTTTGTTGAAACTGAAGAATCATATACCAGCAAAGCTAGTTTTTTAGATGGCGACTATCTGCCAACTATAGGTGAAAAACCCAAAGATTGGAAGCCTTCAGGAAGAAGAACTAAGCGAGGTTTGTATCGAGTTGGATACGGACAATGGTATCTAAATGCTGACTGTAATGGGGCAGCAAATATATTGAGAAAAGTAAGCAGAACGTTAGGGTTAGACCTTAGCCGACTGTCTAGGGGTGTTTTGAGTCATCCCCATAGGATTAACCTGTGGTCAGTTAATCGGAAAAACTAAGGATTGAAACGGCTTCAGCCTTTCTTGAAGTATCCGCTTAGAATCCCCTTGCGGTCTCGCTAGGGGAGTACTCAAAAAAGGGGTCAAAACTGTTGAACTAAGTCGGACACTCACCCATCCGACTCGTCTGCAAAACGGAGCGTGAACATGCACGACTCACTCCGCTCCTCGGTAATACAGCCGTTCTAAAAAACTTATCTAAATCTTACTTCGAGGCATTTGAGGATGTTTACCCATTCTTGAACTCCAGTAAATCAAGTTCCCACTTATGGGAGAAGCAACACCTTTAACCTTGATATGTCTGACAATTTTGGTATCAGCATGGTTAGAGAGTTTCAGAGGGTTGTCCGAGTTATTAGTAGCAAAACACCAGCACTCGCTACCAATGGTTCTCCAATATTTACGAGCAATCCTATGGCTCTTGCAAAAATAAATTTAAAATCAAAACTAATAGCTTCCAATACCGATAGAATAATTGAGAGTGATTTACAAAGGCTACTCTAAACATGAAAAGCGATCGAGATTTAACTAATAGCTCACAAGAAAAAAAATTATCACTATCAGAGAGAGTTTCTTTGCTAGAGAAGCGATTAGATGAAGCTTTAATGGTACTCGCTGATACTTATCGTTATGGGAAACTAAAAGACTTGCTAGCAGCTGGCAAATGGAAAGAGGCAGATAAAGAAACTACTAAGGTTATGGTCGAGATTACTGGTAAACCTAGCATAGAGGAGATTACCCCCGAAGACCTGCAAAAATTTCCCTGTAACGCCATTATGGTGATCGATCGACTTTGGCAACATTACAGTAACAATCATTTTGGCTTTAGCGTTCAATTGCGTATCTATCAAAGCCTTGGTGGTACTATGGACACAATTAGAGCGCAAAGGAATGAATTTTTACAGTGTACTGGCGAGAAAATTGGTTGGCATAAAAATAGCAAACGGGTAGAGTATGATGATTTGGATTTCTCTCTTAATGCTTCAGAAGGCGGTCTTCCTGGGGATTGGTGGCATTCTCCTTATGGGGCCAAAATGGCCAACTTTTTCCTTGCTCGCCTAATCGCCTGCGAAATTTAAAGAAAAATGAATCGAATTCTGTCAAGTTCTGGTTTATGGTCGTGGATACAACGTTCGTGGGCTGCTGTTTTACTAAGTGGAAAAGCAATCTTTTTTCTACTTACGCGC
>JBFRWE010000299.1:0-5127 GCA_051439345.1 Xenococcaceae cyanobacterium
GAGTATAGTCACACAAGCTCCTGCGACGGTAGCATGACCAGCACCATAGGCTGGATGCATAGGCGAACCTTCGGGGAATGCCATTGGTAAGAGGAATGAATTTTTGTAGCCATTATCATCATCTTTACCGCGATCGCCACTAAATTTGCTTTTCTGTTCGGCATTATGAGTAGCTACTTCGTTTAATAAGTCACTACCTAAGCCATCAGTCAAGGTTTGCATAACCTCAAGATCTTGTGTATCGCCATTAAAATAACGATTTACCCAACCTCCCACTACCTCGGGACGTAAGCGACGATGAAGGTTAAATTTTTGAAAACGCACCGCTTTTAAGGCTCTAGTGGCAACTTCAGTAACTAAGGAGAGAATATGGGGCCCCCCAAATTGGGCAAATCCTTGTTGCTTATCGCGGAAATCTCGATCTTGGAAAGGAATACCCGGATCGAACTTAACTCCCAATCCCAACATGATCAAACAAGCATTGAGATAAGCCTCATACAGCGCGTCATAATGAACGTAGGTAGCTAAATCTCTGGGAGTAGCCATGAAACGATAGGCAGGATTGTCACAATAAGTTTCTAATCCTCGAACATCTGCGCCATTCTGTACATCTAGCCAAGCTTCCCAAGTAGTCATATAGTCTTTGTATGGTTGAGCAAAGCGAACGCGCTGATTGATATCGATCGAGCCATACTGAATAAATCCATCTTTAAATTCATGAACATTACCTAGTCCACGATTACCGACTAATAAGAATTGAGAAAGATAAGGCCCTACATCATCGCCTTTAGTAATTCCCCGAAATACTGTTTGCGTTGTAAAAGGTTGGCGGATTCTTTTCTTCTCTGCAGGCGATAAATTAAGGGAATTAGGAGATTTGATCCAGGGAGAATTATTCAACCTGGCGATCGCTGTTTGTACTTGGGGTGAAGTCTCAAATTCAGCAAAAGGAACATCCCGCAATAAAGCCATAGAGTACACTTCAATCATCTCTGTGACTAGCTCTTGACGATCTAATGTAGGTGCAGGAGGCATAGTGACAGCTTGAGCATCAGCACCTTCTAAATCAAAGGTTAAACCAGCACCTTGACTTTCCCAAGCGCGAACAGATATTTTATTGCCATCTTTTTTACTCTCTTGAGCAATTTGCGACTGCCACTCAGGAAATTCTACTCCATCCATCCCAGGAGGACCTAAAGGAGTAACTTTGAAATCTCGAACATCTCCAGAACTGATACCACGGACAAATTTTTGATAGTCCTCAGGGTCAATAATTATGCCTGTATTTACATTATGGGGTAATCCTTTAGTAAAGTTAGCAATATGAGTGGGTTGGTTATCTTGATTACGATACCTAAATTCTTCTTGATTATTTTTATGAGCTGGATGTTTTCTCAGAAAGGCAATCTTAGCAGCATTAAGACGAGTTAGGAAAGCTTTAATTCTCCGATTATTCATCATATTTTTCCTCTTTTGCTGTTCTGGAGGCTAGTTTTTTCAGTCTTGGACTATTCATCGATCGATTTTTTCTGCCCTGTTTTATTCGTTCCAATTGCTCTTTGAGAGTGAGAATTTTTTGATTATCCATAGCTATTACTAATACTTTTGAGAAAGTTATTTAAAGTTCCTTTGTTCTCTATAGGTTGATAGCCAAAGTAATATGCGTCTTATTTACATTTCACAATAGTTATCTTCATTGCTATCAGTAAATCTTTGATATAAATAGATCGGGAATAAGTAGGGAGTAAAGAGTAGTAATTTATTTATTTTGATTTAGGATTAACTTGGACGATCTTTAACCAAGGCTATTGCCTCTCTTACGCCTCACGCGCTGCTCCCTGTTGCCTCTTGACTTTTATTAATTTTGAACAGCAACATAGGATAAAATTTATTAACAAGCCGTCATATAAATTCATATTGTCCATAAGCTAACAACTCAAACTTGCCAGGAGACTATTTATTAATGCTGCGACTAGAACATATTGGTAAAATTTATCCCACAGGAGAAGTACTAAAAGATGTCACTTGGGAAGTTAAGTCAGGAGAAAGAATTGGTTTAGTTGGAGTTAATGGAGCAGGAAAATCAACTCAACTCAAAATTATTATGGGGGAAGTAGAACCCACTTCTGGGGAAGTAATTCGTCCTGCTAGTTTACATATAGCTTATTTAACCCAAGAATTTGAAGTAGAACCTACTCGTACTGTTAGAGAAGAATTTTGGACAGTTTTTACCGAAGCCAACAAGGTTCATAACGATATTACTCAAGTTCAGCTAGATATGGAAACAGTTGAACCAGAAAATTTAGAAAAATTGATTCACAAATTAGATAAGTTACAACGTAAATTTGAGGCTTTGGATGGGTATGGTTTAGACGCGCAAATCGAAAAAATTCTGCCTGAAATGGGTTTTAATAGTGAAGATGGCGATCGCCTGGTAAGTTCTTTTAGTGGTGGTTGGCAAATGCGAATGAGTTTAGGCAAAATCTTGCTACAAGAACCAGATGTACTACTGCTAGACGAACCGACAAACCATTTAGATTTAGAAACTATTGAATGGTTAGAAAATTACCTTAAAGGGATTAATACCCCCATGGTAATTGTTTCCCACGATCGGGAATTTTTAGACCGTCTTTGTACTAAAATTGTCGAAACTGAAAGAGGTGTTTCTAATACTTATCCTGGTAATTATTCAGCCTACTTACAGCAAAAAGAAGAAGCTAAACTGGCTCAGTCTTCTACTTACGATCGACAACAAAAAGAAATAGCTAAACAACAGGAATTTATCGAGCGTTTCCGAGCTAGTGCTACTCGCAGTACTCAAGCAAAAAGTAGAGAAAAACAATTAGACAAAATGGAGTTGGTAGACGCACCAACTACTGACTTAAAAACTCTCAAATTCAAGTTTCCTCCTTCTCCTCGTAGTGGCAGAGAAGTAGTAACGATTAAAGATTTAACTCATACTTATAATGATGAGATTCTTTTCCTTGGCGCAGAACTAGAAATAGAAAGAGGCGATCGTATTGCTATTCTAGGTCCTAATGGTTCGGGAAAATCAACTATTCTCAGAATGATTATGGGGATGGAAAAACCAGAAGAAGGAATAGTTGCTCTGGGTAAACACAATGTAATTCCTGGTTATTTTGAACAAAATCAAGCAGAAGCTTTAGAATTAGAAAAAACAGTTATGGAGACAATTCATGATGAAGTTCCTGACTGGAAAAATGAAGAAGTTCGTACTTTGCTAGGTAAGTTTTTATTTAGTGGGGAAACAGTATTTAAGCAAGTTAAGGCTCTTAGTGGTGGAGAAAAAGCTAGACTTGCTTTAGCCAAAATGTTACTGCGTCCTGCTAATTTATTAATCTTAGATGAGCCTACTAATCATCTCGATATCCCTGCTAAAGAGATGTTAGAAAATGCCCTACAAGATTATGAAGGTTCAGTTATTATCGTTTCCCACGATCGCTATTTTATTTCTAAAGTAGCTAACAAAATTGTTGAAATCAAAGAGGGGGAATTACTAGTTTATCCAGGAGATTACCATTACTATCTAGATAAAATAGAAGAAGCAAAAGAACAAGAAAGACAACGGAAAGAAGCAGAAGCTAAAGCAGCTAAACAAGCAGCCAAACGAGCCAAGCAAGCAGAGAAAAAGAAACAAAAGAAAAAGAAAGCAAAAGCTGGTTGATTGATAGTAAGTAATAAGTAATAAGTAAATAGTAGTTAACTAATGACTAGTACCGCTTCGCTTAAGTAAGCTTGGACTCACCTAAGTTGCATACTCTCTGTTGCCTATTCCCTCTTGCCTATTGCCTTGACCAGAATTGAAGAATGCAGTTTAAATGCGTCTAAGCTTAGCAAGTTCGATAAAGTCAGGGTTTCAAGGTAAATAAATGGTTACTTTATTTACGCTCACCTCTACTAATGACTAACAACTAACAACTAACAACTAATGGAACTAGATCGGCAATTACAAATTTTAGTTGATGATGCTGCCAAACAAGGTATTTCTCCTCTAGTAATAGAAAGAGCGATCGCGCCAGTTTTGGGCTTATTTGCTCAACAACTCAAGCATTTAGAATACTATATTTTGCAAAACTTAGATGAACAATGGGTGATATTTACCATCAGCGATCATCAACAAATGAAATCTGACCAAAACGTAATTTATGCTTTCCCTACTTTGAAAGATGCAGCCGATTTTCAGGTCAATAAAGACCCTAATATCTTAGCTGCTGCCTTACCTGTTACTCATATCCTATTCCAGCTTTTATCTCTTAAACCAGTAGACAGCATTGTTTTTCTAGAACAACCAGGGAATTTAAATAACGGCACAAGGATAGAGCGAGACAAATTACAAAGCTTGATTCAGCAACAAATACAAAACTTAAATAATGTTCCTGACAATTTAGCGTGACATCCTCCTACACTAACTCGAAGAGTGTAGTGTAGGCTTCCCAACCTCGCGATTGGGTATTGCTCCCCTATGCCACTTGTCTAGAACAAAGTTCCCCGACAGTACGACTTGAGAGCCAATTTCTTGCTTTTCGGGAGTCCCCCGATACGTTTCTATTCCGCGATTACATATCTCTTGAGCAGAGACTACATCACGGTCAACTGGAACATCAACACCATAACCACATTCATGACAAGCATGATACCTATCAGCTAGTTCTTTTCTGACTTCGGAACGACAATTACTGCATACTTGAGATGTCCCACGATGGTCAACTCTGCCAACAAAGACATCTCGTTTTTTGCCCACATACTCTAATCTAGTTCTGAATGAGCCAAAACTAGCATCTCTAGTATATTTACCTAGCATTCCTTTTGCCATAATACGGAAGTCGCAATCTTCTAGATAGATTGTGTCTGCCAGATCACAGAGTTTATGAGCTAATTTGAACTGGTAGTCAGTACGTTTGAACCATATATGATTATGTTGTTTTGCTACTTTGATTCGAGCTTTTTCATAGTTCATTCCTCTCTTCATTTTTCTTGACAAGCGTTTCTGTAGTACTTTCAACCGACTGTACGCTTTTTTGAAAAACTTTGGTCTAGACTCAATATATCCATCGGACGTTGCTACATAAGATAACAATCCAACATCTATTCCCATACTATGACCAT
>JBFRWE010000300.1:0-9173 GCA_051439345.1 Xenococcaceae cyanobacterium
GGTATCTTGCCCGAACATTATCCTCTAGTGGGCAATGCAATTTTAACTACTTTCAGCTATTATTTGGGCTCAGATTGGACACCAGAAGTCAAAAAAGCTTGGAAAGATGCTTATAATCTCATTAGCAGTATTATGCTGGAGGGAGTAAGAGATTTAGACTCAAATTCAGTTAGAGAAACTTGGTCAACTACCAATAAATCGACTGAAAAATCAGTTTTAGCTAGAGAAAAGAAAAATTATCCGAGGAAAGTAAGTACAAGTCCTAATTTACCTGCTCAAGCTGTTCAAAATGAATCTGGTCGCAAAAAAGACCCAGATTATGCTGAACTTCCCTTAAATATAGAATTACTAGAAAGGTCTTTTGCTCAAATAAGACCAAGGCTATCAAAGTTTTCTGCAAGTTTTTACAAAAACTTATTTATTATCTATCCAGAAATTCAGCCTTTGTTTGCCAACACAGATATGAAGGCACAAGAGCAGAAGTTAGTGGACTCTCTAATTTTGGTAATTCTTAATCTTCGTCAACCTGAATTATGGACACAAGCATTACGAGACTTAGGAGCAAGACATGCTAATTATGGTACATTTGCCGAACATTATCCTCTAGTGGGCAACGTACTTTTAACTACTTTTAGACAGTATTTAAAATCAGATTGGACGCCAGAAGTCCGCCAAGCTTGGAAAGATGCTTATATCCTTATTAGCAAGATTATGCTAGAAGGAGCAGAATATTCATCCTCAAATGTATCAAATGTAATTGATGACAATTGGTCAACTCAAAGTAAATTGAGAAAAAAACCGACTGTATCTCAAAAAAAACCCAATTATCGCCGAAAAATTCATAAAAATCCGAATTTATCTGCTCAATCTAATCACAATGAATTTTATGAGAATTTACTAGCAACCATTTTGATTGTAGGCAGCATAATTGTAATACTATTCATGCTTCTGTAGATAAGAAAAGGTCGAGCAAGGTCAAGAACTAGAGCATTAGGGATTGATAGCTAACTCCTCAATCTGCTTGAGGAGAACCTTACCCAACCAAGAGAACCAATCAAATGTTAACAATGAATAATTTAATTAAAAGATCGGATCGTAGCGCACTACCTCACTACCGCAACTGTTTCACAATTACAAATCTTTTCGATCGATAAAGGAGCTTATTCAAGCAGTATTGTTGTCCGTATTTTCCCTGATTTTTAATTACTCTGAGCTTTAAGCGATCGCCGATAAATAGCTATAGACACTAAACTGTAAGCTTTTGTCTGCTTGATTTTTGTAGCAAAAATTGCTAAGTTATCAAGTCAATGCGTTAAGTAAACATTTCTTATGCTGAAAAAACATATTAGCTTCCTCATCTTCAACCAAGTATTAATGTTTCTTTTGCATTAATACAATCCGCAAATAAAAAAAAAAATTCACGAACGTAACAAATATGACAAAAAAGCAAAATTAGTCAATCTATATAATTGACAGAATGTTGTTTCGTTGTCTTTTTCGATATTGTCGCGTTCCTTTACTAGGAAACCTTAGTAGGTTCGCTCATCAAAACAGTTTCTAGTTAGCAAACTGAGCAAAAATCTAGTTTATTTAGGACATATTTGACGATGTCATTACAGGTTGAACTTTTAGAGCAGAGTTTTGAGGAAATCAAACCCTACGCTGATGCTTTTGTCAATAGTTTCTACGAGAATTTATTTACGGCTTATCCTGAAGCTAAACCGTTATTTACCACCACTAATATGGCAGAGCAAAAGAAAAAGTTGCTGGCATCTCTGGTATTAGTAGTAGAAAATCTGCGGAAGCCTGATGCACTAATTAATACGTTGCGAGGTTTAGGAGCAAGACACGTAAAATATGGCGCATTACCAGAACACTATCCTTTGGTAGGGAATGCCTTACTAACCACTTTTGAACAATACTTAGGAGATAAGTGGACACCAGAAGTCAAACAAGCATGGGTAGATGCTTATGGTGCGATTAGTGAGATTATGCTCGATGGTGCAGACTACTCCCAGACAGACATCGTTCTTGATGCACCAGTTAACTCAACAGAAGAAGCAGAGATACCAGAAGAATCTGGTTTACAAATTGAACTTTTAGAGCAGAGTTTTGCAGGAATTAGGTCTCAAGCTGATGCTTTTGTCAATAGTTTCTACGAAAATTTGTTTACGGCTTATCCTGAAGCCAAGCCTTTATTTCGCAATACTGATGTTCCAGAACAAAAGACAAAGTTGCTGGCAGCGTTAGTATTAATAGTCGAAAATCTGAGAACCCCTGAAGTACTTGTTAATACACTGAAAGGGTTAGGAGCAAGACATGTTAAATACGGAGTATTACCCAAACATTATCCTTGTGTCGGTAATTCTTTATTAACTACTTTTGAACAATACTTAGGGGATAATTGGACACCAGAAGTTAAACAAGCATGGGTAGATGCTTATGGTGCGATTAGTGAGATTATGCTCGATGGTGCAGACTACTCCCAAGCAGACATTGCTCTTGAGGCATCAGTCAAGACAAAAGATGAATCTCTCTTAGATATAGAATTGATAGAAAGTTCTTTTGCTCAAATAAGACCGAGGCTATCAGAGTTTGCTGGAAGCTTTTACAGAAATTTGTTTATCTTATATCCAGAAACCAAGCCTTTGTTTGCTAGCACAGATATGAAGGCACAAGAGCAGAAGTTAGTGGACTCCCTAATTTTGGTAGTTCTCAATTTGCGTCAACCAGGTTTTTTAACAGACGCATTAAGAAGTTTAGGAACAAGACATATCCAATATGGGGCATTACCTGAACATTATCCTCTAGTGGGCAATGCACTCTTAACTACTTTTGACCAGTATTTAAATTCAGATTGGACACCAGAAGTTAAACAAGCGTGGATAGATGCTTATAATCTCATTAGCAAGATTATGCTAGAAGGAGCAGAATATTCACCCTCAGATCTTGCTATTGAAACTGTACCAACTCCAAGTGAATCTGCAGACAAATCTTTTATAGAGCAGGAAAACGATGATGCTCAGGAAGAAGTAAATAACAGTTCCGTTTTATCCGTTGAAGATGCTCAAAATAACTCTTCTTTGGGTTTATTAGCCGGGTTTGTAGCAGGTAGTGGTTTGCTAATAGTACTATTCATACTCCTGTAGAAGAGAAAATGAGAAGTAATCGAGGGAGAAAAGGGCAGTCATGGAGCTGGTTGCAGTCAAAATATGTAATTCTGGGAGTGATGCTGGTAGTCTTAACTTGGTTAAGTGGAGCATTTGCACTAGACAAAAGGAGTGTATTTTTACCAGGAGAAACCTCCGTCGGTCATGTTCTGTTTGAAGACTCTTGCAACTCTTGTCATGAAAACTTTAAACCAGTCAGCAATGAAACCTGTACTCGTTGTCATCAAGCTGAACTAGCCAGCGATTTTCATAGTGCCAAAAAATTCCGCGACCCTCGTTGGGCAGAACTAAGAGAAAACTTAGACATCTTAACTTGTACTGCCTGTCACGAAGAACACGTCCATATGTTTGGGCGAGGAGTCCATCTCAAACCCGACCTGTGCATGGCTTGTCATCAAGGAGTAATACAAGGAGACTTAGCCAGTCACAATGGCTTTGCCCCCGATGGTTGCTGGACAGCAGGATGTCATAACTTCCACGATCATAGTGCCATTTCCACAGGCTTTCTCAGGCAAAATCTAGGCAAGCCAGCCATGTTACCCCAACCAGACTTGCCCAAACTGACAGTAACTCAAAAGTTAGACGCTCCTCCTGAACCAGATTTAAGTCAAGAGTTTTTAGGAGAGAGGTTATGAGAAGGCAGAAGTCAGAAACGGTGCGACCGAATCACCGTCTTACGGCGTATTCGCAAGCGTACCGAAGAAGGCAGAAGATGACAAGATGGATAGGTGGATTATGTTGCTGCTTACTACTAGTGGTAGAGATGCTAACCTCTCCAGTATTAGCAGGAGAAATTAGTCAAAGTGAGCTAGAACAGATTAATAACTTATGGCGCAATAGTACCCACGCTTTAGTCGAGGTCAATTGTTCTAGTTGTCATCAACAGGAAACCAGCCAACAGTTTATCGCTCACCCCACTCAAGAAAGTTGTCAAAGCTGCCATGAAAATGAGGTCGAGACTTTTCTGTTAGGTAAGCACGGCATTCGTACCCTCGAAGGACTATCCCCTTTAACTCCAGCTCTGGCTGATCTACCCATGAAAGAGTCGGCAAGAGACAAGCAAATGAACTGTAATACTTGTCATAATGTCCATTCCGTCAACACTTACCCCGCAGCAGTTGATTCTTGTTTAACTTGCCACAACGATACCCATTCCCGCAATTACTCCAACTCCAAACATGCTCACATCGTCGCCGAGGCAGGGATTCTACCTAGACCTAATGAGCAATCCGTAACTTGTGCCACCTGCCATCTGCCCCGACAACAAATCAACCAAACTACCGTAGTTAATCACAACAACACTTATACCCTCTTACCCCGCGATCGCATGGTCAAAGAAGTCTGTCTGCACTGTCATAGTGTTGAATATGCTTTCAACAGCATTTTTGATGATGAACTAGTCGAAGCCAACTTTGCTCGACCACCCACTCTGCAACTAGAAACTTTTGAGCTAGTCCGCCAACTAGAGCAGAAAAGGTCGAGCAAGGTCAATAAATAGAGCATTAGCTCCATAGCTAACTCCTTAAGCCAATTGAGGCGCACCTTACCCAACCAAGAGAACCAATCAAATGTTAACAATGAATAATTTAATTAGTCGTACCAAAATCAAAATTATGGGCTTAATTGCCTTAGCCTTAACGATCTGCGTGACGGCGATCGCCTGTGGTGGTGGGAGCACAACCCAAGCAACAGGAGGGATTGAACCAGAATTAGTCGTAGATTATATCCATACAGTCTTATTAGCGGACCGCACTGCTTATACTAAACATGTCGTAAATCGGTTAACCAAACTCGAAGGCAAAGAAAAGCCCAATGGAGTAGTACCTGCAGAGGCCACCGAAGCTTGGGAACAAACTGGGGGTGTACCACTACCAGCACAAATGTTCCGTTTAGGCTCAGAAGTAGCCCTAGAAAACACGGATGCTTTTACCTATGGCTTAATTTCCCCCTGGAATCTCAATGATAACCAAGCACCCAGAAATGAATTTGAAAAGACAGCCATGGAGGAAGTAGTGAAAACTGGGGAACCCTATAAAGACTATCAAGAAATTGCTGGTCAGACTTATTATTCAGCGGTTTATCCTGATAAAGCGGTAGCGGAAGCTTGTGTGACTTGTCATAATACTCATCCCGTGCATCAGGAAAAGTATCCCGATAAAGTCTTCCAGTTGAATGATGTGATGGGGGGTATTGTGATCAACTTGCCTGTCGATCGAACTTAGATAGAGAGTCAAGTCATCAAAACTAATTCTTAGTAATAAGTTTAGACCAAATTAAACAATGGACAATTGATAATTGTCCATTGATAACTTCTAACCTATCTCTATTCTGGCGGTCAAAAAGATGTCATGAAACCTAAATTTGCCACTTTAATCATTATTACTTTAGTTTCCGCAGCAATTCTGACTCCGTTTGTTTTTAGTAGTTACTACCTTCCTTTATTGAGAGAGCATAATTTTCAGTTGCTGTTATTTTTACAGGATGATTTGTATAAGTTTATTACTGGTTATACGGCTTTAGCTTTAGTCATCTTAGAAATGATGTTAACGGCGAGAAAAAGGGGAAGGGGTTGGCTAGTCAAACTGACTGTGCCTGGGTCGATGCAGTTATGGCGGAGTTTACATATTTTTGTAGGGGTAGGATTATTAGGGCTGATTTTAATTCATACTCTGGGTGCAACGGGTCTGAATTTTAATGCGGTTTTTCTCTGGATATTTTGGGGGGTGAGTTTATCGGCGTTAGTGGGTGTCGTTACCGAGACGGGCATCGTCGAATCGCCACAAAAATTGTTTTTGACTTGGATTCCTAAGCAGCTTTCTGATCGGCAGAAAATACCTGGTGTGCCAAAAGGGGTTCTGATTCGTGGTCTACGTTCGATGTGGTTAACTAGCCATATTATTTTGGTGAGTATTTTTGTGGTGATGCTGGGGTTTCACATTTTTTTGGCTTATTATTATCAGTAAAATAAACCTGTTTCTTCTCTTTTTTTGCCTTTAACAAAAGACATTTACAAGCACTATCCCAAACTAAATAAGATTGCTACATGTTAAAAAGAATACTCTTGTTTTTCTTCATTTTAATTAGCTTTAACTTTTTTTTGATACCTCATGTATATGCTTTAAGTTTTCAAGCTTCTTCTCTGAGAGGATTAGCCATGATGAGAGAAATGGCACAAGAATCTATGGATTATCAAGAGGCTTTTAGGAGTAGAAAACCTACCCTGCTCGAATTTTATGCCGATTGGTGTACTACTTGCCAAGGAATGGCACCAATTATTAGTAGCTTAGAACAAGAATACCAAGATGAAATCAATCTAGTAATGCTAAATATTGATGATCCTCAATGGCAAGAGATAATCAAAGAATATAAAGTTACAGGAGTTCCACAATTTACTTTTCTCGCTCCTGATAGACAGATTATAGATACTTTAATTGGTAAAGTGCCTAAGCAAGTAATGACACAAATTTTTCAGCAGATGACTAGTTAAGCTTAAAGAGCAGAAAAGCAGGTAGGTCTTTATTATCGATCGAGTTAGAAATTATTAGCTAGTGCGCGAAAATTGATATTACTTTTCTATAGGTAACTCAGAACGTCTACTCCATTCATTCCAAGAGCCATCGTAATTTTGAACTTTAGGATAACCTAACAAATATTTTAAAATAAACCAGATATGTCCAGAACGCGCCCCTACTGCACAGTAAGGAATAATCAATTTATCGGGGGTGATACCTTTTTCGCGAAATATTTGCTCTAATTCAGCCCCAGATTTGAAAGTACCGTCATCATTATGAACGAATTCGTAATATAGATTGACTGCACTAGGAATATGTCCCCCACGCTCGTTTTCTGTCGGAGGATTGGTCATAAATAATTCACCAGAATATTCTTGAGGGGTGCGAACATCTAGTAAAACTCGATCGATGTTAGCTGACACTGGGCGGGCTGCGGAGTATATCCCTTCGGGATCGCTTTTATCTATTGACTTCTGTACTTCTGCTAAGGATATTCTCAAACTAGCATCAAGAGATTTAACTTGGTATTTGGTGGGTGTAACAATTGTTGTCTCCTTAGTTAAAGGATAACCATCTTCTATCCATTTAGAACGACCACCATTTAAAATACGGACATCGGTATGACCACAGAGTTTTAATAGCCAAACAATAAAACCAGAAGTAGCAGCAAAACTACCATGAACTGCAACTATCGTTGTATCTTTACCAACACCAGAATTTGACAGTAAGGCTTCTATAGCATTTGGGTCTAAGTTAATACTAAAATCGGGTTTTTGCAATTTGCTAGCATCCCACAAAATAGAACCTGGGATATGACCACTATCATATAATTGAGAATTGAGATCCATTTCTATAATACGAATATTAGGATCTGCTAGATGTTCTGATAACCATTGAGTATCTACCAGTGTTTCGGGGTGTGTGTACTGAGACATAATACTTAAATTTAATCGATCTGTAAGTCAACTATGGCTATCATAAGAATCATAATTAGCTGTGAATAGTCCTCGAAAGAGTACACTTGGTTGGTAGTTAATGATGACAAATTCATTAAAGTCCTTATTTCAAGCGATCGCCAAAGCTGAAAACGAAAAACAACTGCAACAAAATGTTATTAATAAAGTCGGTGAATATTTGGCAGCGAAACGCTATCAACTTTTTCTGTTCGATCGGCTTCCTGATCTTGCTCAAAAGTCGAAGTTATTTCAATTAGCTGTATCGTTAGACCATAATCCTGTCTTACGTTACCTTGTCGAACATCACGCACCAATTCACGAAGAGATATTATTACCTAGAGGAAAGTGGAGAAAAATTTGTCCTCGCTTCGATCATGGTCATGTAATAGCAGGGCCGATTGTGAATGAGGGGAAGTTAGTAGGTGCTTTGGGTATGACTCGCGATCGCAATTCTCCTGCTTTCAACACACAAAATATTGCTGATATGAGTGCTATATGTCTACATTTATCAACTCACTTAGCCAAGATACAGTCACAGAAGCTCAAATTCACTTCCCCTGATACTAAACTCATCACCCCTCGTGAACAGCAAATCGCCGAATTAGTTGCCCAAGGATTGACCAATGCAGAAATTGGTAAGAGTATTTGGATTACAGAAAATTCAGTTAAGCAAGCCTTAAAAAGAATATTTCGTAAGTTAGAAGTTTCTTCTCGTACCGAAATGGTAACTAAATTAAGTCGATATTAATTAATTTTGCTTAAGTAGTTAGAATTTCTGTATGTCTGCATACTTGAATTCTAGGTTGACTATTGATTTTTGTTTCGCTCATAATGAAGAGCAGAAGTAGCCAATTATAAATGAACAAGACAATCATTTGTTTCTTAACAATTTACTCCTTGTTGGCTGGCAGAATGGCTTCTGCTCAGACAAAAACATCTACAGCAACAATTAGCTGCGATCATAAGCTAGAGCAAAAATTATCAACTAAAAATAATCATAAATCTATTAATAGCTTAGTTGCTAAGGAACAGAAAATATCCATAGCTAGTATAGCCTTGCCTAGTTTGTGGTGGGCTAGACAACAATTCGATCCTTTTGGGGGTAGATTAATTAATGATTGGCTAGCTTATCCAGAAATCAAACAGATTAATTTAATTGTTAACTGGCAATTGTGGACTCTATTAGACTACTTGGGGAGATATCGCTTTATCAACCAATTTGGTACAGTTGCCAGAAACTATGGTTACGAATTGCATATTTTTAATCATCAACAACAATGTTTGGCTAGTTATCAATACAATCTTGAATCATCACCCCCGAAATGGGAAATAAATTTTGAACAATCCGATCGAGATAGTTTGCAAATTCAATCAATAAATAATTAAATAAGGCTATTAGCTATGGGCTAATAAAGAGGAAGTTGAATAAGTATGAGTCTATTTAAGCAAATTTTAAGCGCGATCGATAATCCTGAGTTAGAAGCAAATTCTAGTCAATTAGATAGTATTCTCGGAGTTGTCCAACAGCTTAGTAA
>JBFRWE010000301.1:0-3896 GCA_051439345.1 Xenococcaceae cyanobacterium
ATGATTCCTACCCCAGAATGTTCTCCAGAATTACTAATTTTGCTGACGGATAAAGCACTTTATCAAGCTAAAGCTCAGGGACGCGATCGAGTACAGTCTGGAACTGGGTGAGTGTGATAAAGACAAACTTAACCTCTGAAAGAAGGAATCAGCAGCCTCAGGGGATACTTCAGATAATTCGAGAATACAGAATCCGCAAAAATAAATTTTGATTATACTAACTTATAGTATTTACAAAAGTAAATAAAACTTTATGTTGTCAACTAGAGTGATTCATCACTAAGTTTGACGACTAGTAATCATTTTCTTCATTCGTCAATTTCTCGTTAACACATTCTCAAGTCTATGCAATCGACACCAAATATTGACCAATTTGTACCTGAGTCTCTAACTAAATTTGCCTATCAAACCTTCCAAGAAGGGAAAAAAATCTTTGGCTTTGCTCATAAAACTCTTAGCGATCAACTAACCGATATGGCTGTGCCTGAAAGAAAAGGTATAGCAAAACCTTTAACTCCAGAGACATTAAATCTGCTACAGCAAAGAATGTCCAAGCTAGAAGAAACTGACTGGCAAGATGCTCAAAAAGGAGTATATCCAGCTAGTTTATTATTTGATAATCCTTGGTCAGATTTCTTTCGCTATTATCCTGAAGTTTGGTTGGATTTAGCTAAAATATGGCAAAGAGTACAAAAAAAAGAATATCAAAAGTTTGATACCACCATAGATAGAGAAGGTTATCCTGCTTACTACTTACAAAACTTTCACTATCAAACCGATGGCTATCTGAGTGATATGTCTGCCAATCTTTATGATTTGCAAGTAGAAATTCTGTTTAATGGTTCAGCAGATGCGATGAGACGCAGAATTCTTGCTCCCCTAAAACAGGGATTAACCAAGTTTACTGATATTGCTGCTAAACAAATGCGTGTTCTTGATGTAGCTTGTGGGACTGGACGTACCCTCAGAATGATTAGGGCTAGTTTACCAAAAGCATGTCTATTCGGAATAGATTTATCTCCTGCATATCTGCGTAAAGCTAATCAATTACTCTCAGAAATTCCTGGAGAATTACCCCAACTCCTTCAGGCAAACGCAGAAGAGTTACCTTATTTAGATGATTATTTCCACGGTATTTCTTCTGTATTTATGTTTCACGAGCTACCAGCAAATGCTCGTCAACAAGTAATCGAAGAATGCTTCCGTGTGTTGCAACCAGAAGGAACATTTGTTATTTGCGATTCGATACAGTTAACAGACTCTCCTGAATTTCAAACCATGATGGAGAATTTCCCTGCTATTTACCACGAACCATATTACAGAAATTACACTACTGATAATATAGGCGATCGACTAGAAAAAGCAGGATTTGTAGATATTGACATTCAAAATCATGGTTTTAGTAAATATTGGATTGCTAGTAAACCAGTAGATTAAATCACCATTATTTTAAGGGCGAACAGCTGTTCGCCCCTACTATATTGCGATCGACTATCAACCTAGCTGGCAAATTTTACTTCCATTGCGCAAAAATTTCCTTAATTTGAGCGATCGCTTCATCGGCTGCTTGTTCAGGAGAGCGTCGATCTAGAACTACTTTAGTGAGAGCTTTACCCCAAATGCTATCCTTGAGAACTATGCTATAAGCAGGATTTAAGACTGTGTAAGGTAAAGTAATTTCCTCTTGAAGAAATGGTTGGATAGCAGTAGAAATGTGAGGATCGGCGGGATCTGTCCAGAAAGTATCTGTCAAAATTTGTTTATTTACTGGCAAATAACGCCCTCCAGCAGCTTTAAGATATTTACTGAGAACTTCTGGTTGATTGAAATAAGCCAGAAAGTCCTTGGCTAATTTTTGCTTGTTCGAGTCAGCTAAAACAATTGCTTGCCTAATCATGGCTATGTAGCGCATCGGTTTACCGTTGGGTTTATCAGGGTAGGCTGTAGTCACAAGTTGATGATAATAGATGTCCTTATTTTGTTTGACAGCAGCAGGAATGGAGAGAGATTGATTGGGAGTCATAACTACCAACTTATTAAGCAAGCTGCGATTATTATCTGGGTTTAACCATTTCACTGCCTTTGGTGGGACATAACCCTGAGTATAAAATTGAGTGTACCAGTTAATGCAATCAATGATACCTTGACGAACTTGAGGATTGTCTACCTGTAACTCGCCCTCAGAGTTTAAAATTTCTACATTGTATGCCTCTAAAATCTGTTCAAAAATATCGTCTGTATCGGCAGCTTCTACTGACATAGGCAAACCAAGCCCATAAATACGTTCAGTGGGTAGCTCCTCTTGCACTTGCTGCCAAAACTTCCAGAAGACATCCCAATCTTGAGGAATATCTTGCTCGCTTTGCCCTGCTTGCTGGAGTAAATCTCGCCAGTAAAAAATATGGGGTATGCCTATATGAATAGGTATAGCGTAATAGCTGCGCTTTTTTTCTCGCTCATTATAAAAATAAACACTAGCTAAAACTGTATCGGAATAAGAATCTTTAATTGGTTCAATTATATCAGCGAGATCCGCTAGTTTGCCTTGCCAAGCAAGACCAGGATTGAGAAAGCGATCGGCAGCATCATTCATTAAAACATCAGGAGGATTATCAGCTTGAATCGCTCTTTCTGTTTTTAAGAATAGCTCGTCATTATTATGTAAAGATAATCTCACTTGGTTGCCAGTTTCTTGTTCCCATTCACTTAAAACCTGTTGTAGTGCTTCATCTTCTTCTGGATAAAAACCCTTATCCCACCAAATTTCTAGGACTCGATCTTGCGGAGATGAGCGATTAACTGGTGAGATATTTAAATCAGAGGTAGAACTACAGGCAACAATTAGTATAAGAGTGAAAATCCCCAAAGCTCCATCTCTTATTGTGTTTAAATATTTAGAGATTATGAATAGTAGCATGGTTATCCTATTAGCACAACAAAGAAAGTGCCAACTCTTTTATTCTTTTAGGGAATTTGATGTTATGAATATGCAGCATAATTGACAAGACAATTTTTCTAAGCTACATATTTTCTTGGTATTCGTGACAAGTTAAGGTGGTGTACTAATTGCTAATTGTGAGCTATTGCGATCTTGAGCCAGAGGGATGACGAGGTTTTCTGAGGGGCTGTGGCGTAAATTGTATTCACGCCCATCAAAATTTGCAGCAAGGGTACTGCGACTATAAACGTTAGTTTTAGTCGTAGACGTGCCGTATAAACGCCTGGGGTTTCCCCAGGCGACAGGCACTTGGGAATTGCTGCGCCTCCAATTATATTTACTCAAGGATATATTTCCGCTACAATAAGGGCATGATAGCGGAAAAGTTCAATGTGGCTGACTCAAACAGTTCGATTGAAGCTGAATAGTCCTGAAAAAGATGTATTGACTAATCTGTGTCGCTTGTCCAAGAACTTGTTTAATGTTGGACTTTACACAGTGCGCCAGTATTTTTTTCAAGAACAAAAATACCTTAGCTATGAATCTAACTATCATCTGTGCAAAGAGAATGAAAATTATCAACTCTTGGCTACAGATTGCGGTCAACAAACTCTTAAGTATGTAGACAGATGTTTTAAAGCATTTTTCAAGCTGCTTTCTATGAAGAAAGAAGGAGTATATCAAGAAAGAATTAATCTTCCTCGGTACTTGCCCAAAGATGGCTATTTCCCTTTGATAATTCCCATCAGAAAGCGTCATGATTTTGGCAAAGATGATGGGAAATTTAAGATTCCTACATCTCGCCAATATACTAGAGAACAAGGTTCTGTCTACATAACTGTGCCTCCGAACTTGAGAAGTAAACGAATTAAAGAAATCCGAATACTTCCAAAGCAAAGAAGTAAGTTTTTGGATGCTGCATTTATTTATGAATCCTCTGATGAACAAATAAATGTAA
>JBFRWE010000302.1:0-4253 GCA_051439345.1 Xenococcaceae cyanobacterium
TCGACAACAAAATCAGGACAAATAGGGGCAAATTTCGCTTTTTGTTCATCAGATAAAGCATTCCATTTGCTAAGTTTAATCCAACTTGCATCAGGACTTCTGGTCGCACCATTAGGTAAAATAAATCCAGCCGAAGAATCGAATTCTATTCCTGTACCATCTTCATCTGTCCAATTGGCTAATTGTTGCATTAATTTTGCATTACGGTTTCCTGTTTCTGAACCTGCTGGTGACATAATAATCAATTCTCCTGTAGCGGTGCGCTCGATGCGAAGATGGGAGTTAAGCTGACAAAAATCAAATAAGCTATCTTCACTCAGGGAAATTACAGGAGACATTTGTAACACTATGATATTGGTTGTTTCCTTAGTAGTTGTTACAGTCATGATGAGATGTTAATTTTATCAGTATTGTAGCAATAGCGCGATCGCCCTTATCCCAACAACCCTCAATATAGTACAATAGTATTTAGAGTAAACTGTTGACTGTTTACTGTTCACTGAAAAAGGGTTGCATTTGTCAATAAAATCATCTTCAGAGTGCTTTTAAACAGTCACCTTACCTTATATGTTAAAATTTTTGAGTCTTTTATCCTAAAAAAGATTTTACCAAGCTCTTAAGCGATTATTCGGAGATTTACATGACCAGTAGCTACGGTGCAGATCAAATTCAAGTCCTTGAGGGATTAGAAGCAGTACGTAAACGTCCAGGGATGTATATAGGTTCGACAGGGCCAAGAGGACTACATCATTTAGTATACGAGGTTGTAGACAATTCGATCGATGAAGCACTTGCTGGTTATTGCACTCATATAGAAATAGATATTACCGCAGATGGTTCAATTCGAGTAACAGATGATGGAAGAGGTATTCCTACAGGTATTCATCCCAAAACGGGTAAGTCTGCATTAGAAACTGTGATGACTGTCCTTCATGCTGGGGGTAAATTTGGTGGAGGAGGTTATAAAGTTTCTGGTGGTTTACATGGTGTAGGGGTTTCAGTAGTTAATGCTTTATCTGAATGGGTAGAAGTAACTGTATGGAGAGATAAGAAAACTTACTTACAACGCTATGAAAAAGGACAACCCCAAGGCGAATTAAAAGTTGAAGCCAATAAAGAAAATCACCAACAAACAGGGACATCGGTAAACTTTTTCCCAGATGCCACAATTTTTACTGATACGATCGAGTTTGAATACAGTGTTTTAGCAGGAAGATTAAAAGAATTAGCCTATCTTAATGCAGGAGTTAGGATTACTTTCACTGATTATCGTTTGGAAGAACCCCGTCAAGAAGTATATTTCTACGAAGGTGGTATTAAAGAATATGTTGCATATATGACGAGGGAAAAGCAAGCCTTGCACCAAGATATTCTCTACGTTTCAGGGGAAAAAAACGGTGTCACAGTAGAAGTTGCTTTGCAATGGTGTATCGATGCTTTTAGTGATAACTTACTGGGTTTTGCTAACAATATCCGCACTATCGACGGTGGTACTCACTTGGAAGGATTAAAAACAGTCCTCACCCGTACCATGAATAATTATGCTCGCAAGCGGAATAAGCTCAAAGATGCAGATAAAAACCTGGGTGGGGAAAACATCCGAGAAGGTTTAACAGGAGTTATTTCCGTTAAAGTACCCGAACCAGAATTTGAAGGACAAACAAAAACCAAACTAGGCAATACGGAAGTTAGGGGTATTGTTGATTCTTTGGTGGGGGAAGTATTAAATGAATATTTAGAGTTTAATCTCAATGTTGGTGATTCTATTATCGAAAAAGCCATTCAAGCTTTTAAAGCAGCAGAAGCAGCCAGACGCGCCAGAGAATTAGTCCGTCGTAAATCAGTACTAGAATCTACAACTCTACCTGGTAAGTTAGCAGATTGTAGTTCTCGCGATCCCGCCGAGACAGAAATCTTCCTGGTGGAGGGCGACTCTGCAGGGGGTTGTTTTGTTGGAACAACAAAGGTAGCGTTAACCGATGGACGTTCTCTCAGTTTTGAAGAGTTGGTAGTAGAACAAGAACAAGGCCAACAAAATTTCTGTTATACAATTCGTCAGGATGGTCAAATCGGTGTTGAAAAAATTGTCAATGCCAGAATTACTAAAAACAGTACAGAAGTAATCAAAGTAACTTTAGATAATGGAGAAGAAATTCTTTGTACTCCTGACCATCGTTTTATGTTACGAGATGGTAGTTATAAAGCAGCAGTATCCATAACTCCCAATGATTCTCTAATGCCACTTTACCGTAAACTATCTGACATGAATGACTCTGGCATTACTATTGATGGTTACGAAATGGTTTGGGATGTTCGTTCTGATTCCTGGCTGTTTACTCATACTGTTGCAGACTGGTATAACCGTTGGCAGGGTGTTTACAAAAAAGAAGATGGAGAACATTGTCATCATATTGACTTTAATAAGTTAAATAACAATCCCACAAATCTTCAAAGACTTTCTGCGGAAGAACATCTCGCTTTACATCGAAATATCGATAGTTATCGTCAGTATCGCCTACAAACTAAAGATAAGTCCCTACTTA
Source organism: Xenococcaceae cyanobacterium (assembly GCA_051439345.1). Lineage (GTDB taxonomy): Bacteria > Cyanobacteriota > Cyanobacteriia > Cyanobacteriales > Xenococcaceae > JASJDJ01. The sequence continues at coordinate 2,544 of JBFRWE010000302.1, forward strand.
AGTTTGATACTTTTGTAACTCGCTATTTTGAGGGAGATACAAATAAGGCTTATGAAGCAATAGCTAACTATAATCATCGTATTGTTAAAGTTGAATCTGTAAAACAAAAATATGATGTTTATGATATTGAGGTTCCTCACAGCCATAATTTTGCATTAGCTAGTGGTGTATTTGTTCACAATAGTGCCAAGCAAGGAAGAGACAGACAATTTCAGGCGATTTTGCCCCTTAGAGGTAAAATTCTTAACATCGAGAAAACTGACGATGCCAAGATTTATAAAAACAATGAAATCCAATCCATGATTACTGCTTTGGGATTGGGTATTAAAGGAGAAGAATTCGATTCTTCTCAGTTACGTTACCATCGCATAGTGATCATGACCGACGCTGACGTTGATGGGGCGCACATCCGTACTCTTTTACTTACCTTCTTCTATCGCTATCAAAGAGATATAGTAGACCAAGGTTATGTCTATATCGCTTGTCCTCCTTTATATAAATTAGAAAGAGGACGCAACCATTACTATTGTTACAGCGATCGCGACTTGCAACAAAAAATAGCCGAATTCCCTGCCAATGCCAACTATACTATCCAAAGATTTAAAGGTTTAGGAGAAATGATGCCTCAACAATTGTGGGATACAACCATGAATCCTGAAACTCGCATGATGAAACGGGTAGAAATAGAAGATGCAGCCGAAGCCGACAGAATCTTTACTGTCTTAATGGGAGATAGGGTAGCACCCAGACGGGAGTTTATTGAAACTAATGCACCTAAGCTAAACCTCATGGATTTAGATATTTAGTGTGTGTCGTTTTACTCATAAGCTTAAATTTTTATGCATAAGTCAAAATATTTACGCATAAGCTAAAACGTTTTTACGCATAAGCTAAAATATCAAGTACAATTAAGGGTATCTCACGGGGTTCATAAACGCCTGAACCAAGTTCAAGCGAAGACCCCTCACAATTATAAGAGATGCCCTGATCTTATGGCTGTTTCTAGAAGAATAGTTGGGAATCGCGGATATAAGCAGACTGTCGGCAATTTTAGTAGCTGCAAAATGAAGACGGGTGTTTGGTATGATTCCGCACTCAAAAGAGATTTTATGTACTGGCTGGAATTCGATCCAGATGTTGTATCTTACACAACGCCAGCTATTTCACTTGATTTTGACGAGTCAGGCAAACTCAAACAATATGTTCCCGATTTCCAGGTTATTCGCTGTCGTCAGAAACAAATTATCGACGTTAAATCTAAAAAAACACTTGAGAGCGATCAATACAAGCGACAGTACCAGCAATTAACTAGCATTTGTAATAATACGGGATGGACATTTGTTGCCTTGAGCGAGTTGGAAGTGAGAAAAGAGCCAATCTTCTCTAATATCAAGCTACTTTATCGATACGCACGAGAAAGCTTCAGTATTGACGAATATCGAGACTGTTTGGAAGTGGTTAGCTCTCAAGTCCCAACTTCGTTAGCAAATATTTATCAAATTCTTGACTGCCATAAAATTCCTCGTAATGTATTGTTCAAGTTGATATTCTGTTGCTCAGTCGAGATAGAACTCAAGCAACCTATTCAGTTAGACAGTGCGCTCGCAGCAGTCTCAGAAAAAATTGATTGGGAGAGATTATTAAATGTCTAAAATAACGTTGCGAGAGGGTTTGAAGTTTGAACTGTATGGACAAGAATATGAATTAATC
>JBFRWE010000303.1:0-35485 GCA_051439345.1 Xenococcaceae cyanobacterium
TCCTTGATGTCGGGCTCCTGTGTCATCAGTATGTATGTATTGGGCTGTTTCTAAACCTACCTGCAATATTTGATTCTGTTCAGCATGAAAATACTCTTTGTTCTCTATTAAAATGTGGTTAACTTGACCTGTGGAAATATCCACCCCTAACTCTCTGAGCTGTTCACAAATTAAATTCTGGGGAACTCGACATTGATGATGTTGATAGAGAGTGAATGCTCTCAGGGTTGGTCCATAATGTCCCTGGTATTGGTCGGGCAACTTCCCGACTATTGTCTTTCCCGACAATGTCACATACTCAGCTAGCCAAAACCTGATATTGTGCCGTTTAAGAATTAAATCTTGTACGTCATATTCTCTATATCCGTTAAACATAGCTCCGGAGGGCAGTTTCTCTGACGGCTCAATTATTCTTTCTTCATCCACCACAAATTTGAGCTTTTTACTACGCTTGTCAGACCCTGGTCGTTTTCCAGTCTTTTTTGTCTTCTTTTCTTCAAGATTAAGGGTACTGGGTCGGATTTTTGGTTTCCCTTTTAGTTTCTTAGCTACTTTTAGTTCTTCGTCAAGACTGTTAACTTTTTCTTCGAGCTTGGCAATTTTCTCCTGCTGCTCTCGGATTATCTCTTGCTGCTCGGCGACTAGGTTTACTAACCAATTCACCAACGGTGTCCGTTCTTCCTCTTGAATTTCTCTCGGCAGCTTTTCCAGTTTCATTCTGCCATTAAAGCAGATGTACAGTTTTTGAGCAACCCCAGCAATTCTCATTTTGCTGCTCGTCGATCGCCCTCAGCGGTTATTGAGCAATTACTTCCTCGCCAGCTTGATATGTCCGTACTGTGTATTGTTGAATTGAGTAACAACACGACTTGGAAAAATGTTAGTTTTTCCATATTTTAGGGAACTATATTAATATAACTCTCCCATAAATGATAAATGTTCTATCGGTCATGTTACTTATAATTATTGGCTGATAACATTGCCGCCATATTCCAGATTATTTGAATTATTTATTCCTAAAAAAACTGATATTTAATTAGAGACTAAAGAATATACCAGATTAACTTCTGGGAAAATATTAATTATGAATCAACTGACTTCTAATACTAGAGGTAATATAGAAACTTCAACTATTTCTCCTGTTCTTGATTTACTAAAAAAATTATGTAGTGATGGAGTAGATGGATGTCTTAAAGTAGCATATAAATCTTTTGAATTTTTTATATACCTTAATAATGGTCAAATTACTTATGCAACTCATTCTTTAGAACCCTTTGAAAGATTAGAACGTCATTTACGTCGTCTAGGACAAGAAGTCTTAACTATAAAAAATGAAGTCCGCTCTCAATTAAGGTTATTATTTGATGAGGACAAAAATAACTTTAGAGAACAGCCAAAAGATTATGAAGCGATCGTTTGGCTGTTAGAACAAAAATATTTAACGCAGCAGCAAGTAGAATTGTTAATTCAAAGATTGATTCAAGAAGTTTTTGAGTCTTATTTACTAGTCAAAGATGAATATCAAAATAATTTTATCTCAGATATTATTTTAACAACACCAATTTTTAGTATCGAATTGTCTTCGATAATATCTCAAGGTCAAAAAAGATTAGAAACGTGGCAATCCTTATCTCCTCATATATTATCTTCTTATCAACGTCCTTATTTTTTTAGTAAACCAGGAAGTAAACCAGAAGAGGAAAAATTAGGTAAAATTCTTCGGGGCTTTAATTTTAAGCAATTAGCTGCACTATTAAATCAGGATGATCTAGAATTGGCAAAAAAAATTCATCCTTTAATTATTCAAAAAAGGATTTTTATTCGCGCCCCTCAATCTCCTTTCGATCAATTACCAATTATTCCTATTTCAACCAAGATAAATCATAAAAAAAATGTAATAGAAGAATCCAATCAAGAACAAAAAAATATCAGTATTTCTAATTTTTCTAACTCTAATGTTCAACAGAAGCAGTGGAAAATTGTTTGCATTGATGATAGTCCAACTATTCTTAATGAAATCAGTAAATTTTTGTCAAGAGATGAGTTTTCTGTTTTCCCAATCACTGAACCATTAAAAGCTTTAATGAAAATAATTAGAATTAAACCAGATTTAATTCTAATGGATGTAGGTATGCCTAATATAGATGGGTATAAATTATGTTCTTTGATCAGAAAATATTCTGCCTTTCAAAACACCCCTATAGTGATGGTAACAGCAAACAAAGGATTGATAGATAGAGCAAAAGCACGAATCGCAGGAGCAACTGACTATATGACTAAACCTTTCACACAAACGGATTTGTTAAGTATTGTCTTTAAATATTTAAGCTAATCTAATCTAAGCAAAATCATAAACTTTGAAATTATCAACTTAAGGAAAAAATCATTATGACAACTATTCTTGTTGTAGAAGATATACCATCTGTCAGAGATTTGATTTGTCAGTATTTACGTAAGAGTGGATATTTGGTACTTGAAGCTAATAATGGTAAGGATGCTTTGGAAAAAGCACTAAGTAAAAAACCAGATGTCATTGTCACTGATGTCGTAATGCCGGAAATGAATGGTTTTGAATTATGTCGAAGCCTAAAGAAAAATCCCCTAACTCAAAATTCACGTATTGTAATTTGTACATCTAAAAATCAAGGTATAGATCGAATGTGGGGAATGAAACAGGGAGCAGATCTTTATTTAACCAAACCTTTTACTGAAGAACAAATTATTCAAGCTGTTCAATCTGTATCTGTTTAGTTAATAAGTTATACAACACTAAATAATGTTCTTAATGCTGAATTATTTGGATTATTTTATTTATTATGACTCAAATTGATTTCCAACCAGACCAGCAGGAAACAGTTACAGAAAATAAACAACAAACTCCTCATACTCTAGAGTCAAAAAAGCCCTCTCCTCAGCAGAAAGGCGTTACTCTGCGCCTTCAATTACTGCGAACATTAATACCAACAGTACTAATTCCTCTGGTTTTAGCTATGGCAACTGGATATGTTGTTATTCGTCAAAATTCAGGGAAAAAAGTACAGAAAGAACTGCAAGATAAATCTTTGTTAACAGCAGAAATTGTTAGTCAGTTACTGACAGAAACTTCGGAAATTACCACTACAGTAGGAGAAAATCCTTATGTTATTGATGCTGTTCGTTCTGGTGAAAAATATGCTTTAAAAGAACAATTAACTCAATTAAGTGTAACAGAATTAGAAAAGCGTTTTCGTGATACTAAATTACTTCAGCCAAATTCAAATCTTAATCAATATTTGAAAGCGATCGCTGATAACCATAGTTTTTCAGAAATTATGGTAACAGAGAAACACGGCTTTAACATTGCTTATAATCAACAAACTTCAGACTTTATCCAGCGAGATGAAGATTGGTGGCAAAAAGGTAAAAAGAAAGATTTAATCATTGGCACACCTGGTTTTGATACTTTTGATAATGCTTTTAGTATACCTTTTACCTATAAAATTAGAGATCCTATTTCTCAAGATTTTATAGGTATGGTTAGAGTTCTGTTCTCCGTTGATAATCTTAAGCTAGTAGAAAGCTTTCTACAACATAGTGGAATTACTGGCTCGCAAGAAATTCAGATTATTGATGGAAAAACAGGTTATTTAATCTCCACTCTTAACTCTCAAGGTATTCAACAAGACCAAGTATTTTCTAATGATAAAAAAATCAATTCTGTTCTAAGTATTACTAATGAAGTTTTAAAGCCAGGAAGTTATTCGGTTGAACAGATACAATCCTTGATTACTGAAGGTGCAAAAATTAAGGAATTAAATATAAAAAGTATATTATCAGAAAAAGGTGAACAAATATTAACCTTATCTTTTGTAGATCAAGGCAAACAATATAAAATAACGACTATTCCGCAAACAAATTTGACAGCAATTGCTTCTATGACTCAAAAAGAAATAGCAAGTGCTGGTAGCGAATTTCTTCTTATATTTATTAGTACAGCAGTAATTTTAACTTTGGTTGCCACTATTTTAATTGTATTTATATCTAGTCGGATTACTTCTCCTTTAAGAGATCTTTCTGCTAAAGCTGAGGAAGTAGCAGCAGGAAATTTAGATATTACGGCTACTCTAGTAGGAACAATAGAAACCAAAACTTTATCTGTTAGTTTTAATAACTTAGTGCAACAAGTCAAAAAATTATTGAAACAGCAAGAAAATTCTCTACAACAGTTAGAAGAATCAAGACAAAAAGCAGAAGAGCTTGCTCAAGAACAGCAAAGAAAGAATGAAATTTTGCAACAAGAACTACTGCAATTATTAACAGATGTAGAAGGAGCCTCTAGTGGAGATTTAACAGTTCGTTCCCAAATTGTTGAAGGAGAAATTGGTATTGTCGCTGACTTTTTCAACTCAATTATTGAAAACTTAAGAGATATTGTGAAACAAGTAAAACAATCCGCTGACCAAGTCGATCATTCTGTGGGAATTAATAAAGGTTCGATGAACCAATTAGCTGAAGAAGCCAAGCATCAAGCAGAGCAAATTACTCAAACTTTGACTTCGATCGAACAAATGACCCGTTCTATTCAGGCTGTAGCTAGTAATGCTCAAGAAGCAGCAGAAGTAGCTCATATCGCCTCAGATACAGCAGAAACAGGTGGTCAGAGTATGGAACGTACGGTAAATAGTATTCTGCAACTGAGAGAAACTATTGCTGAGACTGCGGACAAAGTGAAAAGCCTTGGAGAAGCCTCTCAACAGATTTCGCGAGTAATTTCTCTAATTAATCAGATTGCGATGCAAACTAATCTACTAGCTATTAACGCAAGTATTGAGGCAGCTAGAGCAGGAGATGAAGGACGAGGATTTGCAGTGGTAGCAGAAGAAATTGGCGAATTAGCTACTCAGTCTGCTCAAGCAACGAAAGAAGTAGGAAGTATTATTACCACCATTCAAAAAGAAGTTGCTCAAGTGGTAGCAGCCATGGAGGTGGGTAATACTCAAGTAGGAGAAGGCTCTAACCTCGTAGAACAAACCAAACAGAGCTTAGAAAAAATTCTGACCGTATCCTATCAAATCGATCGACTAGTTCAATCTATTTCTGAAACTACTGTATCTCAAGCAGAAACTTCTGAGGTGGTCACTCAATTAATGAAAGAAATTGCTCAAGTATCTGAACGTACCTCTTCTGCTTCTAAGGAGGTATCTTCTTCTTTAGACGAAACAGTATCCGTTGCCCAAAAGCTACAAGCGTCAGTAGGGACTTTCAAAATTGAAGAGGAGAATTAATTGAGAGAGTAAGTTTAAGCAAACTTAGGCAATATCGAGGTTTGATTGATTAATTTAGGTTAGCAACAATGTCAGAGGATAAGGAATTTCAGGTACGACTTCAATTTTTGGAAGAGGCTCAAGAATACTTGGATAATATTGAGTCGGGACTGCTAGGACTAAGCTCTGGCAAAGTTAATTCTCAGCATATGGACGGTGTCTTAAGGGCTGCTCATTCTATTAAAGGTGGAGCAGCGATGATGGGTTTTGAAGAACTAAGCCATTTAGCTCATCGTTTAGAAGATTTTTTTAAAGTACTGAAAGTAGGTAAAACAGAGGCTGTTGATGAAGGGTTAGAAGGGTTATTATTAGAAAGCGTTAAATTTCTGCGTCAAGTTGCTGGTTACAATCGACAGCAAGTAAATATCGATCGCCAGTGGTTAGATGGTAATGTTAGTCCACTTTTCGATCGACTTCATCAAATTCTAGGAGATCCTCAACCAGAAGATGATGCTGCTTTATTGTCTGCGGAAATGGGGGAAGACATGAGTATCCTCATCTTTGAGACAGAAGTAGAAGAATCTCTGCAACAATTAGAGTCACAGTTAAATAATTTTGAACCTACTGCTTTAAGAGCATATTTATTGACTACAGCTATAGAATTAAGCGGTTTAGGAGAGATTTTAGAGCTACCAGCTTTCAGTAGTTTGTGTCAATCTGTTATTACTCATTTAGAAGCAAATCCAGAGCAGTTAGAAGAGATTGCCCAATCAGCACTGAATGAGTGGAGGCGATCTCAAGCTCTAGTCTTAATTGGTCAGACTGATATTTTAGCAACTTCCTTAGATTTAACCAATTCAGCATCAATTAACCTTGAGCCACAAATACATACTAGTTTCGAGGCTAAAAAATTTGATGAAATAGCTGATTCTGACTTGATTACCTCGTTCTTTCAACAAGAAAATTTAGAAGAAGAAACAACTAAAATATTTGATGCTCTTGAAGATTTCAAAGCTAATCTAAAAGAAGAATCTCTCACCTCAGACCAGGATTTTTCCCTAGTTTCAACTCAAAAAGCGCAAAATGCCTTTGTTTCTGACCAAGAAATTGTAGTTAATAACTCTGTCAAAGAAAATACTATCAGAGTTCCAGTCCAACAATTAGATGAACTAAGCGACTATTTTGGTGAAATTTCCATCGAAAGAAATGGTTTGAATTTACGCTTGCATAGTTTGCGAAATTTAGTTTATCTCCTTAGTCAAAGAGTTAAAACTCTAGAACAATCTAACTTTCAACTAAGAATTGCCTACGATAAAGTTGCTACTGAAGCCATCCGTGTTAGATCTACAGCATTAGTTAACTCTGAAGTGACTAAAAAAACAGTTAATCCTTCTTTTGTTCATTCCGAGCCAGAATATTTTGATAGTTTAGAAATGGATTCCTACAGTGATATTCATCTCCTATCCCAAGAAGTAATGGAAACTGTAGTCCAAATTCAGGAAGTAACCAAAGACATCGAAATCAATTTAGAAGAAACAGAGCGAAACGCTAAGGGATTAAATCGTACTACTAAGCAAATGCAGTCTACGATTACTAAAGTACGGATGCGTCCTTTATCGGATTTAGTTAGTCGTTTCCCTCTAGCACTCCGCAATATGGAAATGCAGTATGGTAAAAAGGTGCAATTAAAAGTCCGTGGTGGTTCTACCTTAATCGATCGATCTATTCTCGAAGCTCTTAACGATCCTCTCCTTCATCTATTTCGCAACGCTTTTGACCATGGTATTGAAGATAGCGACACTCGTCTACAAGCAGGTAAATCAGAAGAGGGTTTAATCACTATCAGTGCTAGTTATCGAGGCAACCAAACAATTATTACCCTTAGTGACGATGGTGGTGGTATCGATGTAGAAAAAATTAGAGCTAAAGCAATCCAAATAGGTATTAGTGAAGCAGAATTAGCTAATACAAGACAAGAAGACTTACTAGAATTAATCTTTGAGCCTGGTTTTAGTACTGCCAAGGAATTAACTGACCTATCTGGTAGAGGGGTAGGTATGGATGTGGTGCGTACCAATATCGAACAAGTTAACGGCAAGATTCAAGTAGATACAGAATTAGGCATGGGGACTACGTTTACTATTAGCGTTCCTTTTACTCTTTCTGTTATTCGGGTTTTGTTGGTGGAAAGTAATGATATGTTATTAGCCTTTCCTACCAGCACGATTGAAGAAATGCTCATATTGCAGCCCGAGTTGATTATAGAAAGTGCAGGGGCAGAAATTCTCAATTGGGAAGGGTTTATGGTGCGCCTTGTTCGCTTGCATCAATGGCTTCATTTCTCATCTTCTCAAAGTAGATCTAATCTTGATAGCGAAGCCAGTCCCTTAATCGATCGACCTACGGTCTTAATAATTGCACAAGGAAACGAGTTAGTAGGAATTCAGGTAGACCGCTATTGGCAAGAAGAAGAGGTTACTATCCGTCAAGTAGAAGGGAACTTATCTCTACCTCTAGGTTTTAATGGCTGTACGATTTTGGGGGATGGTCGAGTTGTACCTTTAGTTGATGCCAGCGCGCTTCTAAATTGGATTGAAAATGATGGTTATACTGCTGTTTCACCATCTCTAATTCATTCATCTGGGGGACAGTCTACAGGTCATTTAATCGGAGAATTATCTTCAACTACTATTGCTCAGAAAAATACAGTGATGGTGGTGGATGATTCAATTAATGTCCGTCGTTTCTTAGCTATGACTTTGGAAAAAGCTAACTATCGAGTAGAACAAGCTAAAGATGGACAAGATGCTCTAGAAAAGCTCCAAGCGGGAATAGCAGTACAGGCAATCATCTGTGATATTGAAATGCCTCGTCTTGACGGTTTTGGTTTTCTTAGCCGAGCCAAATCTAATGAAACTTACAAAAATATTCCCGTTATTATGCTTACTTCTAGGAGTGGTGATAAACATCGAAGATTAGCGATGAATTTAGGTGCTAATGCCTACTTCACTAAACCTTTTAAAGAGAAAAAATTGCTCGAAACTCTCTCAGAATTAATTATTAGTCGTTAGTTATTTACTTATTACTTATTACTTATCAATGAATACTTCTACACAATCAACAGAATTATTAGCTGAAAAAATCTATAAACCCTATTTACAGTTGCAATTAGGGCAAAATATTCCAGCAGTATTATCTATGGACAATACTCAAGAAGTATTTACAGTTGCTAGCAAAAGGATAACACCAATGCCTAATATGCCAGAATGTGTTATCGGTTTACTCAATCAACGTAGTCGTATTTTTTGGGTGGTTAATTTTCCGCAAATGTTAGGGTTGCCACCAGTAGATATAAATTTACAAGAATATTCATTAGCACTTATTCGTGCCAATGAAATCCCCTTAGGGTTAATAGTTCCTTCTATTAAAGGAGTAGTAAGACTCGTAATGGAAGAAATTCAATCTCCTATAGGCAATGTTGCTGCTGGTATTGTTCCTTATCTCCAGGGCTGTTTACTCCAAAAAAACAGTATTTTACTAATTTTAGACCCAGAGGCGATCGTCAATTCTTCTATTTTGCACTCTGTCTCTCTATAGAAATTATCAACCAATTATTGATAACTTTTACTGAATTATTTTATTTGAGGTATTTATTTTTATGGATGACTATAATAAATCATCTTCTCCACAAAATTTTTGGCAACAACTCAACTTGAGAACTAAAACAGCTTTACTGGTATTTATTATCGGTGTTTTTCCTATGACAGTAGTTGGAACTATTGCTTATGGTCTTCTCCAAAATTCTAGCCAAAAGCAAATTAGCCAAGCTCAATTAGAAATTACGGAATTAATGTCAGTAAAGTTTGCCAGTTTTTTGGATAATCGCTTCAATGAAGTCCGAAATTTAGCTCAAGAACAAATTTTTACCAACCCCGATCTCAGAAAAACCACTACTGTTGTTCAAAAACAAGAAGTTTTAACTAGATATAGTCAGAATTTTAAAGTTTACGATAATATTATTTTTTTTGATATTGAGGGTAATCCTCTTTTTCAGAGCCAATCGAATCAACTGCTTACTGATAAATATAGCGATCGCCCGTCTTTTAAACAAGCGTTGAAAACCAAGCAAGTTGTTTTAAATCAACCAGGTTTATCTAATAATAGTCAGGAAATTTTTATTGAATACCTAGCACCTATTCAAGATGAAAATAAGGGTGAAGTTATCGGTATTCTGAGCTTACGTATTGGCAAGAAACAAATCTACAAGCTTTTTGCCGACCGCAATAACAATTTTACTCAATGGCATTTAGTCAATAGTGATGGCATTATTGTTGCTGGAGTGGGAACAGATCGACAAGAAAATGAAAGTTATATTCTCAAGCCTATTAATCAATATTTTCCTCAAGTAGCCCAATTACATTCAGCTAAACAATCTGGAATCAAAACCCACTATAATCATCAAGACAAAGACTTAATCACCTATGTTCCCTTATCTATTCAAGTAAAAAATTCGCAACTAGAGCCTTATCTTGATTTTATGGGTATTTTTGTTCAAGGTAACGGTGATGAAGCCTTACAATCTCTCCGTCAATTACGTCTAATTTTGTTATTGGGAGTTAGTCTGACTACTTTATTTGTAGTTCTATTAAGTGCTTACTTGAGTGGACATATAACTAGACCAATAGTAGATACTATAGTAGCCGTATCACAACTGGAGCAAGGAGAACTAGATACTCGTATAAATATCAAAGGACAAAAAGAATTCGTTCAGCTTGGCAATAATATCAATCACCTGGCAGAACGAATGCAAAAATTAATCAGAGAACAGGAACAAGTTTCCCAAGAGCAAATGCAAGCTCAAACCTTGATTGTTGAGCAGGAACGCCAAAATAGTGAAGCCATACAGACAGAATTATTAGAATTTCTTAATAGTATTGAGGGTGTATCAGAAGGGGATCTGACCGTTAGAGCAGACATTACAGATAGCCAAATTGGTATTGTCGCCGACTTTTTCAACTCCATTATCGAAAATTTGCGAGACATTATCACTCAGGTAAAGACAACTACTAACAAAGTTAATTTCTCTATAGGTCAAAATGAAAATGTGATTGGACAAGTAGCCCAAGAAGCTCTCCAGCAAGCAGAACAAATTAACCAAACTCTCAATGCTTTGGAAACGATGACTTCTTCAATCCAAGAAGTAGCTAGCAATGCTCAAAAAGCAGCCCAAGTATCTCATAGTGCTTCCGAGAGTGCCGAGATGGGTGGAAAAGCGATCGAACAAACTGTAAGTAGTATTTTACAGTTGAGAGAAACCGTTGCTGCTACAGCTAAAAAGGTTAAGCGGTTAGGAGAGTCCTCTCAGGAAATTTCTAAGGTAATCTCTTTAATTAATCAAATCGCCATGCAAACTAACATGCTGGCAATTAATGCTAGCATTGAAGCCTCTCGTGCAGGAGAGGAAGGAAGAGGTTTTGCCGTAGTTGCAGAAGAAGTAGGGGAATTAGCGGTCAAATCTGCTGAAGCAACCAAAGAGATTGAAGAAATTGTCGAAACTATTCAAGAAGAAACTGCCGATGTAGTTGCAGCCATGGAACTTGGCACATCTCAGGTAGTAGAAGGAACCCGACTGGTAGAAGATACCAAAAGAAGTCTCGATCATATTGCTCAAATATCTCAGCAAATCGATCGACTACTTCAATCTATTTCTGGAGCTACTAGTTCTCAAGCTCAAACCTCTCAAGTCGTAAGTCAACTAATGAAAGAAGTAGCGCAAGTCTCTAAGCGTACTTCTGATGCTTCTCGCAATGTATTTGATTCTCTAGACGAAACTGTGAAAATTGCTCAAAAACTAGAGTCTTCTGTTAATACTTTTAAAGTTTAATTACTGTTTAACTATATTGTGTGAGCTAACCTGCCTATGGCTATTTTTTCTACTCTTCGTTCCCGGCGTTCTGCTGCTATTCCAACCGAAACTACAGAACAAATGATTACCTTTAGTTTACGACAAGAATGGTTTGCTTTACCTATATTAGCAGTACAAAAAGTGATTCCTTTAGGAAAAGTTTATGGCGATCCTCAAGGAACAGGAATGAGTCTGACTAACTATGAAGATAAAGAGATTATAGTTATTGATGTTGCTAAATTTATTTTTCAAGACTTCCCGTCATCCGAGCTTGTTTCAACAGAAATAAATACTGATACATCTGACATATCTTTTTTAGATTGGGAACAACAACGTTATTTAATTATTATTAATATCCATCAAGAAACACAAGATTTGTTAGGATTGCCTATTGATTCTCAACCGTCAATGCGTCGTGTAACTAAATCTAATTTTAAGACATTACCCAAAGCTTATTTAAAGAAGGGGAATATTAACTGTGTTAGTCAAGAAATCATTGATTTACCAGAACATCCACCCATTTTTTTACTTGCCCCTCAAAGCCTCGCTCAAGCATATAATATTTAGTAATAGTATCTGGAAGTAATAAGAGGCTTGTTAGATAATTTTGAGAATTGGTATAAGTCTCGATCGAGTTTATCATCAGCAAATTTCATTACCTATTTCTAATTGTATATTGCCTTTGAACTGTTGCCTTTTGCCTAGATCAATTAAGCAATTTATTTTGCATGAATAATTATTTTGAATATAGTTTTGGGAACTCTAAAATTAGAGTATCTCCAAACTAAAAACATTTTTATAGAGGAAAGCTAGTAATGACGACTGCCAAAGATGGGATAAGTCATACTCGTACACTAATTAAGAATTTTTCTGCTACACAGCAGAAAAAGTTATTTGAATCATTAAAACAAATAAAGTTTAGCGGTCAAATAATTATTACTAATTCCCAAGATCTAGTTTGGGTCTTCTATCTTTACTTAGGTAGAATTATTTACGCAACTGGGGGAGGGCATCCTATTAGACGATGGCGCAGAAATTTGTCAGCATTTTGCCCACAAAGAAGCGATCACTTTAATGAAATTAAGTCTGAATTAGCAACTATTTCGGCAGAAGAATGTCGGGTTTCTTGGGAGTATAGACTTTTATCTCTTTGGCTCGATCAAGAAAAAATAGACCGCGAACAAGCTGATAGCCTAATTAAATCTACCATAATTGAAGTATTATTTGATATTACTCAAGCCATAGAAGTATTCTGTGAAGTTGTCAAAGATGATCTTTTATCCACTAGGTTATCTTTAATAGATGCCGAACAAGTTATAGATGAGTGTAGTAAACTTTGGACTGGTTGGCAACAGGCGAAAATTGCCGATCGATCCCCCGATCTTGCTCCGGTAATTAGACAACCAGAAGTTTTAGAGCAAAAAACCTCTCCTCAAGTTTACCAAAACTTAACTCAATTACTCGATGGAGAACAAACCTTACGAGATTTAAGTGTGAGAATGAAGCGGGATTTATTGACTGTTACTCGTTCTCTTCTTCCTTATGTACAATTAGGCTTAGTGCAATTAGTCAAGGTCAATGACATTCCACCTCCAGTACCTACCCTTGTTGCTAATAAGTTATCTAATCATGCAGTTTCTCATCGTCTTTTAATTGCTTGCATAGATGATAGTCCTGCTATTTGTCAGGCTATGGAAAACGTCGTTACCAATGCAGGTTATCAGTTTGTTAGTGAACAAGACGGACTAAGAGCGATCACGATGTTGTTAAGTCGCAAGCCAGATTTGATTTTCTTGGACTTGATTATGCCCAATACCAATGGCTATGAAATTTGTAGTCAACTACGCAAACTTTCTTATTTTCGCTATACACCTATCATAATTTTAACTGGTAATGAGGGAATTGTCGATCGAGTCCGTGCCAAAATGGTAGGCTCAACAGATTTTATCAATAAACCAGTACAAGAAGACCTTGTCGTTGAGACAATTAATACATATCTCAACCAAAAAGTATCAAAATATGCCACCTAGCTAGTGAAAATCGAATTTTTTTACTCATTAAAATGTTAGTTCAAGCTGATTTAAGGGAATTCTAAATAGTGTCTATCTGATATTTAATCTATTTCAACTACTATTTATATAGTTATTTGGCTCAAAAATAAAGGTGGCTACCAATATGGGGACAGTATTAATTGTTGATGATTCTGCTACAGAGAGGTCTATAATCACTAGTTGTTTACAACAAGTAGGTATTAATGTATCCATCGCTATCAGCGGAGAAGAAGCTCTAGAAAAAATAGAACAGTCTCGACCTGATGTAATTGTCTTAGACATTGTTTTACCAGGAAGAAGTGGTTTTGAAATTTGCCGACAGCTAAAAGGAGAGGAAAATACTAATAAAATACCGATTATCCTCTGTTCGACTAAAGGCACAGAAATGGATAAGTTTTGGGGTATGAAACAAGGAGCAGATGCTTATATTTCTAAACCAATCGATCAAGAACAATTAGTTAATAAAGTTAAAGAACTTATTGCCAATTAAATTACCTGTTGCAAGGATATTGATGTATTGTGTCAGATTTTAATTTAAACCAGAATCCTTCATTATCTACAGAGCTTCTTCAGCGCAAAAATGAAGAAAATCAGTTTTTGAGGTTTGGCCTCGAACCTGACACTAAAGTAATGTTACCTATTGAGCAGATCACTGAAGTACTTAAAATTCCTGTTGGTAACATTGTCCCAATTCCAGAAATGTCTCCTTGGGTAATGGGAATTTATAATTGGCGAGGGGAAATACTGTGGATGTTAGATTTAGGACATTTAATTGGGCTAAATTCTTGGTACGAAACAGGAATTAATGTCACTCACTATAATGCTTTAGTTTTGTCTAAAGATAATTATAAAAATGCCAAGGCAAAAGCAAGAGAAAAAACCAGCCTTGGTTTAATTATTAGTCAAGTAGAGGATATTGAATGGTGTAATTCGGATGCCATACAGTCTCCTCCTGCTTCTGCTATTAGCAATGAATTAGCCCCTTTTTTGCGAGGTTATTGGCTAAAACCAGATGGAGAAACAATTTGGACTCTTAACGGTTTCGCTATTTTTTCTGCTATGTCTCAAAGATAGATAGCTCGATCGACAATTAATAAGCAGTTGAGAATAGACAATTTATAGGGGTGGCAGTCAAACACAATCCATCAACTACATTACAGAAAATTTTTATCTTTACTACCTAACTATAACTAGAGAAACTATTTAACTTTTGTTGAGGTTATTTCCATGACTCCCATCCCCCCAGAGTTTAGCAGACAAGAAAACACAAGGAATCAAACCAAAATATCTAACTCTAATTTTTCCTGGAAAAATAATGATTCAGAAATAAATGATGAATCAAGCAAAACATACCATAAAGTAGGGATTTCTACAGAACCCCTTTTATTAAAAAAACTCTACAATCTGCCGATCAGTAGGAAAACAGGAATTATTCCTTGGTTAAGTTTGGGTGCGTTAACAGTAGTAGTGGCTGCGGGAGGAATAGTTCTTCGTCAAGGGTTGCAAGCTGAGCTTTTCAAAAAAGTCAAGTCTCAGCTATCAGTAACAAATATCGAATACAACATCAAAATTGACCAGATGGGATTTGGTTTTCGGGGACAGTCAGATAATAAAGCTGTTATAGAAGCAGCAGAAGCTAATGCTCAAGGAAAGCCTTTATCTAGTATTTTGCAAAATCAAGTTCACGCTATCCTCAAAAATGAAATTAAGGCAAGAAATATTGAATATGCCACTCTAGTGGGTAAAGATAAAAGAATTATTTTGAATGCTAATGCTAATCGTGCAGGAGAACTGTTCGATCCTCATGGTTTAGTTAGTGAAGTTTTAGGTAATTCCCAACAAATTAAGACTAGTGAAATAGTCAGTTGGCAGGAATTAACCAAAGAGTCCCCTCCACTACCAGAAGGCTTCAAAGACACGGATGCCTTAATTCGCTATACCGCAACGCCAGTGAAAGGAAGTGGAAGCAATGAAATAGTTGGTGTCTTGATATCAGGTGATATTGTCAATGGCAAACTATCTATTGTAGAGAAGAGTGTATCTGCTTTTGCTGAAGGAGGCTATAGTGCTGTCTACTTATACAATTCCAATAGTGAAAAGTATAGTTTAGCTACTTCTATTAAAACAGGACGAGAACACCAGTCAAATCATGTAGATAATCTTAATGTTCCTTTAGAAACACAATCTCTGCTAGCCAAAGCAGTCAGTAATAGGGGAGAAATAGTTACGGCTCAAGAAAAAATAGACAACCAGTATTATGCTTTGGCAGCTAAAGCTATAGCTAATCAAGCTGGAAATCCAGTGGCAGTAATTGTCTATGGGACAGCTAAAGCAACTATTGCGGGAATTTTCTGGAGTAGTCTGTTAATTCAGATTTCTTTGGGTTTAGTAGTTGTATTGCTTTTGTGGTCATTAACCAGAATCTTGGGAAAATCGATCGCTCTTCCCATCCAGCAATTGCAACAAGTTACTCAAGACTTTTCTGAAGGTAATCTTCAAGCTAGAGCAATGATTGATACTACAGACGAAATAGGTCTGCTAGCTAGTACCTTTAATGTGATGGCGGATTCTTTAGAAAGTAACGAAGAGAGATTGCGTCAAGATGTTCAGCGTTCTCGTTTACTTAAAGACCTTGTTTTGCGTATGGATCAAGTCCTTGAACCTCAAGAATTGTTCAATATAGCTGTACAAGATAGTCAAATTGCGCTACAAAGCGATCGAGTAATCTACTATGCTTTTGATGATGACTGGAAAGGAACAGTTAAAGCCGAATCTGTGGCGGAAGGATATCCTGCTAGCTTAGGAGCAGAAATTCATGACCCATGTTTTGCTGAGGGATATGTAGAAAAGTATCAGCAAGGCAGAATTCAGGTAACAAATAATATTTATGAAGCTGACTTAACTGATTGTCACCTTGAACAACTAGAACCTTTTGCGGTTAAAGCTAGCTTAGTTGCACCAGTAATCAAAAGAGACAAGTTAATCGGTTTATTGATTGCCCATCAGTGCGCTAGTCCCAGAAATTGGCAAAACAGCGATATTGACTTACTCGCTCAAGTAGCAACCCAATTGGGTATGGCTTTAGATAAAGCAAGTCTTTTAGAGCAAGAGAAAATCGCTCAAGCAAAAGAGAAAGAAGCCAAAGAAAAACTGCAAAGTAGAGCCTTGGAGCTTTTAATGGAAGTGGACCCAGTGAGTCGTGGGGATCTAACTATTCGCGCTCAAGTGCGAGATGATGAAATAGGTACGATCGCTGACTCTTATAACGCTACCATTGAAAGCTTACGAAAACTAGTTACGCAAGTACAAGTAGCTGTTGAACAAGTAGCTATGACTACTCGCGCTAAAGAAAATTCTATCCAAGAACTATCTCAGGGTGCATTTCAGCAAACTATAGAAATTGCTAGTGCTTTAGAGCGGATTAAAGGTATGAATAAATCGATTAAGGCGGTATCGAGTAATGCAGAAGCAGCAGAAGCAGCCGTGAAAGAAGCAGCCCAAACGGTTCATGCTGGAGATATTGCTATGAACCGAACAGTAGAAGGATTTATCACCATACGGGAAACTGTAGCCGAGACAGCCAAAAAAGTTAAGCGTTTGGGTGAGTCTTCCCAAAAGATTTCCAAAGTGGTCAACCTAATTAGTAGTTTTGCCGATCAGACTAACTTACTAGCATTAAATGCTTCCATTGAAGCAGCCCATGCAGGAGAAGAAGGACGAGGTTTTGCTGTAGTTGCTGATGAAGTACGTAGTCTAGCCAGACAGTCTGCCGAAGCTACAGCAGATATTGAAGCCTTGGTAGCAGAAATTCAAGCAGAAACTAATGAAGTAGTAGCAGCAATGGAATCTGGTACAGAACAAGTAGTGATGGGGACAAAACTAGTTGATGAAACTCGTTCTTATCTCAACCAAATTTCTACTGTTAGCGATACTATTAACCATTTAGTTAATAGTATTGCTCAAGCTACTGTTGAACAATCTCAAGACTCAGAAACTGTTAGTAATACCATGACTCAAGTAGCAACTATTTCTAACCAAACGTCTTCTGAAGTTAGTGAAGTGTCTAACTCTTTCCAAGAGTTACTTTCTGTAGCACAAGAGTTACAAGATAGTGTCAGTAAATTTAAAATCAGCTAACCCAATATTAATCGTTTCCAGTTGGTAGTTCAAAGTTATTACTTGTTGTCTACTAACTACTAACTCTGCCCCGATCTTTTCCATGACTTCCACTCCTTCTCAATTAGACCCCCAAAAACAAGATTTATCCTCTTCTCCTAATTCCCATGCTAGGAAGTTAACTCCTGCTAAATATGGTACTTATCGATCGCTCTCGCTTCGCAAATCTAGGCAAACTAGCTTACAAATAAAACTTCTATCGATTGTTTTGCCTGTAATTCTGGGAACTTTATCTCTTTCTAGTTTTCTGGGCTATCGTCTGATTCACAAAACTGCTGAAGAAGAGATTGAACAGCAATTAGAAAATCAAGCTGTTTTAGCTAAGGATACGATCGAACAGTTATTAGACAAAGCCATCAAAATTCCTCAAGTCGTTGCTAGTAATCCTCAAATTATTAGTTCGATGCGTAATACAGGAAGTAAAAATTCCCAAATAGTTCAAATTATTTCACCTCAACGTCCCAATGCTGTCAAAACAGTTACATCCGAAGAATTAAGCCAAGAGCAAGAAATTTTAGGTGGAGATGATTTAGCTCGCATTGCTTCTCTAATTTTATCCAAACAAAATAAGCCAGAAGAGCTTGAGATAGAGTTAAAACAAGAGTTTTCTGTTGAAAAAGTAAAAATTACCAGTGCTGATTCTGCCCAACAGACGATCGTCTCCTTTGCTTATAAGAATAAATACTATAAGTTACTCCCTATTCAAGAGCAAGATTGGGTAGTAGTAGCCTCAATGAATTATAAAGACTTAGGCAATACAGGTAGTGAATTAACTTCAGTTTTAATTATCAATGTACTAGTAGTTGGTTCGATCGCCACCTTAATTATTTTCCTTCTATCTAGTCAGCTCTCTCAACCTTTGGTCAATTTAGCTACTACTGCAGAACAAGCTGCAGCAGGTAATTTAGATGTACAAGCTCAATTTACAGGAACTGTTGAAGTACAAACCCTAGCTTATGGTTTAAACAATCTCATTGTTCAAGTTAAAGAACTATTAGAACAAGAACAGATTAAGACAGAAGAAGCAAAAAATTGGCAAAGAATTATCCAAAGCATTAACGAGAAAGAAAACAAAAAAGAGATTATAGATACAGCAGTTGCTGAAATTAAACATATATTGCTAGTAGATCGGGTTATTTACTATCAATTTGAGCAAAATTGGCAAGGAACTGTTACGGCTGAATCTGTAGCTGCGAATTATCCCTCAATCTTGGGAACAGAAATTAATGACCCCTATTTTTCTCAACCCTATGCTCAAAAGTATGAACAAGGTCAAATCGCTGCGATCGATAATTGGGAAGAGGTGGACTTAACTGACTCTCATCGTCAGCAACTAGAATCTTTGGCTATCAAAGCTAATCTAATGACACCAGTTTTACTTCAAGGTAAACTCGATGGTTTTCTGATTGTTCATCAATGTTCTGCTCCTCGTCATTGGCAGACTAGGGAAATTGACTTTGTGATTCAAATAGCTAATCAGATTGGTTCCGCGTTGACTCGACTGAGTTTTTTAGAACAGTTACAAATAGAAGAAGAACAAGAAAAACAAGCTAGAGAATATCTACAACAACGAGCTTTACAACTATTGATGGAAGTAGATCCTGTGAGTCGTGGAGATTTAACCATCCGCGCTCAGGTTCAAGAGGATGAAATTGGAACTATTGCTGATTCTTATAACGCTACTATTGAAAATCTCCATAAAATTGTTGACCAGGTAAAAGCCGTATCTCTAGAAGTACAAGCCAATACTAGTGACAATGAACAAGTCATTAGTAACTTAGCTCAAGAAGCAGTCAAACAGGCAGAAGAAATTTCTCTAAGTATGATTCAAATTCAAAAAATGAGTGAATCAATTAAAGCAATATCTGCTAATGCTGCTCAAGCTGAATCTGCTGTTCAGAATGCCAATCAAAACATTGCTGCTGGGGATGAAGCAATGAACCTAACTGTAACCGAAATTAACGCCATTCAAACAACCGTAAATCAAGCTGCTCACAAAGTGAAACAACTAGGAGAATCATCTCAAACCATTTCTCAAGCTGTAAATTTGATTGGTCGTTTTGCTGCCCAAACTCACTTACTCGCTTTAAAAGCATCTATTGAGGCAGCAAGAGCAGGAGAACAAGGAAAAGGATTTGCTGTCATTGCGGATGAAGTACGTTCTCTAGCTGCTCAATCCGCAGAAGCAACGACAGAAATTGACAACCTAGTTACTCGAATTCAATTGGAAACTAATGAAGTGGTAGAAGCAATGAACCGAGGAACTCAACAAGTAGAAGTGGGTACTCAGTTAGTTCAACAAACTCGTCAAAGTTTAACCGAAATAAATGCTGCCAGTCATGAAATTAGTCAACTAGTAGGAGAAATTGCCCAAGCTGCGATCGCTCAAGCAGAAACTTCAGGACTAGTAAGTACAACTATTGCAGATGTAGCCATCATTGCCAAAGAAAATTCTAAATCAGCAACTCAAGTATCGACTTCGATTAAGGAGTTGCGTCGAACTGCTGAGAAATTACAAGCTGGTATCGGACAATTTAAAACCTAGTTATCAGTTCGGAATTCAGAGTAGTTCACTAACTATATTACCTACTAACTACTAACTACTACCTAATCAACCATGCCTCTTAACTCTGATATTCGCGATCGAGCCTATCAGTTTTTCATTGAAGAAGCTCAAGAACTTCTTCAAGTACTCGAAACTGGTTTACTAAATCTCAGTGAAGATCGTAGTACTAATCAAGTTCATGAGTTAATGAGAGCTGCTCATTCTCTTAAAGGAGGAGCAGCAAGTGTTGATTTAGATGCAATTCAAACTCTAGCTCATCGTTTAGAGGATTTTTTTAAAGCTCTTTATAGCGATAAAGTTGAATTTGACTCGGAATTAGAAAGCTTATTATTAGAAGCCTATGATTGTCTTCGCTCTCCTCTTACCGAACAAATGGAGACAGGAAGTTTTGATGCTCAATCTGCGCTAGTTAATGCTGAACCTATATTTGCTCACTTAGAAGAATTATTAGGAGATGCGCTTAAAGAAGCTGATAACTATATTCCTACTTCTGCAGATTTGGGAATTGACATTGTTTCTTCCATTTTTGAAGTAGATGTTGCTCAATCGATCGCTCGTTTAACTCAAGTAGTAAATGATCCCAAAAATTATGAAGTTGCCACAGAAGTACAAACTCAAGCAGAAGTATTTACTGGATTAGCTGAGTTACTTAATTTGCCTGGTTTTGACGCAATTGCCCAAGCTGCCATAACTTCCCTTAATAACCATCCAGATAAGGCTTTAGAAATAGGTAATTTGTTGTTAGCAGATTGCCAATCAGCCAGAAATTTGGTTTTAGCAGGCGATCGTCAACAAGGAGGAGAACCTTCTGCTGCTCTTTTAGCTCTCTCCCAATCTGAGGCATCAGCTTTTTCGGCAAACGCAGAATCTCAGGATGTTTTCTCTTTAGATAGTGTGTTTGGAGATGATTTAAATACCCTGGCCGAAGAGCCAGATTCAAACCCGACTAGCAACGAACCAACACCAGAACTTATTTCTCTCGATAGTGTGTTTGGAGATGATTTAAATACCCTTGCCGAAGAGCCAGATTTAACCCCTACTAGCAACGAACCAACACCAGAACTTATTTCTCTCGATAGTGTGTTTGGGGATGATTTAAATACCCTTGCCGAAGAGCCAGATTTAACCCCTACTGGCAACGAACCAACACCAGAACTGATTTCTCTCGATAGTGTGTTTGGAGATGATTTAAATACCCTTGCCGAAGAGTCAAATTCAACCCCTACTAACAATGAACCAACATCAGAACTGATTTCTCTCGATAGTGTCTTTGGGGATGATCTAGAAACTCCAGTTCAACTTTCATCTACTAGTAACGATAACTTCGATCATCCTACTGAACAAAAAGAATCTTCGGAAATTCATCAGCAAGAAATACCTCAACCAAATAACTTAGATGAAGCGATCGAATCTATTAAGGAAGTTTACGATCGGCTACTCCCCGCAGCAAGCAATCTCACATCGTCATCTTCATCCAAATCGACAGGAGCAGTATCTAAAACCAAAGACAATAAAGCTAAGTCAAACTCAGATGAAGACCATAAAATCGCTAATTTAACGGTAAGAATTGACTTAAATCGTTTAGAGAGAATGAATAATCTCATTGGCGAATTAGTCATTAATCGGAATAGCCTATCTCTACAAAATGAACAACTTCAAGATAATGTCAAGGAATTAGTCCACAAGTTTACTCGCTTTCAACAAATAACAGTCCAGTTAAGAGAACTCTCTGACAAAATGTTAGTGAATTCAGAACGACTTAGCACTAACTTCTTCTCTTCTACCAAAGATCGTTTTTCGCCAATTAATGCCAATCAAACTGAATTTGATTCTTTGGAAATGGATAGTTACAGTGTTCTGCATACTCTATTCCAGAAAGTATTAGAGGAAATGATGCAGCTAGAAGAAGGAGTTGAGGACATTGCCCTATTTGCTAAACAATCTGACCTAACTATCAAGCAACAGCGTCAGATGCTTGGACAAATGCGAGATGAGCTAATGTGGGCAAGGATGTTACCTTTAGACCAAATTATGCAACGTTTTCCTCGTATGTTGCGCGATCTATCTAGTAAGTATAAAAAACCTGTTACTCTCAAAATGACTGGAACAGGAGTACTGGTTGATAAAGCCGTATTAGAAAAGCTTTACGATCCTTTAATGCACTTGCTTCGTAATGCCTTCGATCATGGAATTGAACCACCTGAAATCCGCCGTCAAAAAGGTAAATCAGCAAAAGGTCAAATTACTATTAGTGCTTATTATCAAGGAAACCATACTGTTATTGAACTTCGGGATGATGGACAAGGACTTAACTTAAATAAAATTGCCAGCAAGGCAATTAAACAAGGTTTATTATCAGCCGAACAAGTTCAAATAGCTACTAAAGAAGAAATACTAGACTTAATTTTTGAGGCAGGATTTTCTACGGCAGATCGGGTTAGTGAGTTATCTGGACGCGGTGTAGGGATGAATGTGGTTCGTTCTCAACTGCGATCGCTCAAAGGCACAATTAAAGTTAATTCCTCTCCTGATCAGGGAACTACTTTTACTCTCCAGTTACCTCTTACTCTCACTATTGCTAAATTACTAGTCTGTTCTTTAGGTCCAACGGCTTTTGCTTTACCTTCAGATAGTATTGAAGAAATAATTATTCCTAAATCAGATCAATTAAAAATATCTGGTAGACAAAGATTTTTGTTTTGGAATCAACAACTGATCCCTATTTATGCCGTTAAAGACTTACTTAAATATAACTGTACTATTTATTCGACAGGTTGGCGGAGTAAAACTTTTGATACAGTTGTCTCTCCCGCAGATTGGGCATTACCGCTACTATTATTACGTCTAGGACAACAACTATTTGCCCTAGAAATTGACAAACTAATTACGGAACAAGAGTTAGTTATTAAACCCTTCGGCAAAGCAATTACTCCTCCTAGCTATACTTATGGCTGCACTGTTTTGGGAGATGGAACTCTACTTCCAGTTATTAATGGAGTAGCACTAATCAATGAAGTTCTGGGATTAAGTACAATTCAAGAGCAAAATAATTTAAACTCCATTACTCCATTAGAACTATCAGATCCTCTGGATTTAGACACAGAAAATAATCAGCTCGAAATAGCTTCTCTTAAAATAGTCAATACCCCCATAATATTAGTAGTTGATGATTCTACTGCCCTCAGAAGAACGATGGCTTTGAGTTTAGAAAAACAAGGCTATCGGGTGTTGCAAGCAGGGGATGGACGACAAGCTTTAGAGCAACTAAAAGAGCATCCAGGTACTAATTTAATTATCTGTGATATTGAAATGCCTAATATGAATGGCTTTGAATTTCTCAGTGTTCGCCGTCGGGATTCTTTGCTAATTAAAATTCCTGTAATTATGCTTACCTCTCGGAGTGGAGAAAAACATCGTAATCTAGCCAAGCAGCTAGGAGCAAGTGGCTACTTTACTAAACCCTACATTGAACAAGAATTTATTGTTGAATTAAAAACAATACTGGAGCAGAAAAATAACGGTTCTGAAGATCATCCTAAATCTAGAGCAAAAACAATATCGGGTTTAAACGTATTAATCATTGATGATGCCTCTGCTTTACGCAAAACTATGACCCTAAGCTTAGAAAAGAAAGGATATCGAGTATTACAGGCTAGACATGGAAAAGAAGCCTTAGAGCAGCTACAACAAAATCCGCAAGTAAGTCTGATTATTTGTGATATCGAAATGCCGATTATGAATGGTTTTGAATTTCTTGATGTTCATCGTCAAGATAGCAAAATAGCACATATTCCTGTAGCTATGCTTTCTTCTCGTAGTACTGAAAAACATCGTAATTTAGCTAAACAGTTGGGGGCAATTGCCTTTTTTACGAAGCCTTATGTAGAAGAAGCGTTTCTACAAGAAATTAACAATTTAGTTAGAACTCATCATTAAATTTAGTTATTTGCCAGTACTAGACTAAAAATTATTATGCTTACTAATCATCAGCTTCAAGATAAATCTGAAGATATTATTACTTCTACGGCTACTTCTCTACTCAAGTTACTGGTATTTGAAGTTGGGAAGCTTACTCTAGCATTACCTATTGAACAGGTTAAAAAAGTAGTTAAATATACTTCTGTTTATGGCAGTGGGCTTAGTCATGTTAATCTTACCCATTTAGACGATCGCGAAGTAACGATAGTTGATTTGGAACAAAAATTATTTAAAACTAGCCCAATCGATCGAGATAATTTCGATGGCTACTTCATTCTTACTAAAGATATTATAGGCGAATCTATAGGTATTTTAGTAGCTAGGATGCCTACGCTAATTGATGTCTCCTTATCTCAAATTCGTCTTCTACCTCACTCCTATCGTCATTCTGATACTCTAGAAATTGCTAGCCATGTTACTATAATTTCCCAAGAAAATACAGATTCTGTAACAATTTTTATATTAGATTTAGATCGATTGATTTAATTGTTAATTAAACTACATTTAGATCTGCTTAATATTGATTAACAATCACTGTATTCTATGTATAAAAACCTTTTTAGCTGTTAATTTATATGATTGTGAAACCCTGAATAATATCACAATTTTTCTATATCTATTTTTTTACCTTTTTGTCCCTAATTAGTTACTTTTTTCCCATAAATTGGAAAGTGTAGAATTCAAAAGCGGAGTCAATCAATAATGAAAAAATATAGCTCAGTCGATCGCCTCTATAAGTTACATGAACTGTTCGCTATAGATTTTAAAAAATCAGAACAAGATGCACAAATAGTACAAAAAGAATCTAATGTTATCAAGTTAACAGAGATAGACCCCAATTTAACTGCTTAATTCGGATAATAGCCTATACTCTTCATCAGTATTCAGTATTAATGTTTATTCAGTCAAAGAAATAAGTTTCAGCTGATAAACTGCATCATACTTAGTTAACTGAAAATCCTGCTATTTATCTGATTTTTCGTACCAACATAAATCTTGAAAACAATTGTAAACAAGGACAGATATCATACAACAATGTAAATACCACTAAGAATTCAATAATAGGAGCTTGCTAAATAAGCGATCGCTTTAATTCAATTCTTAAGGCGATCGCTTTTCTTTTGTCCCGACTAAACTATAAATACAATTACTTAATATTATTTCTTAAACCACATAAGCCTGCATAGCCAATTCCAATGGCATCAACACTATCATCAATGGGCAAGGTTTCCAGAGCAAATAAGGTTTGAATCATGATTGCTACTTCTTTCTTATCAGCTTTGCCATAACCAAGATGGCATTTCCAACTAGATTGATGCAGATAAATTGGCAAAATTCCTATTTCTCGGTAACATACTAAATTGATTACCCCAAAAGATTGAAGTACCCCTCCTGCTGCTTTGATGCTTCTACCAAAAAAGGGCATTTCGATCGCTATTTGACTAGGTTGTAACTCGCTAATCAACTCCACCATATCTTGCTCAATTTCTAATAATCTTTCTGGTGTAGTTAATTTTTTATTAGTTTCGATCGTGCCATAGTCCAGCAATCTAGCATTACCGATTTGTACTTCTTCTAAAAATGCCCAACCCACTATAGCCAAACCAGGATCTATTCCTAACCACGTTTGATTCATTCTTTTACCAAATCTGGTTATGATAACCGATTTAACGGATAGGGTAGGGAATGGGGAACAGGGGAGAGGTAACAGGGTTTTAGGGGAATTATCATAAGTGGGTTTTGAGAGCAGGATTGGGGATATAAATAAGTCTTGGTGGAAATAAAAAAACATTCCTCTAGTATTATATCTAGAAGAATATTGATTAAATGTTTAGAGCTACTTGTATAACAATACAATTAATAATTAATTTTTATTGGTTATCGTATAAGACTTAGATGAAGTAGTAGTTGAGATTTAATCTTGCTTTGCGAATTTTCTCCAACAGCATCTCAACTGTAGCTAATTTTCCATCTACTGTATTTTTTGAATTATAACTATTGTCAGTTTCTTCACTTCTCTTAAGTTTGCCTAGAGTATTTTTAACTGTATATAATTCTTTTTCAATTTTAATTAGTAAAACAATTAGCCGAGCGACTTTAACTGTTTTTTCCTCAGCGACTATTTCTTGTTGGATGAAATTTAAATAGTTATTGATATTATCCATGAATTTATTAAATTAATTTAGTAGATGTTTAATAATTGTTTGCTGTTGAAATTACATAAGTACAGTATATAAGTGAAAATGCCCTAGTTGCATAAAGTTTATGTAATTCTTCAGGAATACAGTATGAATAATACGTTAATCTATCTTAATATTTCAGCGTGTTTACTGAGGTGGCGAAAAGATAAGTTCGGGAGTTCAGTAACTTGTTACTTACGCAATTAAACGTATCCATTCTCGGTTAAAAAATCTAGGCTAATATCTTCTGCTGGCTTGCTGGAGGTGGGTAAGCGATGAGCAATTAATTTATCAACATATTTTCCTAAAATATCACCTTCTATGTTGACCAAATCACCTGGCTGAAGGTAACACAAATTGGTTTCGGTGTAGGTATGAGGAATAACGGCAGCTTTAAACCAACTCCCATCATCCGCGCAATCTGCAACAGTTAGACTAATTCCATTAATAGCAATGCTACCTTTCTCTACTAGATAGGGAGCAATCTTATCCTGCCATTGGTTTCTCATAGTAGCAGGGGAAGTAAAACTCATCTCCCAAGCTCGATCGGTAGAAATAGATTGGGACAAACAGCCGATACCATCTACATGTCCAGTAACAAAATGACCGCCAATTTTGCTTCCCACCCTCAAAGAAGTTTCTAGATTAACGTAGTCTGCGGTCATAGCTCTGTCTCCGAGAGTACTACGTTGTAGGGTTTCAGGAGAAACTGTTGCTATAAAACTATTAGAGATAATCTTTTCTACGGTTAAACAGACTCCATCTACTGCTACACTATCACCGATCGCTAAATCAGCCAAAATCACCAGGGCATTTTGACTGGTGAGCGTAATTTTCAGACTATCTTGGCCTTGACTATAAATTGTACCGAGTCCTTGTACTAAACCTGTAAACATAATTTTTTTGCGAAAATAGAAAATATAATTAAAGTTTAATAATTGAGTTCTAAGTTACGTCAACAAAGCAAAAATACTGGCTAAAAACCCCTGTTCCTAATATTTGTCTTTTTGTCTGACTTTAATTTTTTCTGGAGCAGTAAAGCAAGAAATATAAATTAGGGCATACTGAAATTAAACAGCATCTCTAGTATTAACTAGATTAAGTATTTTTACTAGTTATGATGTTCAAGATAAACTATATCCTTAATTTTGGGTAAAAATATTTATCTTGATTGATTTGTTTTGTGTGGTCATAATTCCTTTATCTGAGAGACTAAACCAATGATAGAAATGAAAGTTGCTGGCATTGCTTTAGATGCTGTCCACCGTACTCCCATCGTATTATTAAAAGATGCTTCAGAACGTAGAGCATTACCCATCTTTATTGGACAGGATCAGGCCAGAGCAATTATCAATGCTTTAGAAAAGCAACCAGCACCTCGTCCTTATACGCACGATCTGATTGCTAATATTTTTGATACTTGGGATATTAAGTTGGAAAAAATTATTATTCATGCCTTACGAGATAATACTTTCTATGCTGTTCTTTGCTTAAATCAGGCAGGAGTCAAAAAAGAAATTGATT
The DNA here is from genome assembly GCA_051439345.1 of Xenococcaceae cyanobacterium. Lineage (GTDB taxonomy): Bacteria > Cyanobacteriota > Cyanobacteriia > Cyanobacteriales > Xenococcaceae > JASJDJ01. The sequence goes on from JBFRWE010000303.1 coordinate 27,624, forward strand.
GTCGTCCCAGTGATGCGATCGCTGTTGCCTTGAGAACAGAAAGTCCTATTTGGGTAATGGAAGAAGTAGTAGCTGATGCTTCTATTCCTGTAGATCAGGATGCAGATGAGGAAGAACGTAAAGCTTTTCGAGAATTTATTTCTAATCTTAGACCAGAAGATTTAATTAAGCGAGGTGGTGCTGGTAGTGATTAGTTGTTATTACCTAGTAGCTAATAAACTAATAAGTAATCATGAAATATCGGCGATTTGGCCAAACTAATTTGCAGTTATCGGTTTTTTCTTTGGGAACAATGCGCTGTCTAGCATCTTCCCAAGTAGCAGAAAAAACGATCGCCAAAGCTATTGAATTAGGTATTAATCATTTAGAAACTGCTAGAGGTTATGGTCGAAGTGAAGAGTATCTAGGTCAAACTCTTAAACACAATCTAGCTAAATACAGAGAGAAAATCTATATTACTACTAAACTACCGCCGACACCAGATGAAAAACAAATGGGTCAGTGGATTGATGAGTCCTTGTCTAGATTACAAGTAGATTATCTAGATTGTTTAGCTATTCATGGGATTAATACCTGGCAACATTTAGAGTGGGTAAGTGGCGAGCGTGGTTGTTTACGGGCAATCCAAACAGCAATGAGAGAAGGGAAAATAGGTTATTTAGGTTTTTCTACCCATGGTTCTCTTGAGCTAATTTTGGCGGTAATTAAAACTAATTTATTTTCATTTATTAATCTTCACTACTATTATTTTTGGCAGCGTAATCAACCAGCGATCGCTGTAGCTCAAGAAAAAGATCTGGGGGTATTTATTATTTCTCCTGGGGATAAGGGAGGAAGGCTATATACACCGCCAGAAACTTTACAAGAGCTATGCCAGCCTTTTTCTCCTTTAGAACTAAATTACCGTTTTTTGTTGAGCGATCGTCGTATTACAACCTTAAGCGTAGGGGCTGCTAACCCTCAAGAATTAGTTACACCATTACAAGTAGCAGCTCGAGATTATCCTCTCACTGTTCAAGAACAAGAAGTACTACAACGCTTAAATATCCATAAACACAAAAGTTTAAGCAACAATCTTTGTAGTCAATGCTATCAATGTCTTCCCTGCCCTGAAGAAATTAATATCCCCGAAATTCTTCGACTTCGCAATCTAGCTGTTGCTTATGATATGACGGATTACGGTCAATATCGCTATCGGATGTTAGAAAATGCAGGTCATTGGTTTCCTGGCAACAAAGGCAATCGTTGTACTAGTTGTGGAGAATGCCTTCCTCGCTGTCCAGAGAAATTAGATATTCCTAAGCTTTTACAAGATAGTCATCAACGTTTCAATGGTGCTACTCGTCGTCGTCTTTGGCAAGATTAGTCACTTTTAATTTGTTGCTCCAAAAAATTGACCAACTTGCCTTTGCGCTAAGGGGTCTCCCGCTAGAAAACGAGAGAAACGATGTTTTTAGCGGTGAGGCGGGGCGTATAAACGCCTGGGGAGACCCCAGACGACAGCCCCTTGGGAATTAGCGCACGATTAACTAGACGGACGCGATTGGCTCTGCACATACTTTTTCAACTGCTCGACAGTTACACCACCGCAAGAAGCTACGAAATAAGATGCAGTCCAGAGGACAGGTTTGTGATAAGCACCTTTGATTTGTGGAAACTCTTTGCGAAGATAGCGACTAGATACAGTTTTTAGATTAGCAATTAATTTAGTTAAAGCTATATCTGGAGGATAGTCGACAAGTATATGGCAATGGTCTGATTCCGCGTTGAACTCCCGAACTCTGGCTTTCCATTTAATACAAGTCTCGGTGAATATCTCTTCGAGTCGATTAATTGTATCTAAAGTGAGAATTTTTTGGCGATATTTAGTTACAAAGACAATATGTGCATTAAGAGAATAAACAGACCTGTTAGCTTTGTGATACTTATCATTCGGCATTACAGAATAAATGATACAATAACTTTATGTTAGTCACTTATCAGTACCGAATCAAGCCCAGGGATGAACAGATAGCCATGATGGAGACATGGTTAGAAATGTGTCGCTGGCAGTGGAATAGGTGCTTAGGAGAGAGACTAGATTGGTTAAGAAGAACCAGATGCCAGGTAGATAGATGCAGCCTACATTCTGAACCGATAGGAGAAATACCAGAGCGAGTAAATTACTACACTCAACAAGCCAGTTTGCCGTTACTTAAAAAAGAACAGGTAGAATACAAGCAGCTTTATGCAGAATGCCTACAGGACGTGCTGCGACGACTAGACAAAGCCTGGAAAAGATGGTTAATTCCAGATAGCACAGGTAAAAGAGGTGGTCGCCCTCGCTTTAAGAAACAAGGAGATTACCGTTCATTCACATACCCACGGGTTAACTGTTCCAAAGCAGGAGTAAAGCTAGAAGGAAATACTCTCAAACTCTCAAAAATAGGAGAGATGAGAATAATTGTTCATCGTCCTATTCCTGATGGCTTTAAGTTAAAAACTTGTATCATTGTTCGCAAGGCTGATGGTTGGTACGCTTCGATTTCCGCAGAAGATAAGACTGTCCCCGAAATCATGCCCGTAGACACCATTAATGCAACTACAGGTATTGATATGGGGCTAGCTTCCTTCTTGACTACGGCACAAGGGCAAAAAGTACCTATACAGCAGTATTTTAGGAAGTTAGAAAAGCATCTTGGTAGGCAGCAAAGAAAGCTAGCTAGGCAAGAAAAAGGTAGTCAAAATTGGTTAAAACAAAAAAATAAAATAGCTCGAATTCATCTCAGGATTAAAAGAGCCAGAGAAGATTTTTTCGACAAAACAGCTTGGTGGTTAGCTCGTCAATACGATCTAATTGCTGTGGAGAAGTTAAACATCAAAGGTTTAGCTCGTACCAGATTGGCTAAAAGCATTCTGGACGCAGCCTGGGGTACATTTCTCAATATTTTGAATGCAGTGGCAGTAAAATGCGGTAAACACTTTGTTGAAGTAAGTGCCTATAAAAGCAGCGTTGAATGTAGTCAATGTGGTGTGGAAGTGCCGAAAGATCTCTCTATTCGAGTACATTCTTGTGTTTGTGGATTAAAGATAGACCGAGACGAAAACTCAGGAAGAGTGTTGTTGAGTCGAGGATTACAAGCCGTGGGTCTCATGGCTTCTGCCTGTGGAGGCTTCGGCGATAGCCAGCCTGTGAAGCAGGAAACTTCTACCGTAAAATACAAGCAATTGTCTTTACTCTAGAAGCCCCCGTTAGACCGTCCAAACGGTTAACGGCGGGAGAACGTCACTATATCTTCAATAAAAGTGTTAGGATTATTAGCGTCAACAAAGATAGAAGATAAAGTTCATATTCAGTATAGATAGGTTTTCGTCCTCTAGTATTTATGAGCTTCACTCCGGAATCTTGTATCTCTACAAAAATCTGGTTGAGGAGGGAATTTAGTGTATGTCGGTTTGCCTAGAGACTTTTTGTTATTAAAGCAAGCAAGAAGAACCTACTGAAGTCTTTACTGGAAATTATGATAGTGTAAAGTGGGTTTACTTACCTACTAATCTTAATTCGGAAGGAGAAGGTGTTATAAACTAAAGTTTTTAATCTTCAAAGTAAAATAGGTGACGCTTCTGGGAATCAACAGTATTAATCACGCTAGAAATTTCCTAGGGGTGTTTTATTGTCTTAATGAGGGATCATAATGTCTAAACGTCGTAATGCGAAAAAAGAAAAAGCGGAACGTAATAAGCAAAATGCTCGCAAGTTTCGTAAACCATCTTCTCGGTATTCTGGGAGGGGAAAGAAATCCTATAACAACAAAACTTCAAAACCCAAGGAAGAAAATCAATCTTCTTCCTCTGATTCAGCTCCTAGTGCTTAGAATATCATTTTGAGTAACTGAGTTAATTCTTAGTCTAGAAAACTAGTTAGTTCACCAATTTACAGTTTTTGCCACTCTTGTTGTAGGTATTTGCCCCATTTAGCAGCAAGAGCAACATCTGTAAAAGGAACTTTTAGCTTCTTTTCTTGCTCTCTTAAGCTGAATTCGAGCATGGTTTTACCTTTACTGGGGGGATTGTCCCAATCAACAGGGCGATCGCCTACTAGTAAAGTAATCTTTTCTACTTCTGTTAAGGAAAAAGTACTTATTTCAATTAGTCCTTTGCCTGTCGGTTTTCCCCAAGTTAATTCCTGACCTTTTTTTCCTAATACTGCATAAATATCATACTTTGCCTGTTCAAATTCTTCTGCCCAAACACGATATTTTTCTACTTTTTGATACTCATTCCAACCTGCCCTCGCGAGCCAAACAAATACTGCTAATAAAGGCAACCAAAGTAATCCTCTTTCCATAAATTCCTCTCATTATTCTAATTGCTATTAAAACTATTTTCTGGTAATTCTACTCCACATTCTTTACAGAATTTAGCATCAGGATCGTGACGAGATAAACCGCAATTAGGACATTTTTTATCAACTAGATTAACAGTTTTAAGGACTTGTTTAATTAATTCGCTTAATTGCCAAGGAATAAATAATACTCCTGTCAAAATCATTAATAAAGTCATGGCTCTTCCTGCCTCTGATAGGGGAGTAACATCACCATAACCCACTGTGGTCATAGTAACAACTACAAAATAAAAAGCATCAAAAAAGTTTTTTAAACCCTGATCGTTAATTTGATGTTCTACTTGATAAATCAAGCCAGCATAAACAAATATCAAAGAAAAAAGTGTTAAGAAAATACGAGCAAAAATGATACCATCTTGAGTTTTAATGCCAAATAACTTAGTTTCTAATCGCCAAAATCTAATTATACGTAAGATACGAAACCAGCGAAAAACACGAATAAACCGAAAATCCATTACTCCTAAGAGTAGAGGCAAGATAGCAATTAAATCTATCAAAGAAAAGAGACTAAAGAAAAATTTGTGTCTATCCTCAGCAGACCAAAAACGCACAAAATATTCAATAGTAAAAATCACTAAAATAGTTAGATCGAGAAGATGGAAACTAGTTGCTAATTTAGGGGATAAAGGATAAGTTTGAGCAACAAAGATCCCAGAAGAAAGTAAAATCAACCCAAGCACAATTAAATTAATTGCTAAACCTAAGCTAGTTTCTATGTCCTCAAGATAAAAAGCAGTTTTCTCGCGCAAAGAAGGCATATATCATAAAAGTTAAGCAAGGTAGGAGGAAGAAGAATAGAAAAATTATTAGTCAAAAGATACGGTGATAATCAAATTTAGTATTAGTTATTAGTTAATTCAGGAATTTAGATCTAGTTTGTTGATTAATTTCTAATATTTGTTCCAAGTTATCCCAGTTTTCTTGTTTAATTTGTGTAATGATTTGATCTAGACTCTGACGATATTGTTCGAGCGATCGCAGAAGTGCTTGACGATTGTATTTTGCCATCATTATGCCTAATTCAGGATTGCCACCACCAACTCTGCTGGTGTCGCGAAATCCTGAGCTAGCAAGTTTTTGAGCTAATTGTAAAACTTGGGAGTTGCTTTCTTGCAGGCAACTTTGAATTAAACTAGCACTAACCATTACTGGTAAATGAGAAATCCAAGCCACAGCGCGATCGTGAACTTCAGGAGAGCAAATATAGGTTATTGTATCAAGGGAGCGGGCTAGAGATACTAATTTTTCTACTGATGCTGTTGGCGTTTTTTCTGTAGGAGTAAAAACATAGGCTGCACCAGTAAATAAATCAGTTTGGGCTGCATGGATTCCCTGATTGGTGTTTCCCGCCATAGGATGTCCCCCCACAAAATTAGACCATAAATGAGTACAAGCCTCAACTATAGGTTGTTTCACTGAACCTACATCGGTAACAATAGTTTCTGCTTGAAGATAGGGAACAAGGTGAGCTAAGGTAGGAGCGATCGCAGCGATAGGGGTACAGATAATCACTATTTCTGCTGCTGCTAACAGACTTAAATCTGTACTTGCCCGATCTACTACGCCTTTATCTAAAGCAACCTGACAAGTAGTTGCTTGACGGGAAATACCCAAGATTTCGTGTCCTTGGGCTTTTAAGTCTAATCCCAAAGAACCACCAATTAAACCCAAACCAACAATCCCTATTTTCATCAAAAACCTACATAAATTAACAATCAGGCTTACACTTTGCTAAGGTGGGAAAAACTAAGTTTTGACTCGCCAACATGCTGACAAACTAACTTTACCCACCCTACTTTTATCTACTACGAAATACTTAAATGTCTGCTACAACTAAAACTCGGTAAGGGCGCAAGCCTTGCGCGGTTACAAAATATCCGTTGTATTCTTTTTTGTATTTCATATAACTTTACCTCCCCTGCTACCCTGCCCCTCTGCACCTCTGCTCTTTACTCAGGACGATGCCAATTCATAATATTCCAGGTTACTGTATCCCAGGGAGTCATGTCCAAACCTGCTAGGTTATTACCAACTCCAATCACGTCAGAGCGATGAATCAGAGGTATAACTTGTGCTTCATTAACTAATAAGTCATTCATCTGGATAAAAATTTGCTTTCTTTTTTCGCGATCGAGTTCTGTCTTAGCTTTTAGCCACATTCGATCGTATTCGGGGTTGCAATAACGAGGAGCATTGTCCCCTACCCAGCCATTTGCTTTTTGGGGTATTTCTTGGCAAGTTAGGGTTTGCATATACACTAAAGGATCGGGCATACTTATATACCTACTAAACATTTGTACATCTGCATAGAAATGTTCTACAGTATCGTTGCTCGCAGGATCGCTAGAAAAGAAAATACTCGCATCAATACTTTTAAGTTCTACGCCCACACCAATAGACTGCCAAGCTTGTTTGATAATTTCCTGGGTTTTTTGACGCAAAGGGTTAACGGAAGTTTGAAATAAAACATTCATTTCCACTCCGTTTTTATCCCTAGTGCCATTGCCATTAGTATCTTTCCAACCAGCCTCATCCAACAAAGTAGCAGCCTTCTCCAGATTAAATTCATAACTAGTATTAGGAGAAACATATTCTGGTGGGGCAACTAAAAAATTAGCTGTTGGTTCTCCTGTAACCCCGTATAGTTGCTCCGCGATGGTATCGCGATCGACAGCAAAAGACAATGCCTGACGTACTTTGGTATCTGTCAAAAAAGGATGAGGAAATTTTAAACTAGAACGTTCTCCTGATTCGGTAGCTTTATTGGGATCGGTCTGATTCAGCATCAGGCGTTCCATCCCAGCACCTGGATTAGAAACAACTTTACCTTTTCCCCCAGCTTCCAATTGTGTCAATACAGCAGCTTCTACCTGAAGATTGTTGGCAAAATCCGCATCCCCTGTTTGTAAAACTGCTCTAGCAGCAGAAGTAGCATCCCCACCACCTTTCAGTTCAACCCGTTCAAAAGCTAGTTGTTCCGCACTAGGAAATTCGGGATTGGGTTCATAAACTACGATATCTCCTGGTTTAAACTCTACTACCCTATAAGGACCAGTACCTATCGGCATAAGATTAGCAGGAGCCTCTCTGACATTTGCCCCGTTGTACTCTTCAAAGATATGTTTGGGTAAGATCGTTCCTTCTACACCTACAAAAAAAGAAAACCAGGCTGGGTTTACCTCTTTAAAATTGACACGGATTGTATAGTCATCGATCTTGTCTATACTCTCAATTGACTGATAAATTCCTGCCGTTATGGCACCTACTGCGGGGTTAGTTGCAAATTTGTAAGTAAAAATAACATCATCAGCAGTGAAGGGGGTCCCATCAGACCATTTAATCCCTTCTTTAAGTTTCCAAGTAACTGACTTTCCATCAGCAGAGATTAAGCCATTGGCTTCATTAGGTACTTCCGCAGCTAATATAGGAATTAGTTCACCATCATTATTAAAACTTGCCAAAGGTTCAAGGGTAATAC
>JBFRWE010000304.1:0-11521 GCA_051439345.1 Xenococcaceae cyanobacterium
TTTTAGCTAGATAAATTTGCCCACCGACAACTTAAACGAAAACTAAACAGGAACAAAAGAAGACTCAGTGATAGTATCAGCACTGACATCTCGCAAGACAGCCAAAGTCTCCGATTCATAATCAATCAGCGTATCTTGACGATCTTGGCTAATAGTTAGTTCACCAAAACTAATCGTGGCTGGCAGTTCGATTAAATCATTGTCCACACCAAAATCGACAATTACATCTGTGCCTTCAGTTGCCAGAACAAAGATATCCTCACCTCCATCTCGGTAGAAATCATCTCCCACTAACGTATCGTCTCCTGCACCTCCATCAATCAGGTCATCACCTACATTCCCCAGAATATAATCATCATCTCCTTCTCCATAGAGACTATCATTACCCGCATTACCATCGATGTAATCTGCGCCAGACCCACCATAGATTAGGTCATCCCCACCTTTAGGATTAACCACAGGTAGAAATTGATTACTATCTCCTAATAAAACATCGGCACCATCATTACCAAAAATGAGGTCTGCTCCTGATTCACCAGCGACTGTATCATCGCCCCCACGACCATAGACTACTTCCTCATCGCTAGTACCGACCAACAATTCTGATTCATCGCTACCATCAATCACATCTGCCCCAGCAAAAAAGTCGATGATATCGATAAACACAGCAGTGGGAACACCAAAGTTACCGTTAGCGTCTTGACTCTCGATAAAAACTGTATGGCGACCAGCTTCTAACTCACTAGTATCAATGGTAGCTGTAAGCTCCTCTACCGAACTATCTAACTCTCCGTCTACCGACTCTAAGGAGAAAAATTCTGTCCCTTCAATCCAAGAAGGCGAGTTGATACTATATCTTGCCTGAGCAATATTCTGCACTGGCTCATCGCCAGAATCGGTAGGACTTACTTCCCCATCATCGTAACGAGTATCATCGGCGGTAGCAGTGATAACTACTTCTGTGCCAGCGACTACTTGAGCTAGATCGGTACTGACTTCGATAGTCTCTGGTCCTGCGGGAGTTTGATAGGGACGATAGGCTGCTTTGGCTGCGTACATTAACGAGGGCATAATTTCTGGAACAATTATTTCCTCGAAGTATTCCGTGTCTTGAAAAAAAGTTGTCCCTAACTCAAAAGTGTAAGAAGCAATGCCTAACTCTCCGTAAGCCCAGGTAGTAGTAGTACCATCTGTGGGATAAAGACCGATGGATTGGGAAACATCATAGGCTTCTCCATCTAGTCCAGTGAAATAGCCAAATTTCCGTCCTAAAGTTTCCAGTTCTTTTTTGTTACCTGCGGGTAAATCTGTCCAACCATAGGGATACAACAGTAAATTGCCAAAGCTGTGAACATCGAGAAATATTCCTGTGGTATCGCTAGGTGCTGGCTCGAAATCCCCTGGACCTTTTTGGTCAGGAAAAAGAGAAGTAACATAGTCTCGTACTGCTTGGCTTTCTGGTTCAGAGAATGGGGAATCACCACGATAAGTATTACTACTAGGATCTCCTGAAGATCCTCCAGGAATTTCTCCCCACTTCCTACCAAAGTTCCTATTTAAGTCAACTCCATAATTGGGAAAAGCAGCAGGTTCTTCTCCTTCTGGGGGATTGGGGTTGGTATTTCTGCGCCATGAATAACCCTGTTCGGCAAATTTACGTCCGTCTGGGTTAACAATCGGTACGATCGATATATTGTAGTAGTCTAGTAGCCAAGTAGTATCTGCATCTGTGCCATAACCTGCTACTAATTCTTCGGCAAAACGAGTGACTGTTTCAGTTGTGGTGTACTCGCGGGCATGAATCGCACCTTGTACGTATAGGGTAGGTTTATCTTCAATCCCACTATTTTTATTAGTTAGCTCAATGGCATAAATATCGTAGCCTTCTGAACCTCCAGAAGTTACTTTATCGTAACTATCACCGATATCTATCCAACTGGCAATATCTGGATTAGCTTCTGCTAAGGCTGAAAGGTCTTCATAAGTCTTTTCTACAGTGCGGTAACTAGTAAAACCAGGAATAGCATTGTCGGTAATTTGTACTTCTACGTCTTCAACTTTCAAACCATCATAGTTACTGTCTTCGCTCTCGACAGTAACACTAACCAGACTAATTTGGTCGTTACCTTCGTCAATACCATCATCGATCGCCCTAACTACTGATGTCTGAGGTTCAAACCAGTTATCTGGAGTAAAAGTAAGCGATTCAATATATTCTAACTGTTCTCCATCTACCTCAAAACTCAGAGTTACTGGTGCTGTGGGTCTACTTTCTAGGGCAAACTGAAAATTGAGAGGATCGGGAACGTTATCTTCACTCACTCCTACATCTGTTAGGGGGGTAGTTATCCCAGGAGTAAGAAAATCATAGACTTCTACATTATCAATTGCCCACAAGAAAGACCAATTACCATCAAAACGAAAGCGAATTTGGGCATTTTCTTCTCCAGCCAATTCTTCGGTTAGATCTAGGGTTGGTGAATTAGTCAGAATTGTACCAGTATTAGAAAAGTAAACTTCTTCCCAATTCTCCCCATTGGCAGAAGCTTCAACATAAACTTGGCTGGCAAAGTCTCCTGTGGCGATTCCCCCATAATATTGGTCAAATAACAGATAAACTTCTTCCGAATCCGACACATCAAATACTGGAGATTTTAAAACAATGCTTTCGGCAATCCCATCATCGGAAAGAGCATCACTGTCATATACAGCAAAATTACCTTCAAAGCTAGCAAAATTCTCTAGCTGAGAGCGTTCTCCTGGATTATCAAACCGCCAAGAATCTGTTTCTGGGTTGCCTTCAAGAACTTCGATCGTCCACCCTGGAGGTGCAGTACTACCAAAAGCTTCTGAGAAATCTTCTGTAAAAATTGCCTCTTCGTTGATGCTTAAAATTGTTTTCACGTTAGATTATTGGGAATGATTAACAAAAGATTGAGAACAAAAAAAAGTTTTTCTGTTCTGCAATTAATTAAGATAATCAACCTAGAAATCTCACCCTACTGCTTTATTTTGTCAAGATTAACTTCAAGAGTTTTTCTATTCAATAATAGTTAGGCCAACTCTTATCTTTCAATTTTAAGATTGTATTTTTTTATTGTTCACAAAATTTCGTTTAATTGATCGGCAAAAAATCTTTCTCAAATTATAGATTATTCAAGAAAAATTCGATATATTTTTTGATGTTCTTTACATTTTAGAATTAAATAAACTCTCTTCTGCCGCAAAAATTTATCTTATCTTTATATTGTTTTATATTGATAATTTTAAGTTATTAATTGTTGATTTAGTCTAGTCTTTCTCAAATCAGCAAGGTATATTTTCAGTGGCTACAATAGGTATTGACCGTACTCTTTAAAACAATGGCTACTATAGATTGGTTTCAATTGTAATAGTAGCTAATAATTTTTTTTGACATTAGATTATGATCTTGTTTATATCTAAATTTTTTTGACATTTATTAAGTTGGTGTTGGGTTGTGTGTGCTACACCTTAAGAATTTAATTATTGCTGTTCAAATCGATTTAATATAACTAGAAAAATCCAGAAAAAATTATGAACATAGATTTTTCTACAGCTAGATGGTTAAATCAACCCAAATTATCCAAAATAACTAACCAGTCAGTAAATATGACTACTGAACCCGATACAGATTTTTGGCAACGCAGTTACTATGGGTTTAGACACGATAATGCACCTGCTCTTTTGCTGGAAAGTGAAATAAATTTCTCATTTACAGCTAAGGCATCCTTTGAATATCGAGCTAGGTTTGACCAATGCGGTTTAATTATTTATCTCAACAGCGATAATTGGTTTAAAGCCTCGATCGAGTATGAAAATAAGACTATTTCTCGTTTAGGCAGTGTGGTTACTAATCTTGGTTATTCGGATTGGGCAACCATGGATATACCTAATGTAACTGCTATGTGGTATCGTCTCAGTCGTCGAAGAGCAGATTTCTTAATCGAGTCATCCCTAGACGGAATCGAATTTAAGCAAATGAGAATTTTTCATTTACATTGCTTGGGTGAAACTTCCTGGGAAATGGGCAGAATAAATCCTCCAGCATCCGCAGGGAAGAGTGTCCGCTTCGGTTTGTATGCTTGTAGTCCTCTCAATTCATCTTTTGAAGCTAGATTTGACAACTTTCAACTTGAGAGTTGTTTGTGGATGGCTCATACTGAAGCAAGTTAAATGGTTAGGACAAGAAAGCAATTGGCTTGGGAGTAGTTAGTTTAATGATACAGTTACGCAAGTTAGTATCTCTTCGAGACCGTTTTAGTCTATCTCAATTAGCGATCGATCATCCCCGTCTTACTATCAGTTTTTGGCTAGCTGTAGTTGTGGCAGGATTATTAGCCTTTAGTTCTCTTAAGTATGCTCTTTTTCCTGACATTACTTTTCCTGTAGTTATAGTAAAAGCTCAAGCACCTTTAGAAACTGTTGTAGCCACGGAAACAGAACTGACTATACCCCTAGAGAAATCATTGCAATCTCTGTCAGGACTAGATAAATTGATTTCTTCTACTTACAAAGAACAAAGTATAGTTACCGTTATCTTCGATCCAGGGATAAATTTAGAAGTAGCCACAGAAGATACTCAAAATACTCTTGAAAAACTGGCTCTTCCTCCAGAAAATACCGTTGAGATTATTCCTTTTAATTTAAATGAGTCTAAAGCTATTAGTTACACTCTTACCAGTGATAGTAAAACTTTAGCTGAGTTAACCCAAATTGCCAGGGCAGCAATAATTCCCTCTCTGACTCAAGTAGAAGGGGTATTAAAAGTAAATCTTTTGGGAGATTCTTCTGTTGTCGGTCAAGAACAAGAAAATGATTTTCCTACTTTAGTTAGCTTCAAGCAAAAAAATGCAATAGCTATTGAAATAGTTAAAAAGAGTAAAGCGAATACCTTAGAAGTCCTTGAACAAGTAGCTCTAGCAATTCAAACTTGGCAAGAAAAACTACCAGAAGTACAAATAAACTTAGCCCAAACCCAAGCAAATTATATCCGTGAAGCAACACAAGCAACCATAGACGCTTTATTAGGAGCAATTTTACTAGCTATTCTGGTAATTTTTGGCTTTTTGCGTAGCTTTACTGCCACTCTGATTACGGCTTTAGCTATTCCTATATCCCTGTTGGGTACTTTTATTGTTATGGCAGTAGCAGGGTTTAATTTAGAAACGATTACCTTGCTTGCTCTAGCATTAACCATTGGAATTATAGTCGATGATGCGATCGTCGAAGTAGAAAATATTGTTCGCTACCTTGATGCAGGACATGCACCGAAACAAGCAGTCATTCTTGCCACCCGTGAAATTGGCTTTACTGTATCTGTTTCTACTCTAACGATTGTTGCTGTTTTCCTACCCATAGCTTTGATGAACAATAATGTAGGGCAGTTTTTTAAACCTTTTGGTTTGACTGTTTCTACTACTGTGATTACTTCTTTGTTAGTTGCTCGTACTTTATCTCCTGTCTTAGCAGTTTATTGGTTGAGAAAAACATCGAAGGCAGAAGGCAGAGGGCAGGAGGCAGAAAATCATCATGATAGTATTTTCGCTCTCTTGTCTGGTAGATATGGTCAATTACTTCAATGGTCTTTATCTCATCGCCCAATTATCCTAGGAATAGCCTTAACTAGTTTGGCTATTGGTATTGCTTTAATACCCTATATTCCTAAAGGTTTTATTCCTCAATTAGACCGAGGGGAGTTTAATGTTGTTTATACAACTCCTTTACCTAAGTTAGTGCCAAGTTCTCAAGCTAATAATTCTCTAGAAACTGAGAATTTAGAGCAAAAGCAGCCAAAAAATTTCTCCTGGTTAAGTAGTATAGCTCGATCGCCCGCCAAAATTCTACTCAGAAGAACCCTAAGAATAGGTAAACAAATTGAGCCAATAATATTATCCATACCAGAAGTAGAATCCACCTACAATATTGTCGGCATTAAAGGCGAACCAAATAAAGGCAAATTTTATGTCAAACTAAAAAGCGCTCGAGCTCTCGACACTGAACAAGTACAGCAAAAACTACGCATCGCTTTAGCTAATATAGCCAACGCAGAAATTAGGGTAGAAGATATTCCTTTTATTGAGATAGAAGAGCAACAGAACTTACGCATTGCCTTAGTAGGGGAAGATTTAGTTAGCTTAAATGATTCTGCTCAAGCTTTAAAAAATCGTGTCCAACAATTACCAGGATTTGTAGATATTACTCTTACAGGTTCAGAAATTAATGACGATGTTCCCTTCAAGATAGAACACTTCAGTGGAGAAAGAGTAATTTATCTTGATGCTAATCTTAGTGAAGGTAAAGCCATAGGGGATGGGACGGCAGAAGTAGTATCCATAGCGAGATCGATCGTTTCTGAAGGAGTAGAAATCAGATTATCGGGAGATTCCGCCCTTAGTAATAATGTTTTAAGCGAGTTTGCAGGTACTCTAGGTTTATCTATTATCTGTATGTTGCTACTGTTAATCTTGCCCTTTGGTAGATTGTTAGAGCCATTGGTAGTAGGTTTATGTTTACCTTTATCGCTCGTTGGAGCAGTAATAGCTCTTTTAATAACTCAAAGTGATTTTGGCATGATTTCTCTAATTGGAGTTATTTTTCTCCTGGGTTTATTAGATAAAAATGCCTTGTTACTGATGGATTATGCGAACCATTTACGCAAATCGGGTCTAAATCGGACTGAAGCGATTTTAGAGACAGGAAAAGTACGTCTGCGACCAATTTTAATGACTACTGCTTCGACAATTCTAGGTATGATGCCCATTGCTTTGGGATGGGGTGCAGGTTCAGAATTACGTCAACCAATGGCAGTTACGATTATTGGTGGTTTAATTACTGCTAGCCTACTCAGTCTAATTTTAGTTCCTGTTCTCTATACTTTCTTAGAAGATTTATTCGTGGGTAAGAATAGTTACTAAAAATATAGTCAAATATGACATTGACCAGATTTAGCTTGACCAGGAGTAAGGAGTTGCGTGGTAATAAGTTTCCCATTTATAAATATCAATTGAGAAGTATAACTTTTTCTGGTCAAGCAATGGAGTTATTTAATCCTTGTTCAAATTAACCTGAAATAGGTAAGTTATTTTTGCGCGACTCCTAATCCTGTTTCCTTGCATAGTGGCGAAGTTTATCACCACTATGCTGTTTTCTACTCAAGAGTGGAGGAATTAACCTAGGTTAATAGCTATTAGCCAGTTAAATTTTTAGTTTATTTCTGTCAATCCCATTCATTAGATTCTTCTTCTAATACTTGAGAATTTTGTTCTGGTTTTTGAAAATTTGTACCAAACAGTTCATGTAACTTATAGAAGCGATCGACTGAGTTATATTTTTTCATCATTAACTTGTTCCATTTTTCAGTTCTGTATTTTCCTAACTTAGAACAAAAAAGTAACTTATTAGGGACAAAGAATTTAACAAAAATACATATATAAATTGTGATATTTTTATAGCTCTTCAAGAGAAATGAATAAACCTTTAAACGCAGGTATTTATTGACTTATAAACATTGTTGACTAATCTTAACCAGATAAAAATGTAGTTAAATTAGCAATAAAATCAATCGATCTAAATCCAAGATAAAATTTATTACAAATAAGATGATTTTTTCAAAAAATGCAGTATTATTTCTAAGGAATTAACGATATACAAACTCTCAACAATTGTTAACTTAAAGTAATCCTTAGAGAAGAAAATACTGGACGAAATCTTGTCCGCACGACATTTGATAAACACCTTCAGAAGAATAACAGTTTTGATGAATCCACTTAGCCAGTTGCTTCCGTGTTGGTAGATGGGGATGATTTTCGAGAACATGGGGAGAAACATTATTCATCATAAAAATCGCCACTCCCAACATCATTTCCAAACAGGGACAACTCACCCATGCATCTCTCGTCTCCACCTCAATTTTAATTTCTCTTGTGCAGTCATACTGCTCAGCAAACTGCCGAAGTTCTTTAACATGCTCTTGTCCCAGGAATTCGGCAATCATGATTTGAAAATCAGAATCTTTGCTTTGGAGTATCTCCACTAAACAACCGTCAGGTGCTAGCCATGAGATCATACGCTCAGTATTAATTGCCCACTCTTCTAGGGGGATATAATATTTCACATGAGACTGAACTACAAGATTAGCTTGTGGCAATGAAAGTGGCACACTAAGAATTGTGGACTGATAATGGTCTTCATCAGGAATTAGTTGCAGAAGAACGCTGGTAAAATCTGTATTAGGCTCAATGGCAATGCATCTGTAGAATTCTGGTAAAAAGCGAGATAAAAGCTCTCCATTTCCTGCTCCAGCATCAATCAAAACCTTGCGATCGCTTATTTTGGGTAAAAGCTCTTGGCTAAACCAGTCCCATATTTGTTTTTTTTGATTGGTGTATTTTAAAAACCAGGCAAAATAGTCTTGATAAAGTTCGTTCTCATAGGCAAATATAGGTATGAGTTCATCTGGGTTTGATATCAGCCTATAATCATTAACGTATTTGCTCTTCGATAATTCTGGGGATTTTTTATCCTGCTCGCCGTTGTAGTTAGTTATCATTATTATTTCCTGCGATTGTTTATTTTCAGCTAAGAAGCTTAGAAACTGTTTGTGAAATAACAATAAAGAAGCAAGTACCTCATGCAGTTAATGGTTTTTCAGACAAATCATTTTGGTTAATATTATGCGGTTAGCGAAAAAAAAGTAAAAGAGGAAAAATTCAGGTATTTTTTCAGGTATTTTAATATTTTTTGTGGCAATAAGCTTAATGTTTTATTTACAAACAGTCTCGTCCAGTTAAGAACTATTACAACTAAATCCACTAACTGTTATTTATTATGGGATTATCTTTCTATTTTTTATCCCTCAAGAACAAGCATAAAATAGTTTGAATTATTTTCAATTAACACCATTTTTTTTAGTCAATGCTTTCTTGTTAGACCACTCAATTAAACGCATCCAAAAATTAAATTTATGAGCAATTTCTGAATAAGGCATAGTAGTTTGTGATAGTAAAAAGAAAAAAGATGGGTTAAATAATTGGGGGAATTTCTGGTTAAGCTTGATCTCTATTCCCCTAATCGTATTAAATAAAAATGTGAGCCATTTTGCTTTAGGTAAAAGTTGTGTATTTAAGTCAGTAATAGCGTGACCTTCCTTCACTTGCTGCTGCGAATATTTGGTTAGTACTACATCTAAATTATCTGCTTCTTCTTTTAAGAGTTTATCTAGTACCAAAACATCATTAAAAGCAGCTTGACATCCTTGACCTAAATAAGATGACATAGCATGAGCAGCATCACCAATTAAAACTGCTTGACCTTGAAGATCGTGATAACGGTTGCATTTAGTTTCTATTACAGTAGAAGAACGTTGATTAAAAAATTCCTGTGCTTGTTCATCGCTAATTTGTATTCCTGGAAGCCATTCTTCATTAATCATCTTTTGAAGATCGCTATAAGTTTTAATTCTTGGTGGATTTCCTCTTAGTTGTGTTGCTTCTTGAGTCCAAAACATTAAAATACATAAGCGATCGTTCAGTTCTGGAATAGCACCACCTGAAAGAGTATGTTGTTTGAATTTTGAGTTATTTTCTTGATAGATTTTTCTAAAGAAATAACTGGTATCTGCTGATATATTTTCTGGTCTGGGAATGTGCAGTACTTTCCATCCAATATCAAAATACTTCTGTTGGAAATCAAATCCAGGTTGCTTAAGAAATGCTTCTTTCACTGAAGATCTTACTCCATCAGCACCAACTAAAAGATCGTAGGACTGGGAAAGGGTTTGATTATCATTAGTGACTAATTTAACTATATGGGTTTTCAAATCTACATCAAGACAAGGAGCATTGAAAGTAATTTTTAGTCTATTGTCAGACCGTTTTTCCAACTCATTAAGTAGAGCAATACAAAGGTCATTGCGGTTTATGAGGAGATTAAATTGCTCGGAGTCTTGACTTCGTGAAAAAGATTGCCATTTTTTCTGTTTTTGAGAATAAGTAGCTGTTTTACGCATCTCCATGCCTTGTTTTCTTACACTTAGCCATAATCCATCAATTGCTTTTAAAGCTTGCTGACCCCTTTTAGTTAAACCAATAACAAAAGCTCTATTAGAAGAAGTATTTTCTCTCGGATCGCTCCTTTTTTCATAAATAGAAATTTGATAATGGTTTGAGTTATTTAATAGATAATGAGCTAACAAAAGTCCTGCTGGTCCTGCACCAATAATGACAATAGGCTTAATCATATGTATTCCAATAAAGGATTAATCAACATTGAATGACTATCTTAAAGTTAAAACAAGCAAGATATTTTTGTGATTAATCAATCAAAAATTTGACATTTTTTTCTAGCGATCGCCTTCGGCAATTAGTTGTTATATTTAAGTATTCTCTAAAATTACTTAAAAATCTTTGCCCACAGTTGAAAATTTTTGTGTAGTATCAAAAGAAAATTACTAGGGATATCGATCGATGGCAAAGAAGAAGATAGGTTTGCTTTTTGGTGGTTGTTCAGGAGAACATGAAGTTTCAATTATATCTGCAAGAGCGATCGCTTCTGCTTTAAATCAAGAAGAAAATACTAGCAAGTATGAAATCTTACCAGTTTATATAGATAAGCATGGCTTTTGGCGACCAGGAGAAATCGCACAACAAGTATTAACCACAGGAGAAACATTACAATTAAGCTCGAATGATGCAACTTCTCTGTCATCATCAACTAGTAATCAGGAAAGCTCATCCTTAGTTAAGGGTTTTTCCCACTTAACTCAAGCTAGTCAAAATCAAAAGATATCTGAAATTGATGTTTGGTTTCCCGTTCTTCATGGCCCTAACGGAGAAGATGGAACAGTACAAGGTTTACTAAAATTAATGCAAGTACCCTTTGTCGGTTCTGGGGTTTTAGGTTCAGCCTTGGGAATGGATAAAATTGCTATGAAAAATGCTTTTGCCCAAGCTGGTTTGCCCCAAGTAAAATACGCAGCAGTTACTCGATCGCAAATTTGGTCTAATCCCTGCGTTTTCCCGAAACTTTGTGACGATATTGAGGCAACAGTAGATTATCCTTGTTTTGTTAAACCTGCTAATTTGGGTTCGTCAGTCGGTATTACTAAAGTGCGATCGCGTAGTGAATTAGAAACAGCTTTAGATAATGCTGCTACTTATGATAGACGGATTATTGTTGAAGCAGGAGTAACTGCCAGAGAATTAGAATGCGCTGTTTTAGGTAACGATAACCCCAAAGCTTCAGTAGTTGGTGAAATTAGTTTTAACAGCGATTTTTACGATTATGAAACTAAATACACAGAAGGTCTTGCCCAACTGCAAATACCAGCCTCAATTCCCGATCGTATAGCTTTTGAAATTCAAGAAATGTCTCTTAAGGCTTTTAGCACAATAGATGCAGCAGGATTAGCTAGAGTCGATTTCTTTTATGTGGAAGAGACACAAGAAGTATTTATCAACGAAATCAATACTTTTCCTGGGTTTACTTCTACGAGTATGTACCC
>JBFRWE010000305.1:0-15577 GCA_051439345.1 Xenococcaceae cyanobacterium
AAAAGACTATTAGCCATGCTTACCTCAACTTGACTACTTATTAGCTTCAATTTTGACTCATTTTTTGGATCAGTTGCAGAAGTGATTCAAAAGTCAAGCTGTATAACCTATCTAGGTAAGGCATTCTAAAAATAAGAGAAGCAAGGCGCGTCATCAACTTCTCCTTCATAAAAATCTCGCATTAAATAAGGAGAAACTGAAATGAACTTGATTGAAGACATAATACAAATTTTGGAATTAATTCTCATTGTAGGAGCGATCGTTACTTCTCAAAAAACAATCATTGCTACCGTTATCGCAGTCGCCATTTATGGGATTGTCAAATTAGTTAAAGCTAAAAGAAAGAAAAAATAATTCAATTCTTTGGCTTTTATTTCCCTTCTGGTATCCATACACTGGTAAGGGATTCCGACCATTTTTTAACATAGGTATTATTATTAACTACCAATTGCCTAATAGGTTCGTCTCCACGATTTCTTACAGCTAGAATCGCGCAGGGAGTAAAATCACTGTAGGGTGGTTTCTGACTTTTTACAGCAGAAACATTTTTGGGGGGAATATTTTCGAGACGGATCGGTTGTTCGCTTTGTTGAAATAGTACCCACAAAGGATATTCCCAGTATTCATTACCTACTGTTTCGCCTGTCCCCAAAGATAAGCCGACATTAGTACATTGAGTAGACAAGATTTGATTAACGGCATTAGTGTAGGGTTCTTGTATTTGAGGTCGATTAATAAAGTACTGTTCGATCCTACTCATATTAAAAATATTAGCTTCTGCTGCGATCGGTCGGAATTTATTTTGAAAAACCCAAGGTAGAGAAGTGACAATCAGTAAAATAGCCAAGCCATTAGCCAATTTTTGTAAGGGTATTTGCGCTAACACTACGCCAGCAAAAGCAGACAGCAAAAGAAAAGCAAGTAGATGATGGCGAGGCTGATAAATTTGAATTTTTAGTAATAGACAAAGCAGCAAAAAACCACTAATAGTTGAGAAGATATAAACTAGTAAAAATTTATTATTACGTAATTTTTTGTGTAACATAAAATAGCTAATTAAAATCAAAATCAGGAAAAAATGAAGAGGATTTCCTGCTGTATTTTCATCAAAAGATAATCCAGATACTCCCCTGTAAGAACCTGCTGTGATGCGTGAATCATACATGTCTACTCCTATCAAGTTATGGAACATTAACAGTAGTTTGTTAGCTATACCTGTGGTGGGAGTAATAATTTTTTGCAAGCCTAAATTTCTGACAATATCTAGATGTAAAGCAAGATTTCTTAAGACATTAGAAATAAACGTAGGCACACTAAAAATTTCAATTTTATAAGCTACAGAAAAATTATCTGGTGCGCCAATAATTGAGTCAAATAAGTTAAAATTACGCCAATAATGATTAATGTTTAAGAGCAGAGCAACACCTGTAGTTAACCCAATAGCTTTCCAGCCTTGCCATTGAATTCGCGATCGCCAAAGCTGCACTAAACTAAACCACACCATAAAAGGAAAAGCATAAAGATAACCAGAGGATTTAGTTAGTAAAGCTAATCCTAAACTCGCCCCAACAAAAAAATAAAGACTTGGTTGATTTCTAGTTTTAATGGATAACAAAACAAAATAAGCCAAACAAACTAGCCAAAAACCAACAGTATAGTCATTTTGCGTACTAGAAGCTTGCAGAATACCCATGGGAATGGTGGCACAAAATACTGCTGCAAAAACTTGTCCTCGTACCTTAGCATTTAATTCTTGAGCAATTAAAGATACACCAATAATACTACCAATTGAACTAAACCACTGTACCAAATTAGCCCATCGATCGCTTCCACTTAAAATCTGTAAGTGCATAATGGCAAATTCAGCAAAAGGTGGATGAAATAACTGTGGTAAATTGTAGGTTGGATAATGAGAAACACTTCGATTCTGAATCCAATGAACCACTCTGCTCATGTGATAAGTCATTGAATCCCAAGTATTAGGTGGTGCAACTATAGCAATCAAACCAACAATTGCTGTAATAGAAATAATACTAATTAATAGTATATTTAAAAATAAAGAAATATTCTGAATATTATGTTTAATATTTGACCAAAATATTGTTTCTTTACTAGAACTCTTTTGCTGCTTAAAATAGATAAAAAATAAAAACAAACAAAAAGTACCCCAAAGAAGAAAAATCCAGAAAAACTGTAATAAGTTAAACCAACTTATTACCTCAGTTATTAAGGTTAGGAAACATCCCCAAATTACTGCTGCTGATAAAATTCCTTTTCGCCAATTCTTATATATATCTGTAAATATTTTAGTCAGAGCTAATAAAGAAAGTAAAAGCAAAATAGCAAGCATTGCAATTCTAATTTTTGTAGTGAATAAATTTTCGAGAAATATATAGCAATCAGGAATGATTTATGAAAAAAATTGTAGTGTGAAGCACCTTGCTCACGCGAGCAATCCGCTCTCACTTTCTCACAAATGATTGACGATTGCCATAGCTTGAATTCTTATAATCCTTGTAGCCTTAAAAGTACCTCATTGTCTAGCTTTATTTTTGAGGATAAGTCAAGACAAAAATGCTTAAAATTAATAAAAATTTATTTTTTGTAACAAATCTTGCTATAATACTTGACATATAGTAAGAAATACTGTTTTAAAGCTATTTACAGCTTCACAGCCAAGGTTAAAGTTACCCATAGCTGTTTTTATCTAACTTTTTAAAGGTTAAGCTTGTCTTTGAACAAAGGCTATTTCCTGGCCCCTTAGTTTAATTTCTCACTTTTGAAGGCGAAAGATGTTTAATGCTGGCTAATGCCTCCCTTAAACAAAAATAATATCAACTTTTGGTGAATGATTATTTTGCTGCGCAATAGCATTTAATCAGGGATTATCTATATTTTCAACTATTTTGAGTCATATTAGAATTTAAAAACGGGATGTATAGCTTGTATTGGAAAAAATATAAAATAGAGACTATTGATGCTTATCAACTCCAGGAAAGGTACAAATCTGGTCAGCGAGATTTCAGTTGGGTAGATCTTGAAAGTATCAACTTAAGCGAGGTAAATTTACCAGGAATTAAGTTCTGGGGTGCTAACTTAGCTAATACTGACTTAGAGCTTAGTATACTAAAAGACGCCAATTTAAGCGAAAGCATTCTAACAGGAGCAACCTTGTGGCGAGCAGATTTAACCAAAGCAACCTTAATTAATAGTCTGCTTAATCAAGTAATCGCAATTCGTGCTGATTTTAGCTACGCTAATTTGAATCAAGCATTGTTAGCTGATGCAGACTTAAGAGTAGCTCGTTTGTACAAAACAGATTTACAAGGGGCAGATCTAAAGAAAGCTAATCTGAGTTATGCAGATCTTCGTTACGCTAATTTAACAGAAGCTAACTTAGAACGAGCTAACTTAACTGGTGCTGATTTAAGAGGGGCTATTTTCCAAGCAACTTCCCTGAAAAAAGCAGTTTTAGACAGAATCAAGGTTGATGAGTGTTTGCCGACAACAACAAGAGTTTCAAGCCTTGTTCTTTAAAGCATTCCTTTAACTTTTAGTTTTATTTGTTGGTCTGAACTAAATAAGCTAAGCTTAGACGCATTTAAACTGCATTCTTCAATTCTGGTCAAGGCAATAGGCAAGAGGGAATAGGCAACTTAGGTGAGTCCAAGCTTAGTAATTACGAATATTCGCTATTCAAGGTAAAGAGATTTAAACCTTTGATATACTCGCCCGCCCTCCGCTTTGCTCTAAAGCACGGGGTTGTAAACCCATAATCTCAGGGATAAATACAGGGTACTGCAAGATATAAATAAGCACAAGTACCTAGCTTAATGGCTACCAGATTGGTAACAAAATCGTGTAGTCTGTCTTTATGGTGACAATAATAAAATCTTAATTTTGCGTTTCTTATTTTATATTGAGAGACATGGTGTGAATATCATGCCAATTACCTAAGAAATCGATCCCAATACTGCTGTTATATAGAGCAAAAATCATCTAATAGCCCTAAACCATAAATACTAAAGCTCAATGAGCATTTCTAATTCTCTGCTTCAAGATTTATTAGCAGATTTTCCAGAGATACGTTCCCAAATTTACTTTAAGTCTTCCTTGGTAGCCCTGACTCGTGCGATGGAAGACTTAGTGTTAGCTGGAGATGATGTACCTCTGGTTATTGCCAATTATCAGCAAGAGAGATTTTTCCGCAGAGATATTCGTCGCTATGAAAAAATAGCACAAAGGACAGACCAAGTATATATTTTCGCAGCACCAGAAGAAGAATCTGATTGGACGATCGAGGATAATAAGAATTATGAAGCGATCGCCTTAGAATCTTCAGATCATCTAGTGAAGGAAAGACAGCTAGTAATATTAGGAGAGCAATATACAGCCTGTTTGGTAGGGTATGAAAAATCTTTACAAGACAACATCGCAACTCCCATTGAACAAGGGCAAAGATTTGAAGGTTTATGGAGTTTCGATCGACAGATTTGTCAGGCTGCTGCTAACTGGCTACTCAAGCGGATTATTAGTTATCGTCCCGAACTAGTACCAAAAATAGAACAGGTACAACGGCTTTATACTCTAACAACGAAAACACCAACGAAAGCTTGTTTGTTGACATCTCATTCGGTAGATTTAGGTATTTTTGCTCAACGTCTTATTACCTATTTACAAGCAGGTCAATATAAATTACTTAAAGCCTATAAAGTTATTGCTTTAGGAGAAAGAAAAGAAAGATTAATTAATACCGTTACCTCCGCTTTACGCAGTTCTCTCAATCCTCAAGAAATTTTGCAGATAACTGTACAAGAGTTAGGAAAACTGTTTCCTCAATGTCGTTGTTTGCTTTATCGTTTAGACTCTCAAGAAAATGAAGTCAAAATTGAGTATGAGTATGTTTGGGAGCAAATGCCTTCTTTATATGGGCAAACATGGCAAATAGCCCAAAATTCTCTCTTTTTAGCAGCCCAAGCTTCCAATTCTCCCTTAGCGATCGATGATGTAAAACAAAATAATTATTTACAAAACGATTTCTCTCTGCAAAAAATTATTCAACAAACAGCGATTAGGGCTTGGTTACTTGTGCCTATTCGCTATCAAGGAAGACTCTTAGGCATGTTGGAGTTACACTACGGCGGAGAAGAAGCTTATCAGTGGCACAAAGAAGATATTGCTTTAGTAGAAGCGATCGCTACTCAAGTAGGAGTCGCTTTAGCTCAAGCTAGTGCCTATTATGAGTTAATTGAGCTTAACGCCCAGTTAGAAGCCATGGAACGCATCCAGAGTAACTTAATTGCGATCGTCGGACATGAGTTAAGAACACCTTTATCTACTATTCTTATTTTCCTCGAAAGCCTGGCTAGTGAACCAGGTATGCCCGATGAATTGCTGCAAGTAATGCTTGATACTGCTTTGGGTGATGCAGAAAGACTAAGACAATTAATTCAAGATTTTTTAACCCTATCTAAGCTAGAAACAGGCAATCCTTACCGCCGTCCAGAGCCAGTACAAATAAACTATATTATTGAGCTTGCTCTACAAAGAATACACACTATGTATCAGGGTGAGGATTTACCTGAAATTAGAGTAGATTTGCCCCATCAATTACCTTCTGTATTAGCAGATGCAGAAGGATTAGTAGAAGTAGTCACTAAACTACTCAGTAATGCCTGTAAGTTTACTCCCTCAGAAGGAATGATTACTATGAGTATTAATAGTAATATTCTCTGTCACCAAGAATTAGAGCCTTCTCTATCAGAGATTTCCTGCCCTCTTCCTTCCATGCTAGAAGTTATTATTACTGATACAGGGAGAGGAATTGAACCTTCCCAGCTGGAAACAATTTTTCAACGTTTTTCTCAAGAAGAAAGGTTTTTACGACGTACTGCTAGCGGGACAGGGTTAGGCTTAGCTATTTGTCGTCGCATTGTCAACAATATGGGCGGAACAATTTGGGCAACTTCAGAAGGAAAAAATCAAGGTAGCCAATTTCATTTCACCGTACCCATAGAATAGAAATCCTTGAGGGAGTAGTTAGTAGTTAGTAGTTAGAGCGATCGCCCTAATAACCAATAACCAATAACTAAAAATCATCCCATTCTTGGACTGCATCAGCAACAGCTTGTTCTATAGTTTTTTCATCTAGCATGGCAGCTTGTAAATTTTCGTAAACTACTTTTTGTAAAAAGTTAATATTTTTCATCGCTGGAATTAATACTTCTGCCTCTTTCAGTTGCAGCGCGCTAATTTTTCTGGCTTGTTCTACTGGTGTTGTAGTTTCTTTTTGTTCTAATGCTTGAATATATTGTTCTACAGCTTCTACTGTAGAAGGAAGTACATTAGCCTCTTGAGCAAAAGCTAATTGATTGGCTGTGTTGGTAACATAAAGAGCATACTCCACAGCTTGTTCTGGTTTATCCGTATCTTGAGGGATAACTAAATTCATTACTGCCACATTTTTTTTCCCAGTCTTTCCAGTAATTTGAGGGGCAGCAGCAGACACGGCAGCAATAGTTGGTGCATTATTAGAAATAGCTTCTAAAAATTCTGCCCCAGAAGATAGTAAGGCGGTTTCTCCTGCTTGATACAAATCAATGCCGTGGCGGTGTCCTTGCGTTAAAACTTCTGGCGGTAATAACCCCTGTTTGTATAAATCTACCCAATAACGAAAAGCAGCAATTCCAGCAGGAGTATTAAAAGCAGCTTTTCCTTCCTCATCAACTAATTCCACTCCCATCTGGACAAAAGATTCTAGAACTTCTCCTGAGTCTTCAGGGACAAAAGTAACAAATAAGGCGTATTTTCCCGTTTTTGCTTTGACTTGTTTGGCTACTTGAGCAAGTTCAGCATAAGTTGATGGTGGCTTAGTAATACCAGCTTGTTTTAATAATTCTTGATTGTAAATAGTTACTCTAGTAGTGAGATACCAAGGAAGACCAAAGGTGGAAACCTCACAAGTATTATCTTGACAAATTTCAATGCTACTTGCTTGCCAAATTTTAGGTAGATATCGTTGTTGTATTTGAGTAGAAACTACTCGATCTAGATCTAACCAAGCATTACGAGTAGCTAACTGAGAAGCAAAGTTAGGATTTAAGTTAACTACATCAGGGGATGTTTTTGCTGAAATAGAAGTTAGTATTTTACTTTCCATCGCTGACCAAGGAATATCTACCCATCTAATCTTTAAATCTTGATTAGTTGTTTCAAAACTAGTATTGACTTGAGCAAAATATTGGGTAAACTTAGGCTTTAATTGCATTGTCCAAAATTCCAGTTCATTGTTATTGGTAGAAGATGAACTAGAATTGCATCCCCATAATAAGCTTAGAGATAAACCCAAAAATAGCAGGAAACTGGATCTTATTTTAGTCAACATCGTTTTAAATTAGATTAGTTTTAGTTCAAAAAAGATAGTAAAGCAATTAAGAGAGAAAAAGCATCTCTACTTAAGTATTCTTGTCTAGAATAATATAAATTAAAGGAAAAATTTTCGGTATAACCACTTATCTTAAAAAGATATTTTAGCAGCTACAATGTCCTACAGTATCAAGGATAAATAAAATTAAATCCAGAAATTCTTTAACCTACAATTTAGTAAATGACAAGAGAAAAGTTAAATTAATAAAAACTAATAACTTATTTGAATAAATTGAAAAATATCTCTTAAATTAGAGGTTGCAATTCATAAAATTAGTGCAGAAAATCAGAATTTCAAGCTATTAAGTAATGATCTATTGGGAATGTATATATGTTAAATAATTTAACTGGTTTTTTGGGTTCTAAAGGCGGTGGTATTGGCTTAGAAATTAATCCCCAGCAAATTAATGTTGCTCAGATGAGCAAACAAGGACAACAATATAAGTTAATCAAAAATGTATCTAAAGAAGTTCCTGAAGGAGTCTATGAAGATGGTCAGATTGTTGATTCCTTGACTTTGGCAGAACTGATTAAAGAAACCCTTAAAGAAAATAGAATTAGTGCTAAAAATGTAGCTACAGCAGTTCCCATGAGGGAAGCAATCATCCGCATTATTCCTGTGCCAGCAGAATTAGATGAGCAAGAATTGCGGGATATGGTTTTAGTTCATGAAGCTAGTTTATATCTTCCCTATCCGCGAGAGGAAGTAGATTTAGATTACCTAAAGCTTGGTTACTTTATGGATGAGGATGGTATTGAAAAGGTTAATGTTTTACTAGTAGCTACCAGAAGAGAAGTTACCGATCTATATCTCGAAATTTTTCAACAAGCAGGCTTACAGATTGATGTCTTAGAAATCAATAGCTTTGCCCTAATTAGAACTATTAGAGAGCAGCTAAGACAATTTGGTTCTAAAGAAGCAGTGGTACTAGTCGATCTTGAATTTGATAGTACAGAAATTGCCATTATTGTCGAGGGAGTACCTCAATTTTCACGAACAGTTCCTATTGGTACTTATCAAATGCGTGCCGAGCTTTCTGAAGCTATGGGATTACCTATTTCTAGAGATACCGATTTACTTCAAGAGATGAGTTTAATAACTGCTACTGAAGACACAGCAACATCTCAACTGAATCCAGGCATGTCTGCATTGTTGAAAATTTTGGGAGAGTTAACCGATGAACTTGGTCGCTCTATTAATTTTTATTTAAACCAAAGTGAAGACTTAGAAGTAGCTCAACTTCTGTTAGCGGGACCTGGAGCGGGAATTGGGCAAATTGACGAATTTTTTACTCAAAGACTAAATATACCAACTATGCAAATCGATCCTGTTACAGCATTAGCCTTAGAAGTTAATGACGACATTACTACCTTTAAACGACCTGGTTTGGGCATTGTTTTAGGTTTGGGAATGCGGGAGGTTTAGGTTTTATGTACAGTTTAGACATTAACTTTCTTAAAGATCGAGGGTTGACGCCAACCGAAAACACTCCTGCTGCTGTCGCTAAGACTTCCCAGCCTATAAATACCAAAATACCAATTATTGCCGGGGCGATCGCTGCTGTTTTACTACCTGCACTTACTTTTATGCAGGTTAAATCGCTCGAAAAACAGCAAGCAGACGCAGAACAAAAAATTCAAGAGATAGATGCAGAAATTGCGAGAATTGGCAATCAAAATCAGACCATTAAAGATATGAAGGCTCAAATTGATGCCATAGATCGGGAAACTAAAGCTTTAGTGACTGTATTCGACCAAATTAAGCCTTGGTCAGCAATTTTACTGGAAGTAGGTGAACGTATGCCTCCTGGAGTACAAATTGACTCCATCCAACAAAGTGGTTCAGGAAACAACATCCAATTAACTATGGCGGGTATTGCTCGTTCCTACGATGATGTCAATGACTTTGTACTGTTTATGCAGCGTTCTCCTTTTTTTAGTGGAGGGCAAACTAAATTGAATAATGCCAATTTAGCTAATTTTGCGATCAATATAGAAAATGAAGTTCCCGATGATGTTTCTGTCAATTTTGCCCAAGGCGTTAAATACCGAATTACCACTCGCCTCAGTAATGTTCCCGCATCTAAACTAATGCGGGAATTAGAAAAAAAAGGTTCTGTTGGGTTAGTAACTCGACTCAAAACTCTAGAGCGTAAAGGAGCTATTTAAACATGACATTAGCTGAAGATTTTCTCAGTGATGACGAGCAAAGTTTGGGTGCAGATTATCCCGAAGTATTTGGGATTACTTTTACCCCCATGATTAGTGGTATTGCTCTTGCTGTGGTTGGCATAGCTGGAGCTATTTATATTTTTATGAATATGGTTGCCCCTGCTAAAGAAAGCTACAAACAAGTTAAAACCCAAGTAGAAGAGAAACAAGGGCAACTAGACAAAATTAAGTCAGGAGATTTGGATGAACAAATTACTAACTTAAACAAACAATTGCAAGATAAAAAAGCCCTTAAATCCAGAGTTATCGCTTTATTTACTAATGCCAATGACTTAGAAACTTTATTAATAGATATTAATAGTTTTGTCACTGCTAGAGGGGCAAAAATGATCAACTACCGTCCAGATAGCCAAATTTCAGTTATTCAAGATGGCTCATTAGGTAGTGCAGTAAATGGCAAACTAAAACGTAAAAGTATTTCCCTAGAAATTGAAGGCAGTTTTAGTCAAACTCAAGCAATTTTGAACGATCTTGAGCGATTGCAACCACTTCTAATTGTCAAAGACTATAGTTCACAAGTTAGCAAAAAAGCACCAGTAGTTTTATCTTTCAGCCAAAAAGCCTTGATTCCTACTGAAGCTACTACGCTCAAAACTAGATTGAACATAGATGCAATTTTACCTTTGAGCCAGCAAGAGCTTCTGAAGGCGAGAGAGGCAGAGAAACAGGCAAACGAAGAGGAATAGGTATTAGGTGAAGCACTTGCGGTGGGAGGGTTTCCCGACTTAAGAAAAGTGCTGAACCCGAAGGGTATTAGGTATTAGGTTAAGGAGTGAACTGTGAATAATTACTACAATCAAATTAGATTTTTAACTACCGCAGCTTTAATTTTTTGGGTAGCCAATCCATCTAAAGCAGCTAATCGTCAAATTGCTGGAGTTAAATTAAACTCTACCCATAACGGTATTGAATTGAGACTAAAGACAGCAGAAAAAATAGGAAATAATTCTTCTTTTTTTACTGTCAGGGAAGATAATAGCCTAGAAGCTAATCTAATTAATACGGAGCTAAAGCTAGCTCAAGGAAAGAACTTTCACCAAAAAAATCCCTTTCCAGGCATCACAGAGATAGAAGTACGTCAGGTAGATAAAAATAATACGCAAATTTCTATTTCTGGAGACAAGGGAGTCGCTGTCCAACCAACTTTACAAGAGCAAGAAGGAGAAATTGTCCTCAGCTTAACTCCTGATGCTAAAGTTAAACAAAGTTATTTTCAAGCAACACTAACTAAGCTGAAATCTGGCTTCAAAGGTATTCTAGCTCAGTTACCAGGACAAAAAGAAAAAGTTTATTCTGCTCCTAGACATAGCAACCCTGGCACACAAAACTCTAATGTTTTAGTTCCCAATCCAGAAATTGTGATTAGTGACAAAGACAACATTGGTCAAGACAATATTGCGGATAATCACCGCAGACCAGTCCAAAATAATCGACGCTATTTACCTAGAGCCGTTGCTCCTCCTGTGGGAGATATATCTATTTCTAATATCAATGCTAGTCCTGAAATAATTGATTTAGGTTCAGCAGCGATGGTTCCTCGCTTAGTATTGAGAGATGCTCCAGTTAGAGAAGTATTATCTCTGTTGGCTCGCTCTGCTGGTTTGAATTTAATCTTTACCGATACTGGCAATGTGGGAGAAGATGACTTTGGAGACGAAGAAAACCAAGAAAAAACTATTTCTCTCGATCTAGAAAATGAACCAGTACAAGAAGTATTTAATTCTGTACTCTTAGTTTCGGGAATGAGTGCAAACCGTAAAGGTAACACTATCTATGTCGGTACAAAGTTACCATATCAAGCCCGTAACTTAATAACTAGAACCTTCCGCCTGAATCAAGTAAAAGCAGAAAATGCTGCTCTAATTCTGGTTAGTCACGGGGCAGAAGGAGAAAGATTAACTACTGAAGTAGAAGAAATAATCGATCCAGAAACTGGTAGAGTTTCCCAAAGGACAGAAAGACCTGCTCAGTTAGAAAATCTAAGAGACGGTTTAGATGAAGAAGATGATCCTACTTCTGCTGCTTTACTCAAAGGATTGCGGATAGCTACCGATGACAGACTAAATTCTATCACCCTGATTGGGGAACCCCGTAAAGTAGAAATAGCTACTAACTTTCTTACTCAACTAGATGCTCGTCGTCGTCAGGTAGCAGTCAATGTTAAAGTTGTTGACGTTAATTTGAGGAATATAGATCAATTTAATACTAGTTTCTCCTTCGGAGTTAATGATACTTTCTTTACTCAAGATAATGGAGTAGCAACTTTAAGATTTGGTGAGAGTACGCCAGGCAGATCTCCTGTTGATTCTAGTCTTATTACTCCACCAATAAAAAATCCCCTCGATCCTAAAAAATTCCTTGCGTCATTAAGCGCTCAAGTTACCAGTGGAAATGCTAAAATTCTGACCGATCCCACATTAGTAGTACAAGAAGGACAAGAAGCCACAGTCAAACTGGTGCAAAATATTGTTGAGAGTGTGGAGACTGATATCGATTCAGAAAGCGGAGTTAGAACGATTACTCCCGTTATTGGAGAGGCTGGATTGACTCTTAATGTCAATATTGAACAAATTGATGACAATGGTTTTGTTTCTCTCTCTGTTAATCCTAAAATAACCTCGGTAGGAGCAACCCAAGACTTTGATAGTGGTGCTGGTGCTGTCAATAGGCTTAACTTATTGAGTAATCGAGAGTTAAATTCTGGCTTGTTAAGGCTGCGAGATAGTCAGACCTTAATTCTCTCTGGTATTATCCAGGATGGAGAACGGACAACCGTTTCTAAAGTGCCAATATTAGGGGATATTCCTTTGCTTGGTTCTTTGTTTAGAAGCAATAGCAAAACCAACGAACGAGCAGAAGTAATTGTTTTACTTACTCCCCAGATAATTGACGAGCAATCTGGCTTTGGCTATAACTACAGACCAGGTAAAGATGCTCGGGAAATGTTACAAAAACGCGGATTTAACCAGTCACCAGTTGAGGGACAACCGTAATAATATCGTAGGGGCGAATGGCCATTCGCCCCTACAAATATCATCTATTAACTATCTGCTAACTGAAGAATCTGATAGGTAACTGCCATACTCTCTTCATACAACATTTCTCTGCCGTAACGTTGCAATTGTTGACCGAGTAAATCTTCGGTTTTTTGATCGACCATAGGTGTTACTTGTTCGATATAGCAAGATTGCGCTCCGCCTCCTGATTCCATGCGCATACAACCAGTAGTACTAGAACACAAGACAGTACAACAGTCAGCATCTAAATTAGTAGAACTTAGACGCAAACTAATCAAATCTCCTGGAATATCGCCCCAGTCCGCCGTGGGAATTCCTGCTAATTCTGCTTCAATTTCTCGTTGCTTGTCATCGGTAAATTTAACTCGGCGAATATCGTAATCACCTCCTTCTAAGCTATAGCTAACAGGAGTCCAACCAAGACGACTAGCAATCCAACCGAGAAACATTAACCCTTGGGATTGATTACCTTTTTCGTAGTCAATAGTAACTTTATCTACTTCATAAATATCAGCCCGTCTTTCAGGAGGATCGAAAGCCTCTGCTGTTAGTTCCTGCCAGGGTGCTAGTCTACGCCAGTTGAGATCGGCTATAGCGAAGGTCTCTTGTAGCAATTGGCTAACACTAATTAGATCGGCTTCTGGGTGGATAAAACTACTAGAGTCTAAAATCAGACTGTCACTAGCATCTGATAAACGTTTAAACAAGGGATATTCAGAGGGAGGAGTAGCTTTCCACCAAATAAATTTAGGCAGATCGCTAATCATTAATTCTGAGATAATTCCCCCAATTCTTTCTAAAGCTTCTGCTGTACCACTAAGGGTAATATACTCACAACAAACTAGAGTATTTTTATTTTGTTTGTTGATGGGACAGTAAGCAGAAACTTGAGCTTTAACCCCTTCATCTTCTCCCAAAGTAGGACACAGAGTAATTATACGACAAGGATTAGAAGAAGCGATCGCATCTGCTAGTCCGCCAGTATCTAAATCGGGCGAATAGTTAATGGCTGCGGTTTTATTTTCGGTGGTTAATTTGTCTTCAGTTTTGGCTTTGACAAATTCTTCATGTAATTTACTCAATAGCTGGGGATTGGATTTGCCATTAACTTCCATTCCATAAGCTTTTTGGGCTGCTTTGAGCGCTGATTCTGTGCGAGGTCCAGCAATGCCATCAATAGGACCTCTATAAAAACCTAAAGAAGCGAGTAGTTGCTGTGTGCCATCGGGTTCATAAACTACTAAACTAAAAGTTGTTGCTCTGATTGCAGCAGCACCTTCTTCATCAGAACCATAACTCTGCCAAATTTGACGTAGTTCTGCTTCTATTTCTTCGATCGAAACATCTTTGGGTGCTTGTAAAGAAACGACGGGAGGGGATTGTGTAGTTGCCATTTGTCTCTCTTGACTCTTTACTAATTATGATTGGTTGTCATTCATTTAAATGTACTAATAGCTACAGTCTTCGCCAGCGACGACCATCACGGTTAATCATAAATTCTGCTTCTGTGGGTTGCCATGTTCCTGCTTCGTATTGGGGCATTAAACTGGGATCGCTGGGAGATTCCCAAGCATTTAAGATCGGAGTAACTACCCGCCAAGCTTCTTCTACTTCATCGGCACGGGTAAACAAGGTTTGATCTCCCAACATACAGTCTAGTAATAGTCGATGATAAGCATCAGCCGTTGCCATACCAAAAGAAGAACCATAACTAAAGTCCATATTAACGGTGCGAGTCCGTAAATCGGGTCCTGGCATTTTCGCTTCAAATTTAAGAGAAATACCTTCATTGGGCTGAATTCGCATACTGAGAACATTCGGACTTGCCTGTTGAGCAGCAGATTTAAAGATTAACAGAGGAACTTCGCGAAAATGAATGGAAATCTCGGTTACTTTTTTGGGCATCCTCTTACCAGTACGTAGATAGAAAGGTACGCCTTTCCAACGCCAGTTATCTACCATTAATTTTAAACCGACAAAAGTAGGAGTAGTAGATTCTGGGTTTACGCCTTCTTCTTGGCGATAGCCTTTAACTGGTTTACCTTTCATCCAGCCTTGAGAGTATTGACCCCGAATAGCCGATCGCTCTAAATTATTGAGATCGGCTACGTGAGTAGCTTGTAATACTTTGGTCTTTTCATTACGAATACTGTCTGCATCTAAAGAGTTAGGTGCTTCCATTGCTGTAATAGCAAACAGTTGCATCAAGTGGTTTTGCAGCATATCTCGTAGCGCGCCAGAGGTTTCGTAATAGCCAGCCCTTTCTTCTACACCAACGGTTTCCGCTACAGTAATTTGGACATGATCGACAAATTGACGATTCCACAAAGGTTCAAAAATAGCATTCCCAAAACGGAACACCAAAATATTTTGAACTGTTTCTTTCCCTAGGTAGTGGTCAATGCGGTAAACTTGTTGTTCTTGGCAAACTTTCTGCACCACTTTGTTGAGAGATTTGGCGGTACTAAGGTCTTTACCGAAAGGCTTCTCAATTACCAACCTATTTTTAATTGGGTCTTTGAGCATTTCGGCTGCACCCAGATTTTTGAGGGCTGGTTTAAAGAATTTAGGAGAAACAGAGAGATAGAAGACCCTATTCCCTCTTGTTCCTCTTTTCCCATCCAATTCGCTCAAAAATGCTTTCAATTTCTGGTAACTTTCTGGCTCATCCATGTTCCCAGAACAGTAAAACAAACCTTCAGCAAAACCTTGCCAAAATTCTTCGTTACCAATGCCGTCACTAAATTCTTCGATGCCTATACGCAGATGATCCCGAAAATATTCGTGACTCCAATCTCTTCTAGCTACACCAACAATGGTGGTTTCTGGTGCTAGTCTTCTTTCTTTTTTGAGTTGATATATCGCTGGTACTAATTTGCGTTGAGTCAAGTCCCCTGATGCGC
>JBFRWE010000306.1:0-19495 GCA_051439345.1 Xenococcaceae cyanobacterium
TTAATACCTCCCAACTGTACTCCCAAAATTGCAGCATAAACACATTCACTCCAACCAGAATTAGGACTAGGATCTTTAAGGGCATCTCGACGACAGATAGACAAAACTTGTCTTGGTTTTCCTGAAAATAAAGCTAAAGTTAATACTGTCAAACGACAGGGCATCCAAGTTAGACGATCTTCTAATTGCGCACTAAACCAACCCAAATCTGTATAAGGTTCACGGCGATAGCCAATCATCGAATCAAGAGTGCTAGCAGCTTTGTAACCTAATGCTAGAGGAACACTACCTATTCCTGATAAAAAAGCTCCTAAAATAGCATAAAATAACGGTGCTGTTACTCCATCTACCGCATTTTCAGCTACCGTTTCTAAAATTGCCCTAAGTATTTCTGGCTCCAAAAGATTTTCTGTATCACGACCAACATATAAACTTAAGCGGGAGCGAGCCATTTTTAGCTCTCCCGAACTTATTGGTTGAAGAACATCTACTGCTGCTACACGCAAACTTTTACCCGCAAAACAACTAGCTAAAATAATTACTTCTAATCCTGTTGCCAACCAAGTATTAATTTGATGCGCTATGTGAATAACTAGCCAACCCCATAGTCCACTGCCAATAATTAATCCTAAACCTAGAACAATTCCCCCTAAACGTCGCTGCCATTTTTGCTTCCATAAATTAATTAGCCAATTAGTATAGTTTTTAACTATCCAACCCATTACTTGTACTGGGTGAAGCCAACGCCAAGGATCGCCAATTAAATAATCCCAAAAAGCAGCTAGGAGTAAAATCTTGGCTGGGTTTTCTGCTATTCTCACTATTAATTCAATTATCAAAAGAAATTAACACATAAACGAGAACAATCAAATAAAAGTATTAAGTAGTTAAAACATGCTGACTTTTCCGTTAATTTTTTAAACAATAAAATTATTTTCCTCTCCTTGAGCTGCTTGCCAACTGCGAGCATCATAGTATAAATCTGCCAGAGTAATACTATATAATGCTTCTTTTAATTTTTCATGCAACTTTTGCCATAAACTAAATGTTACCCAATCTTCTGCCATATTTGTATCAGGACTGTAGCGAGATAAAGGTTCAATAGTTTCTCCTACTGCTGCTAAAATTTGACCTAAAGAAATTTGATTAGGTTTAAATGCTAATTGATAACCTCCTTGCGCTCCTCTTATTGATTTAACTAAACCAGCACGTCTCATTTCAATTAGCAACTTTTCTAAGTAAGGAGCAGGTAAATCTTGACGTTGAGCTATTGCTTTTACTGATGTTGGTCCATGTTCTGATTGTAAACTAAGGTCTAACAATGCTTTGACACTATAGTGTCCGCGAGTTGTTAACTTCATTTTCTCTCTTTCATCGTCCTAAAATTTAGTAAATATCTCCATATTTTTCGATCAGATTTAGCGTTAATAGCTTATTATTATCCTGAATTAATCCAAATTAAAATTTAATTAAATATACTTGTTAAGTGTAATATAGTTTTATGTATAGATACTCAAGTAAGATATTATTGTCTTTGAAGCAATAAAGACAAAATAGCTGGTCTATAACCCTAACAAATTAATCAGTTTCAGTTTAAGTTGATGGCAAAAACAAACCAACCTGAACCTTTA
This sequence comes from Xenococcaceae cyanobacterium, assembly GCA_051439345.1. Taxonomy (GTDB): domain Bacteria; phylum Cyanobacteriota; class Cyanobacteriia; order Cyanobacteriales; family Xenococcaceae; genus JASJDJ01. The sequence goes on from JBFRWE010000306.1 coordinate 1,632, forward strand.
ATAGGTCAAGAGTTACTTAGCAAAGTAAAAGAGCTAGGTAATCTCAGTAAAGAAGAAAAAGCAAGAGAGTGTGGTTATTACACCGTGACAAAAAATGGTGTAGAACGAGTTAATATGATGAAGTTCCTTAATGCACTTATTGATGCAGAAGGGATTGAGTTAGATAGTAGTGCTAATGGTCATGGTAGAGGAGGACGATCTGCTAGTTATCGTATTAGCGTACAATCTAATGGTAATCTTCTAATTGGCTCTGCATACACTAAAAAAATGGGTCTACAAAAAGGAGATGAGTTTGAAATAACTTTGGGGAGAAAACATATTCATCTCAGACAATTAGATGAGGAAGAGGTTGAATAGAACAGGATAACCTATTAAACAGTTAACAGATTAGATGCTGCTGCTAAGTGGTAACTATTTATGATCATTGAGAAAAGTGTAACATCTTTAGAGAGAAGAACTTTTGAAAAAAGATCGATCTCTTTTGGCGCGGGTTAGGTGAGGAAAAAATTGGAAACCAAGTAAGATTCTCGCTCCTCCATAACCCCCCCCAACTCAATGAATTTTTATCTTTGATGTACTGAATTTACCCTTTACTTCCCCGACCAAGATGAATATTCTTTTTAATTCTTAGTAATCAGTAACCAATTATGAGTATCAGTTTTAAATTGGTTAAGTATTTGAACATCTTGGAAATCAAGCTTTTCTAAGGTTGGACGATCGACTAAAAAGAAAGGCTTTACCAACTGGTTCCAACGCTCTGCTAAAGTTGCTGGAGAAGCAGGAACAACTGAATGTTCACTATAAAAACTTAGTGAGGGGCGGGTATTAGTATCGGAAGTATAAACTAGTTTTTGATGGGGTACATGATTTTGAATCATGGCAGCAACTGGTTTAACAGGATAATCTTGCTTGAGTTCCCAAATCCAATGAGAAGAATTAATTAATAAAAAGAGAGAAACATACATTCCCCAAAATAACAAACTAATAAATTGTCGATCGCCTTTAGCTAATAAAAATGTAGTTACGCCCAAAGTTAATATTAGAGAAATAAAAATCAGAATTAGAGAAAGATCGAGAGAATTTTTCCAGACAAAATATAAGCCGATACAAAGAGTAAATCCAGCCATCAACCCAAATGCCATAGCCCAAGAGCGAGGATAAATAGTATTGCTAGGTGAATGGCGAATTTGGTCAAGTTGCATTCCTGTAGCTAAAGCTATGACAGGATAAATAGAAATAGCGTACCAGGAAAAATTACTGGTCATTAGAGATGTCGTAATAACACAAACTCCACTCCAGACTAAGATTAACCTTGCCCATCCCCAATGCTGGTTTGACCAAGCTAGTTTTAACCCATAAAGAGCAAAAATCAACCAAGGTAACGGACATTTAAGTAATGCCAAGAAATAGTAATCCAAGGAATGCTCCTGGCTTTGAGTCAGATATAGTGATTGCCAAAAAAACTCCCTGGGCAAAAACTTATACTGATACCAATGGACTATATACCAAGCAAGAGCAGGAACTATTCCTAAGAAAAGACCAATCCAAAGATAAAAAGAACTAATTAAACGAGGAGTATCCCAAAATAAGAATAAAAGAATTACTATCGCTAAAAATAACCCTATTATACTTTTGGTTAAAAATAATGCGGACAAACCCATTCCTGCCAATAATGTCCAACGTAAATCACGACGCGACCTGAGAATTGCCCAAATTGTCAACAATTCAAAACAAAGTAGTGGTGCATCAAGCATTGCCAAGCGGGATTGGTGAATTACTGGCAATAAAGTCAAATAAACTAAAGCTGAAAACAAAGCAGGAGTGCGAGCTACAAAAATTTCGCGACCAATACTATAAACAATTAAGACAGAAATCGAAGCTAGCATAGCTCCAGGCAAACGAGTTGTAAACTCATTTATTCCCCCCAGTAGATAAGTTATGGCGATCAATCCATGCACCAAAGGAGGATTCTCCACATAAGGACTGCCCCATAGAGTAGGAAACAACCAATTCCGAAAATCTTCAGGAGCTTGACCAATTTCTTTAGCTACCTGAGCTATGGTAGCTTCTTGAGAGTCTAGTAAAGGTAAACTACCTAAATTAACGACAAAAAGAATCAAGGCTGCTAAAAATAAACCAATAAGACAAAAAGATTCTAGCCATCTCTCTTCCTGGCGCAATTTGTTTTGAGAACGTCCCCACAAAAAAGTTTGATGATATGGCATAACCAAAAGTAATCCAGATTTTTATTGTCCTAGTTATTCAAAAATAATGGTGTTGCTGATTCTCTTGGAGATTACAACACAAACACTTTGTCAAACAAAAATTTTCAAAAATTTTTGATTGCTCCCTTGCTTACTCTGCTCAGACTTCATATCATATCTACATTATTAAGCAACACCAAAATAAGAATTGGTCAATGCTTATTTTTTTATTGTCTCTAATCAATGCTACTTTTTTTGCTCATTAAAAGTTAGGGTATTAAGAAAGCTGTAATCTTTGTCAATCGTCATCATAATTCAAATGTTAAAATACGCGAAATGACTAGTTTAGTTCGTTTGATTATTTCGATATTTAATCTTCAGATTTTAATAGAACTGCACAGAACGCAAACTTAAACTTAGCTTATGGAAGGATCTTTTGAACTTACCCTACAAATAGTTATCGCTGTTCTGGCAGGCATTACGGCCCAAGTCTCTGGTGAATATTTTAAAGTACCCAGCATCGTTTTTTTGCTTCTTTTTGGTATTTTACTTGGGTCTGATGGCTTGAACATTCTTCATCCTCACGAACTGGGAGTTGGCTTAGAAGTCTTAGTGGCTTTAGCCGTTGCCATTATTTTATTTGAGGGAGGACTAAATCTAGAGTTAAGAGATTTAGGTCGAGTTTCTGGGAGTCTACGTAATCTAGTAACTTTGGGTACTTTAATCACCTTAATCGGTGGTGGGATGGCTGCTCACTGGCTGGCAGAATTTCCCTGGTCGATCGCTTTTTTATATGCTTCTTTAGTAGTAGTTACTGGACCAACGGTAATTGGTCCTCTGCTTAAGCAAGTAAGAGTCGATCGACAAGTTGCAACCCTTTTGGAAGGAGAAGGAGTCTTAATCGATCCTGTGGGCGCAATTTTAGCAGTAGTTGTACTCGATACTATTTTGAATAGTAGTGCTGCTCCTGTGGCGATTTTTAGTGGGTTGATGGTACGCCTGGGAATTGGTGCTGTCATTGGTGTAGCTGGTGGTTGGCTCATTGGTTTATTAATCAAACAAGCAACTTTTTTATCAGAAGAACTCAAAAATTTAGTTGTTCTGGCAGGATTATGGGGTTTATTTGGTTTATCTCAAAGTATTCGTGGCGAATCTGGATTGATGGCTACAGTAGTTGCAGGTATTGTGCTCAAAGCTTCATCAATTCCTGAAGAAAGACTGCTTAAAAGATTTAAAGGGCAATTAACTATTCTCTGTGTATCAGTGTTATTTATTTTGCTCGCTGCCGATCTTTCTATTGATAGTGTCTTTGCTTTAGGCTGGGGAAGTGTTTTGGCAGTACTAGTTCTTATGCTGATAGTCAGACCAATTAGTATTGCCTTATGTACCTGGAATAGTTCTATGAACTGGCGGCAAAAGCTATTTCTCGCTTGGATTGCTCCCAAAGGTATTGTCTCGGCATCTGTTGCTTCCTTATTTGCCATTTTACTGACTGAAAACGGAATTAATGGTGGAGATGCCATTAAAGCCTTGGTTTTTCTTACTATCATGATGACAGTCTTTTTTCAAGGTTTAACGGCTCGTTGGGTTGCTCAATGGTTACAAATTACTTCTAGTGAAGCTAATGGAGCCGTAATTATTGGCTGTAATTCTTTAGGACGTTTAATCGGTCGTATATTCCAAGATGCTGGAGAATCCGTCGTTTTAATTGATACAGATTCAGAAGATTGTAAAAAAGCAGAGGCTGAGGGTTTACCTGTATTTCAAAGTAGTGGCCTCGATCCCGAAGTCCTAGAAGAAGCAGGAATTGAATCTATGGGTACTTTTATTGCTTTGACTAATAACGGAGAAGTTAATCTAGTTTTAGCTCAAAGAGCAGTTGAAGAATTTCAACCACCGCGCGTTTTTGCTGTATTTCCCCATAATAATGAGAGCAACGGCACTAGTAAAACTAAAGTTAGTCAAGCTTTTGTCTCTCAACTGCCCATCAAAACTTGGAATAAATATCTTGATGATGGACAATTTAAGTTAGGCATAACGGTTCTTAAAGAGGCAGGATTTTCTTTTCAGCAAGCTCATCTACAAGCATTAATTCGCTCTGGGGAACTTTTACCCTTATTAATTAAGCGAGAAACAAATTTGCAGATAGCAAAAGTTGCCGAAGAGTGGCAACCAGGAGATGAAATTATCTTTTTGATGCACGATCCTCGTCCTAAATTACTCAAAAGACTCTCTGGCAGTAATCAATCTTCTCGTTTGACGCTAGAAAAACTAACTGAGGTAGAAGAATTGCCCATTGCTGCTCCCATCTCTCAACTGCCAAACTAGCATATCCGCAGTTTGGATTTTTCTCTGAGGGCAGAAAATTAGATTTTTTGCATAATTTAATTAGCTGACTGGCATTATCATAATGAATAGATCAATCAACTTGAGTAAAAAATTATGGATGTAAAGTTAATCATATTAGTCCTGACTGGTTTATTTTTAGTCTCTTCTGTGTTTTTTGGTACTAAAAATGGATTTTATGATTCAGATAATTACGATGGTAATGGTTCAGCACACTAAACGAGAATTATCTTGCCAATAGAATTGCTGGAATTGCTGGAGTTCAGAAATCGTGAGGGAACTTTTTTGCATCGCTGGGTTATGAACAATAGCTCATAACATCTCTTGTTAAAATAAATCTTCAAGCCACAATCAGTAATTTGCTACGCTGGTAGAATGCACTTCTAAATAGGATTTTTAAGAAGGCAAGGCTTAGTAGTGATTAATTTAACTGCGATCCCTGACTTGATTTAATCAAGATTTGTTAAACTGATGCAGGAGTCTACTATGGCTTCAGTCTCTTACTAACTAAAAAAATTGCGATAATTAAGCTGAGTGTCTCTTAGTAGGGTTGACTAATGGAAGCGCGCTAGTTAATTATAGCCATCAGGAAGGTTTTGAAGGCTAAAGTTATGAGTAAGCGTCGTCCAGCATCTAGCACTAATGCAACTTCTTTGTCTTGTCTCCCTTATGGTGTGGGACACAGCGACGAAGGCGTGTGTTTATTGTTGCAGATGGGACCTCATCGTATTCTTCTTGACTGTGGATTAACAGATTTATATTCTTTACAGATAGACAATAAGCCTCCAGCAGAATTAATTTTTTGTTCTCATGCTCATGAAGATCATAGTCGTGGTCTCCAGGCACTTCACGAAAGTTTTCCGCAAATACCAATATATGCTAGTGAGGTAACAGCAAAACTCCTGGGATTACATTGGCAAAATCAAAAAGGGAGTAAAATTAGTGATGTCTGTCAACCTTTACCTTGGCAATCATCGATCGCTTTAGCAGAAAATCTTCAAGCTGAATTGTTTCCCGCAGGACATTTGCCTGGTGCAGCAGCAATTGTTTTGACTTATCAAACAGAGCAAAAAAGCTACAAGGTAATGTATACTGGTGATTTTTCTGTTTCTAACTTTCAACTAGTAGAGGGGCTATCTATTGAAAACTTTCGAGGATTAGCTCCAGATGTCTTAATTATCGAAGGTACTTATGGAACAGTCCGCCATCCTCATCGCCGTCAACAAGAAAAACACTTGATGGAGCGCATTAACCAAGCTCTAACCTCTGGTAAAAATGTGCTTCTACCTGTACCCCCCATCGGTTTAGGTCAAGAAATTCTCAAGTTACTTCGTTCCCACCACCAGTTTACTGGCAGAGATTTAGATATTTGGGTTGATGGTCTAACTGCCCAAGCTTGCGATCTCTATTTAGAATTGTTAAATCAATTTCCCGCTTCAGTACAAAATTTTGCCAAACATCAATCTCTATTTTGGGATGAGCGAGTTTGTCCTCGCATGAGAAGATTGATAGACCCAGATAATTTTAGAGCAGAAAAGTTGCCTTGCATTCTTCTAGTTGATTATAATGCTAATTTGCTCCAATATTTAGCACCAGAAGAAGATAATTGGTTAATTTTAATCCCAGAACATCCGTTGAGAGACATTAAGTCCAAGGAGGAGCAATTTCTCAAAATTAGAAATCTGCAAAATATCGAAATTGATACTTATCTTTTGGCGGAACATAGTGACGGTCGTAATACAACCCAGTTGATTCACAATTTACGTCCTCAACACATTATTTTTGTTCATGGTTCTCCTAATTATTTAGTAGAACTTACTGGCTTAGAGGAACTTCGTAACCGCTATCAACTTCATACTCCTTCTAGTAATACTTTAGTGGAATTGCCTATTGGCGATCGCTTTATTCAACCAGCTACACCACCACCTACTCATTATGAAGGGGAGTTAAATGAGATTGGTTCTTATGTTACTATTACTCTCCCTGACTTAATTAACAGCGATCCTCGTTGGAATAAGTTTGCAGATACTGGATTAGTGGAAGCTCGCTGGCAAGGAGAAGAGCTAATTTTACGCGGATTATCCCAACGAGAACTCCTCACTCAAAATAGTGACGGGAAAATATCAACCGATGTTGATTGTTGTAATATATGCAAGTACTATGGAAATCAGCATTGTTGGAATCAATCTTCTCCTCTTTATGGGTTTAAAGTCATACCTGAGGGATATTGTCCAGTTTTTGAATCTTTAGAATTAGACAAACAGTAACTTATTATCTAAGTTGTTAGCGAAATCTATTTTTATCGCTCCCACTAATTTGGATTCAATGTTAAGTGATTTCCAGCCAAGAATTTACCATTGACTTCTCTCTCGGTTAAAATACGAGAGATACTAAGCAGATGCTCCGAATCAAGTTAAACCACGATTCTCCACGTTTCACACTTAGCTCTCACCGACTATCAATCGGTGGTGGCAGTCAAAAACCCACCTAGATGCTTTGACATACTGGTAAAGTAAGCCGAGTGTTTTATTTATCTTGTTTAAAACTATTATAACCTTTCCTAGAAATCACCTTACTCTTGATTCGTTTCTGGAGAATGAGGATGTATTTGTTCTGCTTGAGGACAATCATCAGAAATTAGTATTTCTGAATTGTTTTTAGAAACAGATGCTAGTTTCTGCATTATGGCACCAATACTTTCTAGTCTCACCATTTCTTCCCAAGAGCTAATTTCATCATCTTCTTCGAGTTCATAGCGGATCGATACTAAATCTCCCTCAAAATCAACAATACGACCATTGTCTATCCATCGCTGCTGATCCCGCAAGAAAATAGAAACTTCACGACCATCTTGATAGAGTTGATAAATCTTGCGGTGTAGCATGGGTTTCTCCTAATTGTCACTAACTCCTTATAATTTTTATTTAAGCTTATCTGTTAATTTTATTTTGACATAATGCCAGAATAATTTAATTAATTCTAATTCAGATTAGCTATATTTGTATGTCAGTTTATGCTATTGATATTGCTTGAGAATCTTAATAATAATTGAGGCAACAATTTCTGGTTGTTCTAACATCGAGAGATGACCACAATCAGCAATTTCAAAAACATTATTTTTGTTTTGAGCAAAAAGTTGATGAAAACTAGCTAAATGTTTAACATATTTCGGTTCCATTACTTTATCTTTTTTTCCTGCTATAAAATAAACTGGCTGATTTAAACTAGCAACTAATCTCGGTAATAGATGAACTTCAGTTTCTGTGGTTGAATCTAATAACGCTGCTAAAGCAGCTTTTTGATCGGCTCTAACAAAATCAATAATTCTTTGGCGACCCCAGTGAAGATTCAGTGGGCGATCGACCATCATCCTAGCAAATAAAAAATCGATTAGGGGAACATACATTAACCAACTAGGACGATAAGCAATTAAATTTTTGCCCATGGCACGAAAACGTTCAAATTCCTCTTTGAGATAAATTCCCCCCCCAGAATTCAAACAAATTACCCCTTCTATATTTTCTTGATTAGAATCTGCTGCCCAAAGAGCGATACTTCCCCCTAGAGAATGACCGATTAGCCAAGCTTTTTCAATCTCTAAATTTTGTAATAAACAGTGCAAATCTTCTGCATAGGCAGCTAGATTATAGTAACGGCTACACTCCTCTTGAGAACTTAGCTCAGATGGGATTTTTGTAGCTCCAAATCCCCTTAAGTCATAAGCTAGACATGGATATTTTCCTGCTACCTGTTCAATCAAAGGCTGCCAATAATGGCGACTTAGTAGCCAGCCATGGAGAAAAACTAAAACAGGGGCGGAAGATTCGTCAGGAGCAGGGGTACGCTCGTAAGAGTGAGGAACTCCTAGAATATCAATAGTTGGCATATCATCATCCTAACATTGACTGGGGAAAAGCAGTTACCGCATGCTTCGCCGTAAAACGACTGAGTAACGGTGACCAGGGGATTAGATAGGATAAATCCATAAATTTATAAGCTTTTGCTGATTATATTTGATTTATTTTCTCTATAGATATACTTTTGCTGCTTAAAATAGATTAATATAGCTGAGATATATGATAAGAATATCTCCAATTATAAAAATAAAGCATAATGTAGCCATATTGGCATGGTTTTTTGGAAAAAATTGTTTAGTAACTCTGATAATGTAGCTGTTTCTCCCGCTACCAGATTTGAAGGTGGTCTAACTTATATAGACGATCGACGCCAATCTGAATCCCGTATCCTCTTCAGTACAGATCGAGACTTGGATTTGTACGAATTAGAAGAACTTTGCGACCGCGTTGGTTGGGCTCGTAGACCCCTAAGAAAAGTCAAAAAAGCAATTCAATATAGTTTTTTGGTAGTATCCATGTGGGAAATAAAAGGACAAAGAAAACGGCTCATTGGTTTTGCTCGTGCTACATCAGATCATGCTTTTAATGCCACAATTTGGGATGTAGTGGTAGACCCTGATTTTCAGAATCGAGGATTAGGCAAAGAATTAATGAAGTATACGATTAAAAAACTGAGAGGTGCTGATATCAGTAATATTACTCTATTTGCCGATCCTCATGTAGTCAATTTTTACCGACGTTTAGGATTCATTCTTGACCCAGAAGGAATTAAAGGGATGTTCTGGTATCCTGATTAAGAATGAGCAGTGAAGCAGCTAGAGACAAAATTATGAGTGATACTATTTTTGGTAAGATTATTCGTCGTGAAATTCCTGCTGACATTGTCTATGAAGATGATTTAACTTTGGCTTTTAAAGATATTAATCCTCAAGCACCAACTCACGTTTTAGTTATTCCGAAAAAGCCAATTCCTCGTTTATCAGAAGCAGAAGCAGAAGACGGTACATTACTAGGTCATCTCTTGTTAACAGTTAAAAAAGTTGCTGAACAAGCAGGATTGAAAAATGGGTATCGAGTAGTTGTTAACAATGGTGCAGACGGTGGTCAAACCGTAGATCATCTCCACCTTCATATTTTAGGCGATCGCCAAATGAAATGGCCTCCAGGGTAAATTAAGTAATAAGTAATAAACTTATCTCCTAAATCATCCTTCATATCTCATATTTTCTTGCTTATGCTATTGGCATTTCAGTTTCAATCTCCTGGTCCTATTATGTTTGAAATTGGGCCTATTGCTATTCGCTGGTATGGTTTTTTGATTGCTTCTGCTGTCTTAATTGGTGTTAGTCTTTCTCAGTATTTAGCTAAACGTCGTGGGGTTAATCCAGAGTTGTTAGCCGACTTGGCAATTTGGTTAATAGTTAGTGCTATTCCCTGCGCTCGTATTTATTACGTTTTATTTCAATGGCAAGAATATGCTCAACGTCCTGAAGATATTATTGCTATTTGGAAAGGAGGTATTGCTATTCATGGGGCAATTATTGGAGGTACGCTGGCAGCAATAGTTTTTGCTCGTCTCAATCGAGTTTCTTTGTGGCAATTAATGGATTTGGTAGTACCCTCTGTAGCTTTAGGGCAAGCGATTGGACGTTGGGGTAATTTTTTTAATTCAGAAGCTTTTGGTAGACCAACAGACGTACCCTGGAAACTGTTTATTCCACCAAGTAATCGTCCTTTAGAATATCTAAATTACGATTATTTTCATCCTACTTTCTTGTATGAATCTGTCTGGAACATACTAGTGTTTGTTGTACTGATATCTTTATTTTTCTGGAGCTTAAAACAAGGAGAACGCTACAAAGTAGGAACAATGGCTTTAAATTATTTTATGGGCTATAGTCTAGGTCGCTTTTGGATTGAAGGTTTGCGGACTGATAGTCTGATGTTAGGTCCTTTGCGAATGGCTCAAGTGATCAGCCTAGTAATTATTGCTTTAAGTGTATTAGGCTTAATCTGGCTTTATATTTTTAAGCGTCGCCTTCCTGATGTAGTTTCACCCTATTCCAATATACAAAATTAAACTTCTGAAATCTTGTAGGGTCGAACGGCCCTACGGGTTCACCACTTTGCTTATGCCGGTAAAACCTTTCGGCAGTCGCTCATGGGGGAGACCCCCAAGACCGCGCTGCCTCACCACCGCAAGTGGTTCACCGTTCGCCCCTACGTTTGAATTCTTTCAATAATGAACCAACTTAAACCAGGTGTATACATTGTTGGTGCAGGTTCTGGAGATCCAGAATTACTGACAGTTAAAGCACACAAAATTATTGCCCAAGCGGATGTAATTCTCTATGCGGACTCCCTTGTTCCTCAACAAATTTTACAGAATGTCCGTGCTGATGCAGAATTAATTCCTACAGGAAATAAAACGTTAGAAGAAATTATACCTTTGGCGATCGAGCGAGTAAAAGCAAATCTGGCTGTAGTTCGTCTCCATTCTGGCGACCTTAGTTTATATAGTGCTATCGGCGAACAAATTCAAGCCTTTGCTGATGCTAATATTCCTTTTGAATTAGTTCCTGGTATTAGTGCGTTTCAAGCTGCTGCTGCCAAATTAGGTACAGAATTAACCGTCCCAGAATTAGTCCAGACCATTATTCTCACTCGTATTAGTGGTAAAGCTTCTGCTGTACCAGAATCAGAAGAATTAGCCTCTTTAGCTGCTCATAAAGCCAGTTTATGCCTTTATCTAGCTGCTCGTCACATAGAAGTAACTGAAGCCAAACTACTGCAACATTATCCCGCCGATACTCCTGTAGCAATCTGTTTTCGGGTTGGTTGGCAAGATGAACAAATTTGGATTGTACCTTTACAAAAAATGGCAGTAACTACTAGAGAGCATAATTTGATTCGGACAACGCTGTACATTATTAGTCCTGCTTTAAATAAAGTCCAACAAACTCGTTCCCGTCTCTATCATCCCGAACATTCCCATTTATTCCGTCCACAAAAATATGGCAGAAGACAAGGGAATAGGTAATGGGTAGAGACAAGGCACGCCTTATCTCTACTGGGAAATAGATAATAGATAAATTAGTCAGAAGTCTAATATTAACTACTTGCCGAAGCCTTTACCTCCTATTGGTAGAAGGAAGACAAATACAATTATCTAATTGTTCTTGTAGGGTTTCACGATCGAGATTTTGACCAATTAAAACTAGCTGGGTTTTCTTTTCGCTTTTCCATTCATCGTCTTCGATGGTAAAGCGTTTGCCACTTAAGTGAAAAATATGACGTTTAGGACTTTCATCAAACCAAAGAATACCTTTTGCACGGAAAATGTTTTCGGGTAGTTGATTATCTAAGAAATATTGAAATTTTCTAATTGCTAACGGTTTATCAGTTTGAAAAGAAAGAGAGGTAAATCCATCATTTTCTAGATGGTTGGAATGATGATGGTGGTGGTGATGTTCATGATCGTGATGATGTTCATGATCGTGATGTTCATGGTCGTGATCGTGGTCATGATGGTGGTGATGATCTTCTTTTTCTTTAGCTTCTGCTGCTTCAAAATACTTATCTGACTCAAATAAACCAACACTGAGAATTAAAGGCAGAGGAACTTGAGATTTTTGGGTACGCAGAATTCTAGCATCTTTTTTTATTTCTCTAATTCTGACTTCTAAGCTGTCAACATCGGCTTCATCGACTAGATCGGTTTTATTTAAGGCAATAACATCACCATACTGAATTTGACTAAAAGCTGCTTCACTATTAAATAAATCGAGACTAAAATTAGCACAGTCTACCATAGTTACGATCGAATCTAAACGAGTCATATCTCGTAATTCTGTCCCCAGGAAAGTAAGTGCCACAGGAAGAGGATCGGCAAGTCCTGTGGTTTCTACTACTAGATAATCGACTTTCTCCTCTCTTTCGAGTACTTTGTAAACGGCATTAACCAAATCTTCGTTGATCGTGCAGCATACACAACCATTGTTTAGCTCTACCATATTGTCATCGGTAGCTACAATCAGTTCATTATCGATACCGATTTCTCCAAACTCATTAACTAAAACGGCAGTTTTTACTCCATCTTGATTAGTCAAAATATGATTGAGTAGGGTTGTTTTCCCACTACCAAGAAAACCTGTAATGATAGTAACGGGTAAACCAAGCTTAGGTGCATCCATAGCTGAAGAGGAAGTAGTTTGAGTATCCACTGTGGTCATATCGATCGCTCTTGTAAGGTCAAAATATAAATAGATATTATTTAGTTTAAGGTTGTTGACTGATAACCTATCTTTCCTTCATTATTATTGCGTATCTGGATTTTCTTCGGCTCTTAATTCAACAGATTGTTAACCAATTAATAAAAATTACTAAGTGCGATCGTCATGACCCTAACTGTTTACAATACCCTTACCCGTCGTAAAGAAACGTTTACCCCCTTAGAGCCTGGTAATGTACGTATGTATTGCTGTGGCATTACTGTCTATGACTATTGCCATTTGGGTCATGCAAGAACTTGTTTAGTTTGGGATGTTGTCCGTCGCTATCTGCAATGGTCTGGCTATTCTGTCCAATATATGCAAAATTTTACTGATATTGACGATAAAATTCTCAATCGCGCCAGAAAAGAGGGGACATCAATGGAGGATGTCTCAGAACGCTTTATAAAGGCGTATTTTGAGGATATAGATCGTTTACACATTGGGAAAGCAGATGCCTATCCTCGTGCTACTCATACTTTAGATGGAATTAAACGTTTAGTTTATGAATTAGAACAAAAAGGCTTTGCTTATCCTGCTGACGGAGATGTTTATTATGCTGTCAGACAGTTTGCTGACTATGGTAAATTATCAGGACGTAAATTGGAAGATTTACAAGCGGGAGCTAGTGGCAGAGTAGCAGTAGAAGATCCAGAAGCAGCCAAGAAAAAAGACCCCTTCGATTTTGCTCTCTGGAAATCCGCTAAAGAAGGTGAACCCTCTTGGGAATCTCCTTGGGGTGCTGGTCGTCCTGGTTGGCACATTGAATGTTCGGCGATGGTGAGAGAAAGATTAGGAGAAACTATCGATCTTCATGTTGGCGGTAGCGATTTGGTCTTTCCTCACCACGAAAACGAAATTGCTCAATCAGAAGCGTTTACAGGTAAACCTCTAGCTAATTACTGGCTACATAACGGCATGGTTAAGGTAGATGGGGAAAAAATGTCTAAGTCTTTAGGCAACTTTACCACCATTCGCGACCTGTTAGACCTTCCTGTAGACCCCATGGCGGTAAGATTATTTATTTTACAGGCTCATTATCGCAAACCCGTCGATTTTACCGATGAGGCTTTAGTTGCTGCTGCCAATGGTTGGGCAACTCTGAAAAAAGGTTTGTTATTTGGCTATGAATATGGTGAACAGTTGGGATGGAATAGTGTTGACACAGAGACAAGGGGATACGGGGACGCGGAGAAAGAAAAAGCGTCACCCTTAATTACTTTAATTAATAGCCTCAAAGCGCGTTTTCAGGAAGCGGTGGATGATGATTTTAATTTTGCTGGTGGTTTAGCCGTATTATTTGAAATTGCTAAAGATTTGGGCAAGGAGGGAAATCTATTAGTCCATCAGGGAAAAACAGAAACTCCTGGGGAGCAGCTAGAGGCAAAGTGGCATATTTTAGTAGAATTGGCTGATGTTTTAGGTTTCGCAGCACAACCAGAAAGTAGGGGCGAACGGCTGTTCGCCCCTACGGATGGTTTATCTGATGAAGAGATAGAAGCAAAGATTCAACAACGTACCGAAGCGAGAAAAAGTAAAAATTGGGCCCAAAGCGATCGCATCCGCGATGAATTACAAGCTCTAGGCATTACTCTCATTGATAAACCAGGAGGCATTACGGTATGGCATAGATGAAGTAAACTCAATACTTAGGTTATTTTCAAGAAAACTATGGTTTCCCGACTTGAGCAAAGCGCACCGCGATTAGGCTGAGGTTTCCGAGCGCGGATAGGACGGAGCAAGAACTGTTGAACCCGAAGGGCGGTGTCACTATAAGAATTAGACAAGAAGTCTAGTGATTACTGAGATATTCTTCAGAGATTTCCCAAGCAGTATTAATTAACTGCATCGCCTCCTGTGAACCATTCAAATCTGGGTGGTGCTTAAAACTTAATTGGCGATAAGCAATACGTCCAAAAGCAATAAAAGCAACAGAACACCAAATTACATCAAGCTCATCAATAATCAAGTTATGGTAAGTTCGGTATTTTTCTAAATTACGAGCAATTAATTTCTTGTAGATCAATTCAGCATTTGGTAAGACAGTTTTGATATGTTGCAAGGTTAATATGTTGGGTTCATCTTGATTGTGTTTCTCTTCTTTTTCTTCTTTTTTCTTGTCTTGATGATGGTCAGCTATGTTAGCTTGGGAGGATGGATTATTCAAGTTCTCGAAATCAGTTCGGAAATTGGCTTCTGGGCGATCGCCATTTTCTTGACCAAAAGAATCATCATCAATTGGTTGTCGATCGTTATTTAGTATCGTCTGGGGATCGATATGTATAGATTCTTCTTCTTCTAATCGTGAGATAGAAGAGTATAGAGTCGCTAATAATTCTTGATTATCTTGACACTCAGCACGTAAGTCTCGAAATTCTTGAGATAAGGCAGAAATTTTAGTTAATTTCTCTAATTTCGTTTTAAGATATTCTCCCTGGCAATAAAGTTGAATAGCTTCGTCATCTAGTTTACTTTGACGATGGTATTGCTCTTTTATCTCTTTTTCCAAGGTTTGGATGCGCTGATTGGTTACTTCCTGTTCTTGTTGATTTATTTTTTCCTGATTAGCTAACTCTTCTAGCTGAGATTGAATTTGAGCAATCAGATCTTGGAGATACATGGTAACTATTTATCCATTTCTTTGATTTTTTTGGACAAAAAGAGCAAACAAAACTTGCTAAAACGAACTGTTGAGGTTTCCCTCAATAATTTCATCCGTGGTCAGGTAGTAGTAATTAAGGATAATTTCTTTATAGTATCTCAATATTAGTTTAAATAGGCTTATCAATACACTTTTTGCCCAAGTAAATTTTCCATCAAAACTTTGAGTGAACTATCAATTTCTCTCTTGTCTTTCCCGAGCGTTTAAGACTCAAGCGAAAAGTCTAATCTACCCTTTTTATATTTCCTGCTTTTACCCAACCTTCTTGTTGATTCCAAGGAAGACGAACTCTTTGCCACCTTCGATCGCTGCTTTCTCTAAGAATGATAATTTCTGCATTAAAACCAATACCACCAACGCGATCGGCATTTACACTTGGTTCTGCTCGTAGGCTCAATCCTTCAGGCCAAGTAACACGAGCTTTGTAAGCGTTGGGTGGCAATACAGGTTCGGGTTCAGGTTCGGGTTCGGGTTCGGGTTCGGGTTCGGGTTCGGGTTCAACCTCAGTTTCAGGTTCAGTAATAACTTCTGGAGTAGCGGTAGCAGTAATATCTTCTTGGATTTCTGCTTCTACTATGGGTTGTTCATCTTCTTCAACAAAAGTTGGTTTAGGAGGAGAAGCTGCCATTCTACTTAGGTAATAATATCCAGCAGTAGCAGAAACTGCTGCTATAACAGCAACTCCGACAATAAAACCGATAATAAACTGAGCAATACCTATTAAACGAATCATAATTAATTATCAATTATTTAATATCAGTCAAATAATAACTAATACAATAACTAATTTTAGAAAATCTACATCGGTTTAATCTTCGTGAGGCTTATAAATATTACGCTTTGATTAATACACTTTGGCATTAGCTTTATTATCTGGCACATCTAATACTGTCCCATAACAAATCAGTTTTCTAGAAGCTCTCATCAATTAAATTGATTTTGAATACGATCGCTCAAGCTACTTTTTCTAGAAGCAAGGCGGGCTTTTCCTGCTGCTGCCCAATCTTGTAAAAACTGGATTTGCTCTTGAGCAGTTCTGGCTAAGGGAACAATTTGACTAGCAGATTCGAGAATATCATCGGTGGTAAAGTCTCGATTTTGACTAAAACCAATGTGCATCGCTTCAACTAGGGTTTGCTCAATTTCTGCCCCTGAAAAGTCTGGTGTTTCATAGGCTAAGCGTTTAATATCATAATTGCCTAGATTGTGAGGGCGTAACCTGGCTAAATGTACTTTAAAAATAGCCTCTCTTTCTTCTTGATTGGGTAAGCCTACAAAAAAGATTTCATCAAATCTCCCTTTGCGGAGCATTTCTGGAGGTAAAGCTTTAATATTATTGGCAGTAGCAACTACAAACACGGGAGATTTTTTTTCTGCCATCCAGGTAATAAAAGTACCAAAAACACGACTAGTAGTACCAGAATCTCCCCTGCCTTCTACTCCCGAAAAGGCTTTATCAATTTCATCGATCCACAGTATACAAGGGGAAAGAGCTTCTGCTAAGTTAATCATCTGTCGGGTACGAGATTCTGATTCTCCTACTAACCCTCCAAACAAACGTCCTACATCTAAGCGCAGTAGCGGTAAATGCCAATGATGAGCGATCGCTTTAGCCGTGAGAGATTTTCCTGTTCCTTGAATTCCCACCAGTAAAAGTCCTCGAGGATGGGGCAAACCGTAGGTACGAGCGCGATCGCTAAATGCGCCCCCTCTTCTAAGCAACCAGTCTTTTAAGTTATCCAAACCGCCAATATCAGAAATTTGTTCAGTAGCAGGATAAAAATCGAGGATTTGAGTTTGACGAATAGATTGCCGTTTTTCTTCTAAAATTAGTTCTACGTCTTCTGGTTCTATTCTGCCGTGAGTGGCGATCGCCTTGGTAAGTACTCGTCTAATTCTTTCTAAAGATAAACCTTGAGCAGAACGAACTATGTCATTAAGCAGCTTATCAGGGAGGTTTTGTCCTGTAGCTAGTATCAACCGTTGTATTTCTGTTTTAATTTCCTTAGCTGTAGGTAAAGGAAAATCGATAACTGTCAAAACTTCGGTTAATTCTGCTGGAATTTCGACTTGAGAGGAGACAATAACAATATTTTTGGGTTGAGATTTAAGACTACGAGATAGATTCCGTAATTTACGGGAAATAGAAATATCTTCGAGAAAACGCTGAAAATCTCGTAAAATAAAAATTCCACCAGCTTTTGCTGGCATTTTTTCCACAAATTCTAAAGCTTGCAGTGGATTACGCTTACCCACACCAGCATTATTAGGATTATTTTCTTGATAACCATCAACAAAATCCCAAATATAAGCTTGGCGATTTCCTATTTTCTGAGCTACGTTAGCGATCGCACTCTCTAATCTTTCTTCTTCTGTAGTTGAAATATAAATTAGAGGGTAGCAAGCTCTTAGAAGTAAAGCGAATTCCTCACTAAATTTCATTATTATTAGTTATCTGCTGTTTATGATTTGTTATTTGATTTTATAGTAAAAAAAATAACTACGAGCTTACTGGGAAATTTTA
>JBFRWE010000307.1:0-8167 GCA_051439345.1 Xenococcaceae cyanobacterium
ATAGAAATTGTTGACTAAATCGGTTGTTGGATAGAACAAAAATACTGACTATAATTTTATGGAAAAAGAAGCATCGCATCCATTTAGTCTAATGACTAAATCTACGGGGATAATTCATGGATTATCCCTGTAATTTATTGAAATTTTGCTGTTAATGTTTTGACGGGTAACAATTTAAAGATGATTATTAATCATGGTTAGTAACTGCTGTTTACCAATTGCCCCTTCATGACTCAAAATTATTTCATCATTTTTAAATAATCTAATTGCTGGTACTCCTTCTACTTTGCATTTAGCGACAGATTGCGGACTAGGATCTACTTCCATCTTAATTACTTTGAGTCGATCGATATAGCTATCTGCGATCGAAGCAATAGTCGGCGATACTAAACGACAAGGACCACACCAATCAGCCCAAAAATAGACTAGAACTGGTTTATCGGCATTAAATACTTCACTATCAAAATGCTCGTCAGCAATTTCAATCACATTACTCATCAGCTTGTTCCTAAAAAAGTTCAGACATAAATCGACTTTAGCGGATTGGGTAAAAAATAGAAATAGTCTGTAACCAGGGAATGCTTTTAGAGATTGAGTTAAACAAATTAAAAGGCAATAGGTAAGAGACAATAGTTTTATGCCCTTTTGCCTTTTGCCTCACTAAAATTTACTGTTATTGATTAAGCTGCGAGCGCAATTCTTCCAATTCTGCATCAATAACGGCATCCTTAGGTGTAGAAGTTTTGCTTTCAGAAGGTAAAGATTTGGTTTCTGGAGAAGCACCAGATAGTTGAGCCTTCATGGCTGCTAGTTCATCTTCTACTCCACTACTAGCTTCTAATTGAGCAAATTGTTGTTCTAAACCTACGCCCCCAAGTTCAGCTACGGATTGAGATTCTGCTTCTAATTGCATGACTTTATCTTCCATGCGCTCAAAAGCTCCCATGGCACTGCTAGTATCGATACCACCAATAGTTTCTTGTAACTGTTTTTGAGCCTTAGCTGCATTTGCCCTAGCTTTGAGCATATCTTTCTTGGTTTTTGCCTCAGAAATTTTGCTCTCTAAAGCGATTAGATTGCGTTTTAGACCTTCAACATTGGCGGTTTGTTGATCTAACTGTAATTTTAGATTTGAAGCCGTATCCGCAAAAGATTTTTTACGAACAAGAGCTTCACGAGCTAGATTTTCATCTCCTTTAGATAGAGCTAATTGTGCTCTTTGCTGCCAAGTATTTGCTTCTTGTTGATTTTTGTTGTATTGTTGCTCAGTACGCTTTTGAGTAGCGATAGCGCGAGCTACGGCTTGACGAAGTTGCACCAAGTCCTCTTGCATATCGACTACAGCCTGTTCCAGCACTTTTTCTGGATCTTCTGCTTTGCTTACTAAATCATTAACGTTGGCTCTGACAACTCTACTAAGACGATCGAATAATCCCATGACTTTGTTTGTCCTCTGGTCGGTTACAAGATTTTCTTAATCAAGCAAGCTCTAGGATATTAGCTTGCAGTAATAAAAAAACATTTAATAGGGGTATTATTTAGCCCCAAAAGAAGACAAGTCGGAGTACTTTAACCTATTGACGAGGTACTTATGACTACAAAATGCAGTCAGTGCAGCCCCCTCTCCCGACTAGGCGGGAAGGCATTTCGCCTCGTTTCACGGTAGAGTAACGCTGACTATCTCGTTTCTAGTTTGACATATTCTTCTGAAATACCGTTGATTAATTGAACAAAATTATAACTATTGTCGATCCCAGGAGTAGATTTTGTTTACACAAGATTTAAATTTAAACACGGATGCCTCACGATTCTGAGGTTTCCTCAGAATGCGTGTCCTTGAGAATATCGAACGTATTTCCATATATCAAAAGACTGGAAAATAGCTGAATCTACGGTATGGGGAAATTAACCAAGGAACAAAAAAAATATAATCGTCAATTAAATCGATTAAGAATTGCTGCCCCCGCATATTAATCGTCGTTTAAAA
Source organism: Xenococcaceae cyanobacterium (assembly GCA_051439345.1). Classification (GTDB taxonomy): domain Bacteria; phylum Cyanobacteriota; class Cyanobacteriia; order Cyanobacteriales; family Xenococcaceae; genus JASJDJ01. Next base: position 1,988 of record JBFRWE010000307.1, read on the forward strand.
ATCTTTAAAATTTGGTCTTATCGATATAGAAATCGGCAGCGCAGGTTCGGCTTCTGAAGCTCATTTAATTGCTGGTATTTACGACGCGAAGCTAGTCCTTTAGGACAATCATGAATTAGCCCAATAATCGCGGTTCTAAAATTAAATTAATTCCATTAATTCTAATTTTTCAGTAATTAATTAATTATTGAAATAGATTTTGTTGTCAAATTTTAATGAGCGCATTATCTGAAAATCATGTCTTAATTAGACCCCTTGCATAAATAAATTCAAGGGAAGGTAAGACAAGGGAGAGTGGGTAGACAAGGTAGAGAATTTCTTCCTTGTCCTCCTGGTCTTTCCTAACCGTTCAATTAAGACTTTTGCAAGAGGTCTATTCAGCAACACCAGGAAAAAGAGAGCAACATCTAACTTTTACTCTCTTAACACACATATTTTCACCCAAAATTGTAACATACAGCGCACCCAAATTAAATCTTAATCAACATTATTACCAGCAATTACACTACATCTTCACCAACACTTTAAATAAACAAAAACACTTAAGTATATCTACTTAAAAATTAGCATTAATACTACCCTATTTTTCTTAGTAATTACACTGACTTTGCCCAATATTATTAATGTATTTTTGAGTATTTGAAAAACCGATATCCTGTATTCAATCCGATGAGAAACACTAGTGTAGCCAACAATAATCTTCTTCTTCATCTCTAGCTGAGTTCTTCTAGGCTTATTTAGAAGGTTCTATTTTCTTAAGAAAATTCTCATCTTAGTTTCATCTTGTTTCATAAAAGCTTCACGCTGCTCTTAAAGCCTTCGGTAATGATTATTAACTAAGAGCAAGCAAAGCAAAGGAAAGAAACCATGAGGCTGATCGTTTACTCTCACGACTCTTTTGGTCTAGGGAATATACGCAGAATGTTGTCGATATGTGAATATTTAATCGATAATGTTACTGACATGTCTATCTTGATTTTGTCTGGTTCACCTGTACTGCATAGCTTTCGGATGCACCCAGGGCTAGATTATATTAAATTGCCCTGTTTAGGGCGCGATCAAGTTGGCAAAATGGCAACTAAGTACCTGAGTACAGAGGTCGATGAGACAGTAAGATTACGTTCTAACCTCATTAAAACCGCAGTAGCTGACTTTAAGCCAGATTTAGTGCTAGTTGATAAAAAGCCTTACGGTTTACTAGGAGAATTAAAGCCTGCCCTAGACTATGCTAAGGGGTTTCTCCCTGAGACTAAGCTAGTTTTGCTTCTAAGAGATATTTTAGATAGTCCAGAAGTAACTATCAAAGATTGGCAAAGTAATGGATACTATCAGGCGATCGATTCTTTATATGACAGAATCTTGATCGTAGGGATGCCAGAAATTTTTGATCTTGTTCAAGAGTATGAATTTCCTGCTAGTATTGCTGAAAAAGTTGGCTACTGTGGCTACATTCGCCGAAAGCCAGGATATAGAAAGCCTCACCTAGTTCGTCAAGAGTTACAAATTCAACCAGGAGAAAAATTAGTTTTAGTTACTCCTGGCGGTGGAGGAGATGGTTATAGTTTAGTCAATAACTATCTGGCGGGACTAACTTATTTACCTGACCAACACAAGATCAAAAGTTTAATTGTTTGTGGGCCAGAAATGCCTTTATCTCAACGGCAAGAGTTGGAACAATTAGCTCAAAAGCATCCTGAGATTCAAACCATGGAATTTAGTGATGATTTGGCTAGTTACATGGAAGCTGCTGATGTAGTTGTTTCTATGGGAGGATACAACACAGTTTGTGAAATCCTTTCCTACAGCAAGCGGGCAGTGGTTGTCCCCCGCAACAAACCTGTAGAGGAGCAATTAATTCGTGCCGAAAAAATGGCTAAATTTGGTTTATTTAAAACAGTTCATCCTGATTATATAACACCGCAAAGTTTAATCAGTACTGTTGTCCTACAACTCAATAGTGAAAACAATCATCTTCCTGCTGTTTCTCATTTAAATTTAGATGCACTACTATCTATCGAGCAAGAGATATTTAAGCTCTTATACAATGATATTTCCTCTTTTTCTGTTTGCTCTCAAAGGGAAAGCATTCAAGAGGCATATTTGGCTGGAGTTAATAATTAAAAGTTGAGAGGGGCAAGTTCTCTTTATAGAGAAATAAGAATTATAAGTAATTAAAGCTTACATAAGGAAATAGGAATTAAATATATGAAAAAAGTAATGTTTTATTGCCAGCATATTCTGGGCATGGGGCATTTAGTAAGAAGCAGGGAAATTGTTCGCGGTCTTCTCCCAGAGTATCAAGTTTGTTTTATTAATGGTGGAGAAGTAATCGAGGAATTTCCTTTTCCGACTGGGGTGGAAGTGGTTAATATCCCTGCCGTTAAAACAAACACAGAATTTCAGGGACTCCAACCTGTGGATACTTCTCTAAGTCTGGATGAAGTGAAAGAACTTCGTTTAAATAAATTGATCAAGGTATTTGCAGATTTTCAACCCGATATATTAATTATTGAATTGTTTCCCTTTGGTAGACGTAGTTTTTCTTTTGAGCTTATTCCCTTAGTAGAGAAGGCAAAAGCATCAGGAACAAAAATAGTTTCTAGTCTGCGGGATATAGTTGTTACTAAGCAAAACCAAGAGCGTCACGAAGAGAAGGTCTGTCGCTTAATGAATCAATATTTTGACATGCTTTTGATTCATGGCGATCGACAATTTGTAGAATTGGAAGAGAGTTTTTCTCGGGTTAGCGATTTAAATTGTCAGGTTCACTACACAGGCTATGTTACGCAACCTGTACCTGAAATACAAGAAAAAAATAAATTATCCTCTACTAAAAAGCCCATGATTTTAGCAAGTGTGGGTGGTGGTAGATTTGGACACGAATTACTTAGATGTCTTGCCCAAGCTACGCCAATTTTAGAGCAAGCTTTACCCCATCACATTCAAATGTTTACAGGGCCATTTATGCCAGAAGAGGTATTCAAAGAGTTACAAGAAACAGTAGCAGGAAGAACTAACATAACTATCGATCGCTACACTAATCAGTTTTTGGCATATATGCAACAAGCCGATCTCTCAATTAGTATGTCTGGCTATAACACTACTATGAATATTCTTAGTACTAGTGTGCGGGCAATGATTTTACCCTTTACAGGTAACAATGACCAAGAACAAACCATCCGTGCTAAGAAATTAGAAAAGCTAGGACGAGTTAAGGCTATTTCTCCTGACGACTTACAACCAGAAAAGTTTGCGAACCTAATAATTGATTATCTAAATCAGCAACCTAATCTGATGAAATTTGATTTTAATGGCGTAGCTAATACCGCTACTTGTATCGGCAAACTATTTCCTAAAGTAGAAGTTGCTGCTTAATTTTTATCTAAAACTACTAACTACTAACTACTAATTTCTAAGGAGTCATAGTGAGTCGTTGTCCCAAAAACATTCAGCAAGCTATACCTGGCATTAAGCAGATTATACAGCGATTTTGGCCAGAGATTAGCAAACAAGGTTGGCTTATAGCAGTATCTGTACTGGGGTTATTTATTGAAATTTTTGCCCAACTATTAGCACCATGGCCAATGAAGTTAATCTTCGACCATGTTCTTATCCCCACTCAGGGAAACAATACGATCAACTTACCAATCCTTGATGGACTTAGCCCTTTAACCTTACTAACTGTTCTCGCTTTTGGGGTTGTTGCTGTCAGTGCCTTAAAAGCTGGTGTTGCTTATCTGAGCTTAGTGGGCATGACTTTGGCTGCTACTCGTATTGTGACAGATATTCGGGCTAAATTGTATGCTCATCTACAGCGTCTTTCTTTAGCTTTTCATAACCGCTCTAAAAGTGGAGACTTAATTACTAGAGTAACTGGTGATACAGGTAAGTTACGGGAAATAGTTCTTATTGCCATCATACCTCTGTTTGTTAACACTATGACAATGCTGGGTATGTTAGGACTTATGTTCTGGCTCAATACAGAATTAGCTTTAATTTCGATCGTTATTCTGCCTATATTTTTATTCTCCACAGCTAATATAACTAAGAAAATTCAGAAACTTGCTCGTCAAAAACGCAAAAGTGAAGGGGCGATAGCTTCTTTAGCTGTAGAAACTATGTCTGCAATTAAAGTAGTTAAAGCACTTTCTCTAGAAGGAATGTTGGAGGATAATTTTACCACTCAAAATGAGAGGAGTTTACAAGATGGCTTAAAATCGGAGCAACTTTCGGCAGGATTACAACGTACCGCACAATTGTTGGTATCGGTAGCTACAGCTTTAGTTTTGTGGCGTGGAGTACAACTAGTGATGCAACAAGTAATTACGGTAGGAGATTTACTAGTTTTTATTAGTTATCTTAAAACAGCCTTTAAACCTACTCGTCAACTAGCTAAGCAACTAGGACAAATTGCTAAAGCCACAGCTTCAGGGGAAAGAGTAATCGAATTACTTGATACTGTTCCTGCTATCCGTGACTCTCGTGGCGCGATCGAAGCTCCTCCATTTAAAGGTGCAGTACGATTTAAGAATGTTAGCTTTGGTTATGAAGAAGGTAAAGGTATTTTAAGCCATCTTAGCTTTGAGGCCAAACCAGGACAAAAAGTTGCTTTAGTTGGTCCTTCTGGTGGTGGTAAGTCAACTTTAGTTAGTTTGTTGCTTCGTCTCTACGATCCCTTAGAAGGACAAATACTAATCGACGGTCATGATTTAAGGGAATACAAACTAGAATCCCTCCGTCGTCAAATTACGATTGTACTGCAAGATAGCGTTCTGTTTGGTGTGAGTGTAAGAGACAATATTGCTTACGGCAAACTAGGAGCAACAGAGAGAGAGATTATCGCTGCTGCCAAACTGGCTAATGCTCATGATTTTATTATGAGACTTCCTGAAGGTTACGATACAGTTTTAGGAGAAAGAGGAGGAACTATTTCTGGAGGACAAAGACAAAGAATTGCGATCGCTCGTGCTGCGGTTAGGAAAGCACCAATTGTAATTCTCGATGAGCCTACAGTTGGTTTAGACAACGAAAGCGAGCGCACTGTTACCGAAGCACTAGAAAGACTTACCCAAGAATCTACTACCTTTTTAATTACCCATGATTTACGTACTGCTACCACGGCAGACCAAATTCTCTACATCGAAAAAGGCGAAATTTTAGAAAGAGGAACTCACCAAGAATTACTCGGACTTGGAGGTAGATATGAAAACTTATATAGACTACAAGCTGTGTCAGATATTCGTTCAGAGTTCAAAGTTCTTAATTAATGATTAGGTAGAGAAAAGGCATGCCTTGTCTCTACTAGCAATTAGCAATTATTCAAAATATCTTATGAAAATAGCATTTATTGTGGGAACGTTTCCCACCCTATCAGTTTCTTTTATAATCAATCAAATCAAAGGTTTGATCGATCGCGGACATGAAGTAGATATTTATGCTCTCGATGGTCCACCCGAAGATACCTCTAAGGTTCATCCTATCGTTGAGGAATATCGACTCTTAGAACGAACTTACTATCCACCTACTAGACCGAAAAATCCTTTACTCCGAACACTCAAAATAATTGGTTTACTGCTTGCCAATTTACCGAAAAACCCTTGGGTTTTGTTGCAACTATTTAATGTAGCTCGGTTTGGCAAAGAAGCAAAACAGCAAAAATTGTTTTACAAAGCAATACCCTTTTTACGTCGAGAATCCTATGACATTATCCACTGTCAGTTTGGCATCTTTGGGATTATGGGTTTGGCATTTCGTCAGATTGGTCTGATTGAAGGTAAGTTAATTACTGGTTTTAGAGGCTACGATATTTCTAAATATCTGCAAAAGCGTGGCGATCGAGTTTACGATGATTTGTTTAAACAAGGCGATTTTTTTGTTACCAACTGTGAGTTTTTTCGTCAAAGAGCTATAAAACTAGGTTGTGATGAAGAGAAAATTGTTGTTCTCGGTTCTGGTATTGATTGCAGTAAGTTTGCTTTTACACCCCGCCATTTTCCTGCTGATGGTACAGTTAGAATTGCTACTATTGGTCGCTTAATCGAAAAGAAAGGCATCGAATATGGTATTCGGGCGATGGTTTCTGTAGCTGAAACTTATCCCAACATTGAATACAACATCATTGGGGATGGGCCCTTAAAAGAACACTTCCAAAAACTAATTACAGAATTAAATTTGGGTCAT
>JBFRWE010000308.1:0-28116 GCA_051439345.1 Xenococcaceae cyanobacterium
TATAGAATAATAGATAATATCCGAAAAAAGCTAATGTCGAAACAACAAAAACTATTATTAGTAGACGATGAACCTGGTATTAGAGAATCAGTACAAGCTTATTTGGAAGACAATGAAGAATTTCAGGTTAAAGTTGCTTCCAATGCGGATGATGCTTGGCAAATGCTAGAAAAAGAAACCCCCGATCTGATTATTTCTGATATTATGATGCCACAAGTCAATGGCTATCAATTTTTAGAAAAACTACGAGAAGACCCCCGTTACAGAGCTATTCCTGTGGTCTTTCTGACCGCTAAAGGTATGACCAGAGACAGAATTGAAGGTTATGAAGCAGGTTGCGATGCTTACATTGCTAAACCTTTCGATCCTGAAGAATTGGAAGCGATCGTTAAAAATTTACTAGCCAGACTTAGTGTTACCACAACAGCAAACAATAGTAGTTCTGAATTAGAAAAAATTGCCAGGGAACTAGAAGAAATTAAAGGTAAATTAGATGAAAGATTAGGTCAAAATCCCCGTTTTGAACAAACTCCTTCTCCAATTAAAATTGACTTGACTCCACGAGAACAGAGTGTTTTAGATTTAGTAGCTCAAGGTTTAATGAATAAAGAAATTGCCCGTGAATTAGAAACTAGCGTCAGAAATGTAGAGAAATATGTTAGTCGTTTATTTAGTAAAACAGGCACTAATAGCCGAACAGAGTTAGTGCGTTTTGCGCTAAAACATGGATTAACTAATTAATGTAAGTTGATCGACTATGATGCCAATCGGTAATAATAGATGCAATGATCCTAGATATTATTCTAAAAAGTGGCTGATAGTACCTACAACCAAGAAGTTGTTTTATTTGAGATCGAAGATAGCATTGGTTGGATTACCTTAAATCGACCAGAAGTTCTTGAAAAACTCTCATCCATCATGGATGAAGTAAAAATCAATCAAGATGTTAAGGCTGTAGTTTCTAGGCAAATAAACATCACTTTTGCCTTGTCTTTCTAAACGGTTTAATTAAAAGCGATCGCCCTAAAACTTACTGCTGGTAAAGCATTGTAAAGTATCTTGAACAAATAATATTAAGTTGAATTAAATTAGATGTACTTATATTGCGTTTATTAGATTAAATCAATTTTATTTCGATAAAATTATAATCTATTGAGGCAATAAGCTAAACATAAAAAAATAGTAATTTAATCTAAAATAATTGATCCCCGATAGTTTTGATAACTGTTTTAGTATTTTAGGTAGCATATTGCTCAATAAAAAAAAATAATCCAAGAGATTAAAAAATATGAAAACTTCGACTCAACCCCATTTAGGACAGTCAGTAGCATTTGCTTTAGTGTTAGCGTTAATGAGTATAGGTGTAATAATATTAATGACCTTAGCAAGTGGTCAATTATAAAAAATAGACTTGTTCACTATTAATCCTGGCGTTGCTGAATCAGGATATGAAAAGTAAATTGATTATCTTAAAATACGCTTGGGAAATAAACTAGAGGCTAAAAACTAAAAGCCAAAAGCTAGGAATAGATATAAGTCGTTTTCATACTTCAAATCAGCAACGTCCTCATTCCAACCATTTACTGGCAATAGGCATGCGCCAACCCGTACCAAAAGCGCGATCGGTAACTTTGAGTCCTGGCGGTGCTTGACGGCGTTTAAATTCTGCACGAGTGACCAATTTCATCACTTTTTTCACTACTTCCCGATTGTGTCCCGAGGCAATTATTTTTGTTTCCGCTTGGTGTTGATGAATAATTCGATCGAGAATATCATCGAGTATTTCGTAAGGTGGTAAAGAATCTCGGTCTAATTGTCCTGGTTTTAATTCTGCACTGGGAGGTTTATTAATTACATTAGCGGGAATAACCTCGCCATGACGATTTAGCCAACGACAAAGGTCAAAAACTCTAGTTTTCGGCACATCAGCAATTACTGCTAACCCTCCATTCATATCTCCATAGAGGGTGCAGTAACCTACCGCCATCTCCGATTTATTACCTGTAGAGAGAAGGAGATAACCAAACTTATTAGCGATCGCCATTAATAAATTACCCCGTATCCTTGACTGGATATTTTCTTCTGCCACGCCAAATTCTGTCCCTGCAAATAAAGGTTCAAGTAAATGATCGTAAGCTTTCATCGCCTCACCAATAGCTATTTGCTGGCTATTAATCCCTAAATTTTTAACTAAAGTTAAAGCATCACTAATAGAATGATTTGAACTATAGGGAGAAGGCATTAATACTCCTAAGACATTATTTGCACCCATGGCGCAAGCTGCGATCGCAGCAACTAAAGATGAATCAATCCCACCACTCAAACCCAATATTACTTGAGAAAAACCACATTTACGAGCGTAGTCTTTCACGCCCAAAACTAAAGCAGAAAATATTTCTTCTTCTTCTGTTGCTTCTTCTCCCCTCTTTGATGTCCAAAAACAATCCCTTATTCCTTCCTCCTGGGAAGAGGAAGAGAGGGACGTAGAGAAAGGTTTAAAATCTTTTTTCTCTTCATCCAATTCAACTAAAACTAAATCTGATTCAAATCCTTTAGCACGAGCCACTATTTCCCCCTGAGAATTAAAAGCTACACTATAACCATCAAAGATTAAATCATCATTTGCCCCTACCTGATTAGCGTATAAAACTGGTATTTGGTAGCGGGTTGCAGCATGGTGTAACATCCTTTCCCTTAGCTTTTGTTTACTCACGTTATAGGGAGAACCAGATAAATTAACTATTACATCCACGTTTAACTCGGCTAGATTGGCAATGGGGTTGATTTCATAACTACGTTGTCCCCAAAATTGTTCGTCATTCCACAAATCTTCACAGATAGTTACACCTACTTTAACGTCATCTATTGTGAACCAATTACTTTGATATCCTGGTTCAAAATATCTATCGTCGTCAAAAACATCGTAAGTAGGTAAAAGGCGTTTATGAAAGATTTGTTGGATTGTGCCTCTTTCTAATAACGCCATACTATTAAATAGTGGTTTTTGTCCTTTTTCCCCCGCTTGAGGGTTAGCCTCTACTGTACCCACCAAAACAGCCATTGCTGAAGGGATATTTTGGGCGATCGCTATTAGCTCCTGTTTCATCGAGTCAATAAAACGCGGATAGAGTAACAAATCCCTGGGAGGATAGCCACACAAAGATAATTCTGGTGTTAGTAACAAGCGTGTATTATGAATCGCTGCTTGTTGTGCTGCTCTGATTATTTGTTCTGCGTTGTGGGGAATGTCGCCGATGATGGGGTTAAGTTGCGCGATCGCGATTTTCATGATTATTAGGCAAAATAATAAATACTATTTAGTAATTCGCTCGAGTAACACTAAAGAAGTAACAATCCCAGCAAAGTGAGCAGCGATCGTATTGGTATTGGCTTGTACAATTAAAAGGTCTACGGAATTGACAAATCTACTAGGATCGGAGCCAAGGGTAACTTGAGGCAGAGTTAAGACTTTCACTAGAACAATGCCAGATAAAGCTTCTGCTCCCAAAATTGATAATAACATTCCCACTAAGTTAACGATGAGTCCATAGCGAATCAACTTAAGAGTACTTGCTTTTGTTGGACGTTTACCAGGCTCGGCACTTTGGATTTTTCTCGCAATTTGAAGGTAGCGAAAAGAAAAAATTACCCCTAAACCTACTAAGATGACACCACAAAAAGCACAAAAAATACCTAACTCAATTCCAGGAGTTTTATCTTGACCACTTAAGACAGCAGCTCCAGCAATTAATAATAGTACTCCAGAGATAACACCCAAAACAGTTTGTAACCAAAAGCCTATGCGTCCTAATTGCTTTAAGTTATCTGATATTTTCTTGATTTTAGGAGAGGTGGGTGCAAACGGGGTAAGGTCAGTATCTTTATTCATAATTAATTTTAGTTGAGAAAGGATATTTTCCTAATCCAATCTAGCTATTTGCTCCTATCTTAATGTGCAAAAGACAACCTCGACAAAAAATCAGCCTATTTTTAGCAGAACTATTTTACTAGTAAAATAGAAATTAAGAGAGAGTAGGCGAGGTAGTTGCAGATTTACTTAGCAATAGTCAATCTGAGGAAAGTCCGGGCTCCCGAAAGACCAAACTTGCTGGATAACGTCCAGTGCAGGTGACTGTGAGGATAGTGCCACAGAAAAATACCGCCATTCGTAGGGGCAAACGGTTGTTTGCCCGAAGGTAAGGGTGCAAAGGTGATGGTAAGAGCTCACCAGCAGTATCGAGAGGTACTGGCTCGGTAAACCCCGGTTGGGAGCAAGGTCGAAGGGACAAAGGTTGGTCTTTTTCCTGTTCCGTTATTGGTGAACCGCAAGAGGTGTCTGGTAACAGGCATCCTAGATAGATAACTACCCTCAAAATAAAGTGTATATTATTATTGCTTTGATTGAGAACAGAACCCGGCTTACGTTCCGACTCTCTCTATTTAAATGATTAAGTATAAATGCTGCAATATCCAAGAAGAATTAAGCAATTAAAACAATTAATGCAAAAATTAGGGCTACCAGAAACAGCAGTGGTAGGTTGGGATTTATTAGATTTAGCTCTTACTCATCCGAGTATTTCTCCCGAAAAAAATTATCAGCAATTAGAATTTGTCGGGGATGCCGTGGTGCGTTTAGCAGCAGCAGAAGTTTTATTAGAAACTTATCCTCATGAACCAGTAGGGGAGTTTGCTGCTATTCGTTCTATTTTAGTGAGCGATCGAGTTTTGGCAGAAATTGCCGATAGTTTTGGCATCGAACGTTATTTGCTGATTGGTGCTAATACTTTGAGTAATCCTGCTGGTAGACAATCTTGGTTAGCCGATGCTTTTGAAGCTATTTTAGGCGCACTTTATCTGAGTACTAATACCATGGAACTAGTTCGCCCTTGGTTAGATGAAATTTTAAAGGAAAAAGCAGCAGAAATACGCCGAGATCCTGCACGACAAAATTATAAGGATGCTCTGCAAGAATGGACTCAAGGCAAGTATAAACTATTACCCCAATATAGAGTACAGGAAAACCCTAAAGGCGATCGCTATCGTTTTCGAGCAGAAGTTTGGTTAAATGGTAATTGTTTGGGTACTGGCGAAGGTCGTTCTAAAAAATTAGCAGAGCAAGCTGCTGCCAAAGAAGCTTTTTTATCAGTGAAAAAATCTTAACAAACACTAAATCTAATGAAAATAGGCGTAGCTGTATTAGGGGTAGGACGTTGGGGAGTTCATTTTGTCCGTAATTTTCTCTTCCATCCTCAAACGGAATTAGTAGCTATAGTAGATCATCATCCTGAGCGATTAAATTATTGTCAAGAGAAATTTACTTTAGATCGCCATAAAATAACTTTGGCTACAGAGTGGTCGGTCATAAGAAACTTAGAAGGCATTCAAGCTATTGTTGTCGCTACTCCTGCATCTACTCACTATCCTTTAATCAAAGATGCTCTTGAGCAAGGCTACCATGTTTTAGCCGAAAAACCTTTAACTCTCAACCCTACTGAATGTGTTGAACTGACTAAACTAGCAGAAGCCAAACAGCTAGAACTTTTAGTTGACCATACCTATTTATTTAATCCTGCGGTGCAAAAAGGAAGAGAAGTTATAGCAGCAGGAAAACTAGGACAACTGCGTTATGGTTATGCTACTCGTACTCATTTAAGTCCTGTCCGTCAAGATGTAGATGCACTCTGGGATTTAGCTATTCATGACCTGGCTATTTTAAATTATTGGTTAGGAGAAAGCCCTCTAAAGGTACAAGCTAGAGGTAATGTCTGGCTACAGCCAGATAAACAGATGGGTATTTCTACTCAATCTGGTTTAGCCGATCTAGTTTGGTTAACTTTGTTTTATCCTAGTGGTTTTCAGGCGACTATCCATCTTTGTTGGCTTAATCCTGACAAACAAAGAAGATTAGGTGTAGTAGGTAGCCAAGGGAGTTTGATTTTTGATGAGATGTTGCCCGATGCGCCTTTAACTCTCCAGCAAGGTTATTTTGAGCAAGAAGGAGAAAAATTTATTCCCGCAGGACAATCTCGACAAATAATACCTCTAAAGGCTGCTGAACCTTTATTTCAAGTATGCGATCGCTTTGTGCAAAACATTTCTACTGATACTAAATCTTCTATCTCATCAGGCTGGGTAGCAGCAGAGTTAGTGAAAATTTTAACTGCTCTGACTCAATCTTTAGCTCAACAAGGGGAACTTATTTCCATCAATTGAACAAGGTATCATTTGCTACTTACTAATCAAATTGATATTAGCTTTGATCTCAACGCAACTGTTTCGCGAACTACCCCTAGCCAAAATTATCGGAAGTTTCAGCCAAAGGTAAAACAATATTTACTGTAGTACCTTGATTTTCCCCTGCGCTATATAAACTAATTGTTCCGCCCATTAATTCAATTAGATTACGAGAGATAGCTAAACCTAAACCTGTACCACCAAATCTTCTAGTAGTTGAACCGTCCACCATCACAAAAGGACGAAATAGTTTGTCTTGTTGACTAGGATCTATACCAATTCCTGTATCACTAACAGTTATAGTTACTTTTTCTTGTTTACGAGGTATTTTAGTTAACATTTGAGCAGAATTTTGAGGTCTGTGGTTTGGGGATTCTTTCGCAACTGTCTTTGAATCTGCTTGGGACTGAGTTTTTGCTTTTACACTAGCTCCTCTCAATGCACTACCAGAAGAAGACAAATGACTATTTTTAAGCTCTTCTTGCTCAATTACTCTGGAGTCATGTTCAACTTGGACATTTATCGCGATCATGCCAGCATCGGTAAATTTGACAGCATTACCAACTACATTAATCAAAACTTGTTTTAATTTAGCAGGATCGGCATTGACTATAATTTTTTCTGGCTTGATGGTAGTTTTAAGCTGCAAGCCTTTATGTTGAATAGGAGCAAGTTGTAAATCAATTACTTCATGCAGGATTTTCTGCAAATATATTTTTTCTAAAGTTACAGAAAGTTTTCCTGCTTCAATTTTAGAAATATCTAAAACATCATTAATAATTTCTAGTAAATGAATGGCTGCATCGTCTGCCTGTTGTAAAAATTCTATTTCTTCTTCTTTGCTATCACAATAATCATCTTTTACCACGCGAACACAGTTAATAATTCCATTGAGGGGGGTTCTTAATTCGTGAGAAGTAGTTGCTAGAAATTCACTTTTGAGTTGATTAGCATTTTGGGCTTCTTTCCAAGCAGATACTATTTCTTCTCCCCAAGCTCTTAATCTAGTTACCATTTCATTAAGAGCTAAAGATAGTTGATTAAACTCGCGAATCTGAAAATTTTGTGGAGGCAAGTCTCCAGAGTGCAAAGTTTCTTCTTTGAGAGCATAATCTCTCAGTTGTTCTAGAGGACGAGCAAGTTCACTAGACATATACAATGTAGCTAAAGAACTAGCTGCAATTAAGCCAAAAGTCATCGCCACTAAAGCTTGACGAATTTCTTTGAGGGGTAAGAGAGCATGATCTAAAGGTGTAACCGCCAGGATAATCCATTTGTGTTGGCGATCTTCACTAATAGGACTAAAAATAGAACTATATCCCGCTACTAATTCTACACCGTCTTTTTCTAAAAAGAAGAGATGGAAAAAATCTTGTTTACCAGCGATCGCATTTTTCAATAAAGTTTCTAATCTGTTGGCATCAGGCATTTGTCTAATATTCCGCCCGACTCTCTGAATAAAAGGATGAGCTAAGATAATTCCATCCTGATTGATAACTACCGTATAACCGGCAAGAGAACCTGCTTTTACTCTTTCTTGGTTAAGAATTGCTGATTTAACGCTCAAAGCATATTTGAGCTTTCCTCCGCGATCGTATACTGGAGCAGTTAACCAAATTTTTAGTTGATTGTTAAGAGCGGTTTCGGGAATATTATTGGCCTCTGTTAACAAAGAAGTAGAGGGCAATAGCAGCTTAACATCAACTCTATTGGGTGTAGTTAAAACTTGATTTTGTCTTTCAGACCATAAAAGACTATTGATTTCTAGAGGTTCATTACAATTAGTAGTAGTTGTTGTTTGGTTAGTACGGAGATTGGTTAGTTGAGCGCATAAAATATTCGTTGGTAAAATCTCTGCTAACTGAGAGATGAAAATTTGATGATTTTTCGGTGCATCTAATTTCAAAACTTCTGCATCACTAGCACTAGCTAAATTACTCCTGAGTGCTTCTACTGATTGTTGAATACTTTCTCCTTTTCTAATTGCACTTTCCGTTAAGTTTTGTCTCGCTGTATCTAGAAAAGCTGAACGGGCTTTTCGATAAGTCACATAGACTCCCATCAATAGCACTGGTACACTCAGCAACAGAAGACGCGAGAGTAAAATACGACGAAAGGATGATTGACCTAGTGCCATAAAACAAGGTGCTAATAAACTTTAAATACTGATATGTCAGTTAAGGAAACCATTAAGATATATTGATATCGAGCGATATCCTCTTGGACAAAATATGATAGTAGGAGAGAAGTATTATGCAAAAGGGTAATTTAACTGGTTTTTCTGTATTTTAGTCATGAAAGCTAGCTTATTGGTTTGAAGATTTGATGAATAGACCTCAAACAACTGTAGTATTGGGCATGACTGCCGATGGTAAAATTACGGACAAAGCTTTATCTCCTGCTCGTTTTGGTTCTCAAGCTGACAAACTACATCTAGAAAGACAAATTTCTTTCGCCGATGCAGTTATTTTTGGTGCGGGGACTCTACGCTCTTATGGTACTACTTTAGCGATAACTAATCTAGAATTGTTACAGGCTAGAAAAAAGCGATCGCAACCACCTCAGCCATTTCAGATAGTTTGTTCTGCTTCAGGTCAACTTAATCCTCAGCTACGCTTTTTTAGTCAACCAGTACCTCGTTGGTTATTAACTACCGCAACAGGAGCAAAATTTTGGCAAGAAAGAACTGAATTTGAGCGTATTCTAGTCTCAAGTAGCGATCGCCATCAAGAACAAATTGCTAATTCCCTCTCCATAGAGTGGGACTCAATTTTGTCTCAACTAAAACAATTAGGAATCGATAAGCTAGGTATCTTAGGGGGTGGTCAGTTAATTGCTTCTTTATTAGCAGTAGATGTAGTTGACGAATTCTATCTAACTATTTGCCCTGTTATTTTTGGAGGAAAAGATACCCCTACTTTAGTTGAAGGAAGGGGATGGTTACAACCACAAGGGCGGAAGCTAGAATTAGTCAGCGTTAAACAAATTGAGCAAGAAGTTTTTTTGCACTATAAAACAATACATTAACCAGTAAGAGCAGAATTTAATCTTCTGTTGTTACGAGATGTGGGCTAACGAATTTGAGAAGATACAGCGTCAGAAATTGTGGGAATCTCCGCTTGTATTCCTCTGGCTGACTGTACAATGGCATAAAAACAAGCTACCAAAGTACCGATAAAAATAGTGTTATTGAGAGTCTGTACGAGGAGACTTTCTCTACCTAAACCTGGAATTAAAATATCAATCACTAAACTACAAACAATCAAAAGAATATCTAACAAGATTGCTTGCATGGTATTGAAACGCACAAAATAACTAAAGCGATCGCTCCTCACTATACCAAACCATAAGCCAAAGAAAACAATTAATCCCGCGAAAGGAAGACTAAATTCAAGAGCAATTAGAGGACTTAAAGGAGCATAAATAACGCCTAGTAGAGGAAACTGCCTTAGTAGTACCAACCCGAAAGGTAAAGCATACACCAGGGGCAATAAATATACAAGTGCTGAAATAGTACGATCTTTAATATCAGAATTCATAGTCTTTTGCCTGCTTATAGTACTTAAATCTATCCTAATATAAAGCTAAAAGCTAATGGTGAAGCGTTGCGGTCTTTGGTCACACGGATGCAAGCTCCTTGTCCTTGTCCGCTTCGTCTTATACGGGGCTTTTAAACTTTTGAATCGCATTCAAGAGTAAGCCCCTCAGTTTTCCGTACCGCGAGCGACGGCACGAACCCGAAGGGCTAAAAGCTAAGAGCTAATTTTAAAGAGTTGGTAATTCTTTTTCTTTGGTAGTTGACTCATAGTCATTTTCAAGAGCTATATCAGCTTTGGTATCAACTTTTTCTATCGATATCTCTTCTATATCTTCAGTTTCAGCTACACTTTCTTGAAGTTGACTAGGTTCTTCTACAATCGCAGAGGGAGTTTCTGGCTCTTCTTCTATTATTTGTTCTGGCTCGACAGCAGTTATTTCTAGACTAGAATCTTCAGAACTATTAGCGATCTCTTCATTTATCTCCTCAATTTGCTCGCGATCTTCAGAATTAGTTTTTGCTTCAGCTAATTCTTGTTCAACCTCTTGCTCTGGAGAATCACTTTCCACTTCAGCTAATTCTTGCTCCACTGAAGCTTCCTTCATTTCTTCAGTTTCAGCTACACTTTCTTGTAATTCATTAAGTTCTTCTAATTCTTCAGAGAGAATAGCTGTAGATTCTGCTACTTGTTCCATCTGATTTAACTCTATTGCTAAAGTATCAGTAATCTCTTCAGCTTTTTCTATTTCAGCGATTTCTTCAGGAGTAGCTTCTGTTTCTATATCTTTTTGAATCCTACTTAGTTGTTTGGATAGGGTATCTGCTATCTTTTGAGCTTTTTCTATTTCAGCGATTTCTTCAGGAGTGGCTTCTGTTTCTATACCTTTTTGGATTTTGTCCAATTGTTGAGAGAGTGTGATTGCCATTTGCTCAACTTGTTCTATTTCAGCTACTTCTTGGGAATCAACTCCGCTTTCAGTGCTTTGCTGAATTTTTGCTAGTTTATCAGACAGAATGGATAAATCTACTTTAACGTCAGACGCTAAACTATTAGTCCATTGCTGAAAATCGTTTACTTTATTTTGTGTGTCAGTAGTTAAATCAGAACTCAATTGCTGAATATACTCTAACTGCTCTTTAGTATTATCGACTAAGTTATTACTCAAGCTATGAATATAGTCGATTTGCTCTTTGGTATTACTGACTAAATTGTTTCTCCAAGAATTAATATTTTCAATATTCGTATTTATATTACCTACTAAATCTTGATACCATCCTCCTAATTTAGTAAACTCATCAGGTATCATTTCTATATTGGAAAATTTAGATTTAAAATCTTGTTTAAAACCTTCTACATCTAGGTCTAGGGATTTACTAGGGACTTTTTCCCAGAGTTGAGATGTGGTCTCTTGGAGTTTTTCTTTCCATTTTAAGAAATCAAAGCTTTCTGTTGTATCACTATTTTCAACTGCTAATACGGGGATTATTGGGGAGTTATCCAATGATATTTTTGGGTTAGAATAATCTGCTAATGCTGCTGGTTGAAATAATAATATTGTGGCTGCGATGGCAGATATAAGTAATCTTAGTCTCATGGTAAACCTCATTTATAAACTACGTCTAGGTGAGAGCGCAGAAGAAAAATAATTTAAACAACTAAAGTCGTCAGTAAAAGCTAATTCTAGATGCTAGTTTTCAAAAGCTACTAACTTAGAAAACTAGCAAACTAACATAAAAAATAAACATAATATAATCATGCTAGGGTGTAAGCAGGGACAAAATCGGGACCCTAAAACTATCTTTGTCTCCTTGTCTTTTAATTAGCTTAAGTTTATTATTAATTCCTTTTCAAGCTATGGATGCAAGACAATATGCTTCGGCAACTCAACGCAATCGTCAGCCTATTTTAGAAGTATTATTAAGAGTACTTCCTCCTCAAGGCAATATTTTAGAAATAGCTAGTGGTACAGGAGAACATGGAACTTTTTTTGCAGAGCATTTAAATCCTCGAAGGTGGATTCCTTCTGAGCCAAATCCAATGCTAAGAGCTAGTATTTCTGCCTGGCAAAACAAATTTCCCGCAGAAAATTTGCACTCACCATTAGATATAGATACCAGACAAGAGAAATGGGTAATAGAAGATCGAGAAATTATTATTGATGCACTCGTTAATATCAATATGATTCATATTTCTCCTTGGAATGCTTGTTTAGGTTTAATGGCAGGTGCTAGCAGGATTCTACCTTCTGGAGGAATTCTTTACTTATATGGCCCTTTTAAGCGAGATGGAAAACATACTGCTCCTAGTAACCAAGCCTTCGATCGATCTTTAAAGGCTTCTAATCCTGAATGGGGAGTGAGGGATCTAGAGGAAGTATCAGCAGTAGCAGAAAATCATGGTCTAAAATTAACAGAAATAATTGCTATGCCTGCTAATAACTTTTCCGTTATCTGGTGTAAGCAATAAAAAAACTGTGAGCTTTTAACTGCAAAATATCTAAATTTGAGTAATATATCCAATATCTTTAATTAATCACTATGAACCTTCCTTCAATAACTCAGGAAGAAGAAACTAAGTTGCTAGAAGTCGCTAGAAGTATGCTACCTAAAGCTTACGCCATCTATTCTCAATTTCGGGTAGGTGCTGCGATACTAACAGAACAAGGACATATTTTTTCTGGCTGTAATGTAGAAAATGCCTCTTATGGTTTAACTATCTGTGCAGAAAGAAATGCTATAGCTGCTGCTGTTGCTGCTGAAGGAGGAGATAAAATGAGGATTAAGGCGATCGCCGTGGTTAACGCTCAAAATGTTAGTTGTTCTCCCTGTGGTGCTTGTCGTCAAGTAATCTGGGAATTTGGTCGCAACGCGATCGTAATTTTCCAAGGAGATAGGGACAAACAAACTCTCTCCATCAAGCAACTCTTACCCTCAGGATTTTCCTGGTAAAAAACTATTTTCAATTGAGACTGAAAGTTTTATCCTATATAGATTGACAGTAAATAATTTTTTCCGTAATGAGATCATATCTTGCAGCAGCTATTCAAATGACTAGTAAGCCTGATTTAGATCAAAATCTAATTGAGGCAGAGGAATTAATCGATCTGGCTGTACGCCAGGGGGCGGAATTAGTAGGATTACCCGAAAATTTTGCTTTTTTAGGTAAAGAAGAAGATAAACTAGCTCAAGCTGCCGATATCGCCACAAAAACACGCAAGTTCCTTAAAACGATGGCACAACGCTTCCAAATTACCATTTTAGGTGGTGGTTTTCCTGTGCCAGTAGAAGCATCACCGACTAAAGCATACAATACTGCTTTATTAGTCGATCCCAATGGTGCTGACATTGCTAGCTATCAAAAAGTACATTTATTTGATGTTGATGTACCTGACGGAAATACTTATCGTGAATCGAGTACTGTCATGGCAGGGAAAGATTTACCCTCCATTTACTCTTCTCCCAAACTGGGTAATGTTGGTCTATCTATTTGTTATGATGTCCGTTTTCCAGAACTTTATCGTCATCTCGCTGATAAAGGAGCAGATGTTATGTTTGTGCCTGCTGCTTTTACTGCTTTTACTGGTAAAGATCACTGGCAAGTACTCTTACAAGCAAGAGCGATCGAAAACACTTGTTATATTATCGCTCCTGCTCAAACGGGAAACCACTATGAACGGCGTTATACTCATGGTCATGCAATGATTATTGACCCTTGGGGGGTAATTTTAGCTGATGCAGGAGATAAACCAGGTGTAGCTGTTGCCGAAATCAACCCTGAACGTCTATATCAAGTTCGTCAACAAATGCCTTCTCTACAGCATAGGGTGTTTATTTAGGTATTTTTACCTTATCTGAAATTCCCATAATATAGTAGTTAGTTTTTCTTTTTTTGGGAAATTGGCATAGCAGGGATGTACAGACAACTTCTCTGGCGTTGAGTTATTCTACTGGTGATAACTTGCCAGTGTTCTTGAGCAATAGGGCTGCTTTTTAAGAGTACATTAGGTTGCACCGAAGTGTAACATAAACTTATCGTAAATCGGTCGTTCTTGACGGTTGGCTTAGCACGATGAAACACATTGCTGGTGTCAGTAATAACTACCGTACCTGCTTGACCTACACAGGTTTGCCAATTATATCTGGGTATTGCTTTATCCATCTCTTCATCAGAAACAAAACCTACATTATCATACTTCAGGCTTTCAATTCCTCTAAGAGTTAGATTTTGAGGAATATATTCGTAAGGACCTCCATCTGTATCTACATCATTGAGATAGATAATGATTTTAATCATACGACGGTCTTCCCAGTCTAAATGCCATCGTCTGATACCAACTTTTTTACCATTAGCTATATCTCTATTCATGGTTAATCCTTGATAGATTACCGGTAGACCAATATAGCTTTCAATGATATTAAGTAATTTTTCTTCCAATCCCCACATAAAAATTTCTGGGTGCTTTATTAATTGAGATTTGATCAGGTCTATTCGGTAATCATTTTGACTAACCTGAGGAGGCATTGATTTTAGTCTATTTACTAAATTTGCTGCTACCTCAAGCATAGAATTGGTAGACGCAATTTTCAAACTGCTAATAGGAACAACACAAGTACCGTTTTTCTGTAAAGTTTCGAGGATAAGATTATCTTCATTATTCAATTTTGGTATGAACGGAGCATGCTGTTGTAATAGCTTTTGGTAAGTTTTGTCTTGTTTATCCTTCAGAATAGGTATTCTATAGATTTCTCGTTTAATTTTTTGGGGCGAACGTTTAATTTTAGCAACAAGAGAACTCAGCATAATTCAAAAAAAGTCTACAGTAAAGAATTTTTCAATAAATATAAATATATTTTTTATAGTCTTAATTATCAGAAAAAGTATATTTACTATGCTAATTATTAGCTATTTAATGTCTTTTTTGACCATAGTATAAGAATGTCAATGTTAAGTAAAATCATTTATTGATTTACGGTAAAAAATGCAGTTGATAGCCCTGCACATTTATGTCGGGGTGGAAAACAAGAAGCGCGGTTTTAACAGCAGTCAAAAGTATATATTTTAGACATAAAATCTTTACATATTAAGGTTTTCATCTCTTGTAAAATAACAACATAAAAACCGATAAATTCAAGCTATACCAACATAAAAAAAAAAGCATTTGCATCGCACTATAAATGCAGCTAACAGTATTTATAATCATTCAATTGCTCTGCATAAACGCTATTATAAGATGTTTGGTAAGCACCTGCATAAAAATAGGCTTCAAAAACATATTGCCAAACTCAGAAGAAAAAACTCGTTATGGCAACTAGTAAATGCTCAAGCTGTGCAAGACATTGCCGACAGAATAGAGAGGGTATATCAATGATTTTTCAAGCACAATAAAAAAGGAGTAAGACCACCAAACTTGAAAAAAAGAGTCAAGTATAAATCGATTAATCTTAAACAAAATGGCTACAATTTTTTGGATGATAATCAACTAAAAATAGGTAAGCGTATCTATAGATTCTGGAAGAGTAGAGACATAAGAGAAAAGATTAAAACCGTCACTATCAAAAGAAATCCTTTGGAAGAAATATTGATTTTTGTCTAGTTTATAAACAAAAATTGTAGTTACCTAATTAATTTAGACCTAAGTTTACAATTATCTAACATTTCTGATCTTGACGAAATATCAATTAGTGAACTAAGGTGATTTCTGATCAAGAATGTACCCTCAATAGGTAAACCGATCGCTTACACAATTAAGAATCTAAGCAATTTTTAGGGATATTATTTCCTGGAAATTACCTAAATCAGAAATCTTGGCTTTTTAGCGTTCTCTAAGCCAAGTAAGCTTATCCCCATCTTGCTGCTTGAAATAACTAGAGTATGAACAAAGTTAGTGCCTGCTGGAAAAAGACAATTATTGCGATCGCTTCTATTTTGACCTGTAGCAATTTTGTAACAACCAATAAACTTCTTGCTAACCCAACTACTGGATTGAAAACCATTGAGCCAATAGAAATTTATGTGCCACCTCCAGAAAAAAAATCTCTAGGAATTTGTTCTCACTATCTTAATTTAGTAGTTAATAATGTTATCGATCGTCCTCCATTAAACAGGGGTAAGTGGGGTATCTTAGTTCAAACCCTGGAGGGAAAAACCCTATACTATCGGAATCCTGATTCCTATCTGATTCCGGCATCTAACCTGAAATTATTAGTGACCGCTGCTGCTCTACAAAAGTTGAACCCCTCTGGGTTAATTCGCTCTAAATCTATTCGTGAATGGATTTTGGAGACTAATCTGAGCAGTAATAATCAATATGCAGATATTTTACTTAGATATCTTGGTGGTTCTCAGTCAGTCCAGAAAATTTTAACCGATCTAGGGATAGACTCTAGGGGTTATCGACTCAGAGATGGTTCAGGTTTATCCCGCAAAAATTTGGCTACTCCTAGAACTATCGTTGCTACTTTACAAGCTATGCATTCAGCACCTAATAATGACATTTTTTTGGCTTCCCTTCCTGTGGCAGGAACGAGAGGTACTTTAAAAAATCGTTTGCGTTTCTCCACTACTCAAGGACATGTTTATGCCAAAACGGGTACTTTAAGAGGAGTAAGGTCTTTATCTGGATATCTAGAACATCCTGATTATGAAGCTGTAGTTTTTAGCATTATTACTAATCAGCCTACTAATCAATCGGGTTCAATTTTAGTTGAGGCGATCGACAAAATTGTTTTACTTCTAAGTTCAATGATTACTTGTTCTTAAAGTTAAGCTTTGTTACCTATTCTCCTTGATTTATTAACAAATGTAACAATAATGCCGTCATACTGGCATAGCATCTTGACAGGGGAAAATAAAGCAATTAAATTGATTTACATACCCGGGTAATTATTAAAGTTAGTTATATGCAAAACAAGCAAAAGGTCACACTATATATCCCGCCCGAATTGCATAGGCGATTAAAAATCAGGGCTGCTATAGATGTAGATTCCATGTCTTCATTAGTGGAGAAAGCCATCGCCTTTTATTTGCAGTATCCTGACAAGGTAGAAGAGATAGAATCCTCTACTCAAGGAAATACACACCAAGTTCATCTTTGTCCTGAATGTGAAGCCCCCATGGTAATGCGTAAAGGCAAAATGATCTCCCTGATGGATCAGCCTGGTGCAATAGCTGAAGATCTACCTTTAGAGGTGAGAGGAAATGTCAAGGCTTCCGACTTATCCCAAGGAGAAGAGTTAGTTCCTTGTTTAAAGTAGGGTAAGGCTGGCAAAGGGTCAACTGGTAAAACCGTAAACCGAAACTGATGGTCGATGTTATGAAAGAAGAGCTCAATATCCTCATACAAGCTCAATATCCGCTCATATATCTCGTTACTCCAGAAGAAGAGAGAGCAGAGCAAGCGATCGCCAAGATTGCTCAACTGAAAACTGAACATCGACGAGTATACGTCTGGACAGTTACCCACGGAATTGTAGAGCATGGTCAACCTCGTCAAGTTACCCAGCATAATACGGTTTCTCCAGAGGCAGCTATTGAGTGGGTAGTAAGACAGAGAGATCCAGGCATATACATATTTAAAGATTTACACCCATTCATAGATGCGCCAGTAACAACCAGATGGTTACGAGATGCGATCGCCTCTTTTAAGGGAACAGAAAAGATTGTTATTCTGATGTCTCCCCTTCAACAAGTTCCTATTGAGTTAGAGAAAGAAATAGTAGTTCTCGATTATCCACTACCTAATCTATCCGAACTCAACCAAGTTCTTTCTGCTCAACTACAGAAAGGTAAGAATCGTCGTCTTGATACTGAAGCAAGAGAAAAGCTACTTAAAGCTGCTTTGGGTTTGACGAGAGATGAAGCCGAGAAAGTATATCGTAAAGCCAGAGTAAAAACTGGTCATTTAACTGAAGCTGAAGTAGATATCGTCTTATCCGAGAAGAAACAATTAATTCGTCGCAACGGAATTCTCGAATACATAGAAGAAGATGAGACGATCGATTCCATCGGTGGTTTGGAAGAACTGAAACGGTGGCTAAGGCAACGCTCTAATGCTTTTACCGAAAGAGCAAGAGAATACGGTCTTCCCCAACCGAAAGGAATGCTGATTCTTGGTGTTCCTGGCTGCGGTAAATCCCTAATTGCCAAAACCACCTCCCGTCTTTGGGGTTTGCCAATACTGCGCCTAGACATGGGTAGAGTTTACGATGGTTCTATGGTTGGTCGTTCAGAGCAAAATCTCCGTAACGCTTTGAAGACCGCGGAATCTATTTCCCCAACAATTCTCTTTATTGACGAACTAGATAAAGCCTTTGCCGGAGGTGCTGGCTCAGGGGACTCTGATGGAGGAACATCTAGCCGTATTTTTGGTTCTTTTCTTACTTGGATGCAAGAAAAAACATCCCCTGTGTTTGTAATGGCAACAGCCAACCGAGTAGAAAGACTTCCTGGAGAGTTTTTACGCAAAGGACGTTTCGATGAGATCTTCTTTGTAGATTTACCAACCCCAGAAGAAAGACAAGATATATTTAGAATTCATCTTGGTAAAAGACGTTCAGATATCACTCGCTTCGATTTAGAACAATTAGCCAAGGTTTCTGATGGTTTTTCCGGTGCAGAGATTGAGCAAGCAATTATTGCTGCTATGTATGATGCTTTCGCTCAAGATAGAGAGTTTACGCAGTTAGATATTATTGCTGCAATTAAGGCTACTCTACCTCTGTCACGGACAATGACTGAGCAGGTAACTGCCCTGAGAGATTGGGCAAGACAAAGAGCAAGACCTGCCTCAGCCTCCGTTGCTGAATACCAGCGATTGGAGTTTTAACAGGCTTTCTCCTGTGGCTTATGTTGTTTGCAGGAGCGAAGGCTAGCTCGATGCTAGCAGTTTCTTAAAAAATCCGTCTACTATTCAAACTAAGTTTAGAGCAGACGGTAAATTACTTAAAGTTGTTGTTTACTTCTCTTCTTTCTGGAGGATATCTTTATGTCTCACTTTAGCACTTTACGTACCAAAATTACTGAAGCTGAAATTCTTAAAAATTCTCTTGCCGATCTTGGCATCACTGTAAAAACTGAAGCTGATGTACGTGGTTACAACGGTCAAAGAGTTCGCGCTGACATTGTTGCAGTATTAGATGGTGAATACGATCTTGGTTGGTCTGAAAATAGCGATGGTACCTTCGACCTAATCGCCGATCTCTGGGGTGTTGCTAAAAAACACAATCAAACTGAACTAATCAACTCCATTAACCAAAAATACGCTGTTAACAAAACCTTAGCTGAAGTTAAACAGCGTGGTTTACAAAACGCCAATGTAAAATTAGTTCTTCAGTAACAAAATTTACAAGCGCGTTCCCAAGCGTGGGGGTTGACTTAGAAATAGTCAACCCTTTTTTGCTTTTTTAATTAGATTTGGCATCAAGCTGGAACTCTTGGCTCTAATCCCAGATAATTCATTAATCGATCGAGGTCAAAATATTGAGCAATTAAGTCTCTAATACAGTTAACTTTAATCGGTTCATGGATAGGAACTTTGCCAAAAGAACGATCGACAATTTCTACAGTAGTCAAAGTGTCAAAATCTACTGAAAGAACAGGAATTTCCAAATCTTCAGCACGACTAAGGATCAGCTGTTGAGGTGGAGTATGGCCAGTAAGAATGAGACAATGAGTAGAAGTTTCTAAGGCTGCCAATTGTAGATCTGTGCGATCGCCCCCAGTAACTACTGCCATGTTGTTACGTTGCCGAAAATATTCTAAAGCAGAATTCACATTCATTGCCCCAATACTAAGACTTTCTACCATTAAATCTAAGCGATCGCGACGACACAAAACTTGAGCGTCTAATCTGGTAGATAGTTCCCGCACACTTACACTATGGAGTAGATTATCTTGAGGCAACATACCTAATACAGGGATACTTTGTTCTTCTAGATAAGGTTTAACCACACTAGAGACAGTTTCTATTTCTGAAGAGGGAATATCATTAATAACGACACCTACAAGCCTATCGCCCAAAAACTTTTTAGCAGCTAACAAACTAGAGACTAACAACAGAGAATCATAGCGGGATACCAAGAGAATAGAAGCATTAACTACTTCAGCTATTTCTGGAACGGACAAATGAAATAAACTTCCTTCGGATAAATTACCAGGACCTTCCAGTAAGACTAAATCTTCTTGAGTATTTTGAAGATAATCTTGTAGCGCAACCGAATAATCTGTGGTGTTTTTTCCTTGCAAACGTTGATTAATAGTATCTCGATCTAAATACAATAAAGGCGGTTTTATTTGGTTACTACTCAACCCTAGAGTAGTGGTTAAAAAACCGATATCTTCTTCTTCAATTTCTGTTGAGTCATTAATCAAACATGTACCTAAAGGCTTTCCGTAGGCAACACTGATACCTTTTTGAACTAATTGATGGGTTAGACCCACAATAGTTGCCGATTTACCACTGTAAGCTTCTGTTGAACCAACTAATAGATATTGGGTCGATTTAGCCACATCAATACTCCTTATTATATTATTAGATGCTTCTCATTAATCGAAACGGAGTAATTTGCGATAAAATCCGCCAGGAAAATCCGTTAAATGAGAGCGTTTAAAATTTATAATGACATCAATTAAGTAATCAATAAACTCTGAGTTGGATAATGTTACTTCATAACTCAAATCTGCTTGTCCTTCAAACTGTAAACGGCAACGAGTCAACTCAGACGGAAGCTTAGAAATATACCAACTAGCAACAAAAGCAATACCTTCGCCACCTTCAATGATGCGATTTCCTTCTAAAGAACCCTGACGATATAAAGAAATAGCGAAAGGAAGCCAATTGTGTTTATTTTTAGAATAATAAGGCATATATAAAACAACATCTGCTCTGCCTGCCGGCTTTAATTCTTCAATAGTAGACATAGATAACAATTAGAACAATTAAGGTTTAGTCTTAATTGGATTAATAACTTACTACTTTATAACACCAGTTTTTGGACTTGGCAGTTAGGGAGTATAATTTGTCTGAATTAGGGCTGGAGTGAAAAATTAACTAACCAATCTTTCAGATGGAAGGTCGCTCTACAGTCGTCTTCGTTGTAGCGTAAGATGGAAGTGAGGGAATCTCGATCGCTCGTTTTTAGCCAGCGATCGTACCAACAGACACATTGATCTCCACTTGCACCTTGTTCGCGCCATTCAAAACCAATCCAGTTGGCTAAAGATTTTAAAGAATAACTTTCTACGGGTAAAAAGATTGATTTGGTTACTAATTGGTGTAGATCGACAAAGCGAGCGAGTAAAGCTTGAATTTCTGTTTTAGGAGTACCATACAATTTAGCTAGACGGTTAATGGCATCTACTTCATACTCAGAAAAATGGAAAATAGGTGCATCCCGATAAGAAGCTACAAGATTTAAAAATTGTTGCCAAATAACCCCTTCATCTTCTGGTTTTTCTGCTAGTAAAGGATAAAAAATTTCTGTGTTAGCTTGGCGATCGACTAATAAAACCCCCAGAAGATAATCTAGATTGAGTTCTGGTTCTGCCTCAATATCAAAGTATAATTCGATCGCCTTAGTAGGAATCTCTAATCTTTTTTCTAATTTATGAGTAGATTTCCAGATTGCTTGATTCTTGATAATTGAATGGGCTTGCTGTTGTAATTGATTAATAATTTCTTCAGTGATCGCTTCATTAACCAGAGAAGAATTAATTTTAGCCAGAGATTCTACTGTTTCTATTCCTTGTTCAGTTAGGTATTCGTAACGTTTGGGGGTAACACCAGGAATTAAGGATAAATGTTTTTGTAACTTAGCTGTATTGTAGCAGTGATTATACCAGTGACAAAGACTACATCGTTGGCGAGAGATAAATACTTCTGGCTCATCTAATTCTGTCAGCATAGCTACGCAATCTGTGATTGTAGCTTGCATCTTGGGCAACCAATATTCTAAATTGACACAATAGCTATCGTGTTGGCGGAGGATAAGTTGAGATTTGGGGGGAATAATACCTTGAATACCAGCTAAAATCTGAGCGTGAAAGGCAGCAATTAATTTATATTCTGGTTTGGGACGACGACCTAATTTAATGTTTACTGGTAAATATGCCCAATCACCAAATTTAGAGTTTCCTGCTACCTTGATTAGTAATGTAGGGCTGGCTAGAAAAGTTAAGTCCTTGACTTTTGCTTTATTTGGATTGGAAATTAGGTGTAGTTCTTCTGTTGCTTCTAAGTCAGAATTTACCAGCCTGGTGGATAGTTGCCAATCAGTGAAATTAAGAGCCAGCATTCCTCCATAGATACAATCTACACCCTGCTGCATCATGCTCTTAGTTTGTTGGGCATTAAGAGACCAATTTCGCCGAGAAACAGTTGGTCTTTGATAGACGATCGATTGTCCTAGTAAAACATCTTTAATATGAGTTCGACTTTCTCTGCGTAGTTTTCCTAGAAATTCTTTTTCCGCATCTCGTTGTTGCAGATTACCATGAACATCCAAATAGGTGCGACGACGACAACGTTTGTAATTGAGCAATAATTCATCAGTTAATATCATTATGGTCATCTTGATGAATTTTGCAAAAGTTTCCGTGCGTCCACATATACTAAGAAACGGGGATAATTTAGATAATTATAATCATCGAGATCTACTGACAAAATCTTAGTTGGCATTATACTTATGTTTACTAGTTTACCGAAGATTAAACTTCTTGCCTAAATCTTTAATATTCTGACCAAAACAACCATGAAATCCATGATAAATAACTATGAAAACTGAAAATTACTCAGGCAAGAAGTCGAGCGAAATCGAAAAACACCGAGAAACATTTCCTGGGCTGGCTAATAAAGCTTATTTTAACTTTGGTGGGCAAGGTACTATGCCCCAATCTTCATTTACAGCAATTAGTAAAACTCATCAATATATACAAGAAATAGGTCCTTTTTCCCTAGAAATCAATGCTTGGATTACCCAAGGAGTAGCTTCAATTCGTCAAGATATCGCTACAGAATTAGGGACAACGCCCAATACCATTACTTTGACAGAAAATGTTACGGTTGGCTGTAATATTGCTCTTTGGGGTATAGATTGGCAACCAGGCGATGGCTTGTTAATGACTGATTGCGAGCATCCAGGGATAATTGCGACTGTTAGGGAAATTTCTCGCCGTTTTGGGGTAAAAGTAGCTATTTGTCCTATTCTCGATACTCTCAACCAAGGCAATCCAGTAGCAGTGATTGAACAATATTTAAATGCTAAAACTCGTCTGGTGGTTTTAAGCCATTTGTTATGGAATACAGGACAAGTCTTACCTCTAGCTGAAATTGTCCAACTTTGTCACAATTATACTCAGAGCGATCGTCCTATCCAAGTTTTAGTTGATGCTGCTCAATCTGTTGGCTCATTACCTTTAAACTTAGGGTCAATCAAACCCGATTACTATGCTTTTACTGGTCATAAATGGTTATGTGGCCCTGCGGGAGTAGGTGGACTCTATATTAGTCCAGAAGCATTTAGTCGGCTACAACCTACTTTTATTGGTTGGCGAGGAATAGATATAGACAAACAAGGACAACCTCAAGACTGGAAAGGAAATGGGGAGAAATTTGAAGTAGCTACTTCTGCTTATCCAGAATATGAAGGCTTAAAGGCGGCGATCGCTACTCACCAACAATGGGGGAATTCTTTAGTAAGATATCAACAAATTTGTCAGTTAAGTACTTATCTCTGGTCAAGCTTAAATAAACTAGATAAAATTCATTGTTTGAAGAATATTCCTCCCGAAGCTGGGTTAGTTTCTTTTCAGGTTCAAGGTAAGGTTAACCACGGAGATTTGGTGACAACCTTGGAAAAACAAGGATTTTTATTGAGAACTATCGCCAATCCTGATTGTATCCGTGCTTGTGTTCATTATTTTACTTTACCCACAGAAATCGATCGTTTAGTTGCAACACTAAAAAAGGCGATCTGATCTTTTGCTCAATATCTTTAATAATATTACTGGTTATCTGAAGTAAAATTAGAAAAACTTGAATCATAGCTTGTATTAATAGCACTACAACTGGCAAGAAAAAAAGCTAATGCTGCTGCGATCACAATTTCTCTTTGAATTTCTTTCCGTCTAATTATCCGTAAACAAAAATTCCGATTAATTTTTTTTCTATCGGTCATAGCAAATGAATACTAGATATGACTAATCTATTCACTCCTTCAAGGATTTGGTTTTAATATACCCAAAAAAAGCGATCGCTCTTCTATCTGTAATATTTAGTCAATCATTCTTCGTACAAATTGGAGGTGCTATCTTGTGACCGACAAACATCGAAGAACTTGAATATAGTCTTTGTCATTGTTTGTATCTTGCTAATCTAGATAGCAATTCCCTCAAGGAGAATCCTACCGCGAGAGTCAGGAATAAAATTAGTATTTAGCAATTCAAAACCTGCCTCTCCTAGAAGTTCCTGATACTGCTTAACTGTTCTTTCTTTTCCTCCAGTTACTACCATCATGACAATATCGATAAGATTTCCACGGTTTTTTTGTTCTTCCTCATCAATAAATCGCTCAACTAAATAAATCTTTCCAGAGCTACAGATAGAAGTACGACAGTTACGCAGGATTTGTAGAGCGAGCTTATCATTCCAGTCATGAATGACTTCAGAAAGGATCATCACATTTGCAGTCGGCACTTCTTTAAAGAAGTCTCCACCCGACCATTTTAAGCGATTTTTGATACTAGAACACCGATTCAGTATTTAAGATTTCTTAACATTGGGGTAGGAAGTAAGTGCTGAAACCCTTATTTTTGGATTAAATGTTTCGTCTTGTAATATAAAAAACTGATTACTGAATCGGTGTTCTAGGAAAAGGGAAATCACGATCGAAACCTATAAATTTAGGGATATTCTGTTTGTGCCTGATGAAGTTAAAGACAGTTAAACTTTTTTGATAATTCTGGCTGGATTCCCTGCAACAACAACGTTATTCGGTATACCTTTGGTTACTATACTACCCGCACCGATAGTGACATTCGAGCCAACAGAAATACCAGGACAAATAATCACTCCGCCACCAATCCAAACATTATCACCAATGCTCACTGGTGCTGCTAGTTCTTTACCAGAAAGTCTTAGTTCAGGATTGGTGGGATGATATGCTGTATAGATTTGAACCTTTGGTGCTAACAAAACATTATTGCCCAGATGCACCTCATTACAATCAAGAATCGTGCAGTCGTAATTAATATACAAGTTATCACCAGCAAAAATATGACAACCGTAATCACAGTAAAACGGAGGTTTAACTGTAAAATTTGAACCTATATTGCCAAACAAACTACGAATAATCTCATTTTGCTTATCTATTTCATGAGGCTGAGAAAAGTTAAAAGCATAAAGCAACTGACGCGCTTTCCTGTGCATGGTTGTTAATTCGTCATCTGTTGCCAAATACAATTCATTGGCAAGCATTTTTTCTCTTTCTGTTTTCTCTTTCATGTAATAATAATTATAGAAATGGCAATTGCTATTTTAAGGAAAAAGAAGACTCGCAATATGTTTTGCTGTACGCTTTTCTCGCCACAACCAGTGATTATCCTGACCATTACTAATAACATAATCGATCGCTTTA
This sequence comes from Xenococcaceae cyanobacterium, assembly GCA_051439345.1. Taxonomy (GTDB): domain Bacteria; phylum Cyanobacteriota; class Cyanobacteriia; order Cyanobacteriales; family Xenococcaceae; genus JASJDJ01. Next base: position 25,403 of record JBFRWE010000308.1, read on the forward strand.
TCTAAAGACCGATCTAATTCGGTAAAATCATTGAAAGTTGTACCTATTTCTACAGGATAAGCGATCTGATTTTTAATTAAAGGATAGTCAGAAGCAACAATATAACAACTACAAGAAGCAGCATCACTAATTACACCACTTGTACGATAATAATGAGGAGTTTCAATCGATAAAAATTCTAGCTTTTTATCGGTTAGATATTGATTTGAATTGAGTAAATATTTTAAACCCTGATGAAATAGTTGCATACAGTTATAATTTGCTATTTGCCTGGAATTTTCCCAGACTATAATGTTAGGCTAACGTTGATAAGCGTTCCTACTTTCTCAAAGGAAGCAGGAGGCGGAAATTGGGAATAAGCTTGACCTATCTTATAATAAATCCCCTTGGTAAAAGTAGGGTTTAACTTCTGCTTACAAGTTAGTCGTGGAATGAAATGAGAATGACTATTCCTGATTACTTGTTACTTATTACTCACTACTCACTCTTCCCTACTTCTTCTCGATTCAATAGTTAGATTTGGGAAGAGAAACTATGGATTATGTTGGCGGGAAGAAGAAGAATTATAAGTATTTATACACAAAAAATAGAATCAAAGTATTATGAAAAGAGATAAATCTAGAGATGGCTTAAGAAATCAACTAGAATCTTATGTTTTGACTCATTTCCAACCAATTTGGAACTGGATTCAAAGCAATGACTCTCTTGCCAAAAAAGTCAATAAATTTTTGATTAATAACGCCATTTATAAGATTCCGACTCGTCCTTATCCTTATAGTTTGATGACTTTAGAGGAGCATATTCCAGGGAGCGATCTTCCCAAAAAACCCGATACTTATACTTCTTGGGAGTCTTTGATCGATCGCACTTACACAGGCAGACATTTACCTCCCGATCCTGAATTTAATCGAGAAGGTAATCTGCCCAAATTAGAAGACTTAAAAGTATTATTTCAAAAAAGAGAAGGCAAAACTATCGAATCAGAGAAATCCACCTTACTTTTTCCTTATTGGGTACAGTGGTTTACTGATGGTTTTCTGCGTACAGACCGTAACAATAGGCTCAAAAATACTTCTAATCATCATATAGATTTATCGCCAGTGTATGGCTTAACTCGTAAACAAACTCATCTGCTAAGAGCTTTTAAGGATGGTAAGCTCAAAAGTCAGATGATTAATGGAGAAGAATATCCACCTTTTTATTATCAAGACCCAGAACAAGGTATTGTCAAGCCAGAATTTGAGGGTCTTTATGAACCTTTACACGATGAAAAGAGATTACCAGCAGAATTAAAAGCCAAACTGTTTGCCATGGGAGTAGAAAGGGCAAACAATCAAATTGGCTACGTGATGCTTAATGTACTTTGTTTAAGAGAACATAATCGACTTGGCGATTTGCTTTCTAAAAATTATCCAGACTGGGATGATGAACGTCTCTTTCAAACGGCGAGAAATATTGTCATGGTGGAGATAATGAAAGTGATCGTCGAAGAGTATATTAATCATATTACTCCTTATCACTTTAATTTTATTACCGATCCTCTCGCTTTTACCGATGAAAAGTGGTATCGCCTCAATTGGATGAGTTTGGAATTTAGTTTAGTTTATCGCTGGCATAGCGCGCTGCCTGAGAATTTTATCTATAATGGCGAATCAACGCCTATGGTTAAATCTCTCTGGAATAACCAAATGTTGATCGATCGAGGGTTAGGTAAATTACTAGAAGAAACTTGTTCTCAGCCTAGCACTAGGATTGGATTATTTAATACTCCCGATTTTCCTGTCAAGTATCAACAGCCACCAGCAGAACCAATTTCTTTTATCGATGCCACTGAGTTAGCCAGTATTGCACTAGGAAGAAAGGCTCAACTAGCTAGTTATAACGATTATCGGGAAATGTGTAAGTATCCGCGAGTAAAAGATTTTAATCAGATTACCAGTGACCCTGATGCTCAAAAACTCCTGAAGCAATTATATGGTCATGTGGACAAAATTGAATTCTACGTGGGCATTTATGCTGAAGATTTAAGAGAAAATTCCACTTTACCTCCCCTTGTAGGACGAATGATCGGTATTGATGCTTTTTCCCAGGCATTAACTAATCCCCTATTGGCAGAAAATATTTTTAATCAAGAGACTTTTTCTCCTGTAGGTTGGTCAGAAATTCAGAAAACAAATACTCTTGCTGATTTAGTTCATCGCAATATTCCTCAGCAGGATAAGAAATATAAGATTACTTTCGATCGATATTGAACTGTTAATAGTTAATAGTTAGTAGTTAGTAGTTAGTAGGTAGAGACAAGGCATGCCTTGTCTGTACTAAGGAGTAGTTAGTGGTTAGTGGTTAGTATCATGCAACTATTTACTGAATATCCCGAACGGGAAGAACAGAAGTATTATGCTCTTTTAGCTGAACTAGCTAAGAAGCAAATGGATCAGCTTTATGGACAACAAACCCTAGCAAGGCGAGATACTCACGCTAAAACCCATGCTTGTGTTCAAGGTAGCTTAGAAATTTTTGATTTCGATCCTGAAGCAATTAAGAATGAACTAGTTAATCAAACCAAGCTGACAGAAGCACAAATAAAAGATATCAATTTTAAACAAGGACTTTTTTCTCAACCTAAGCAGTATCCAGTTTGGCTTAGATTTGCCAATGGACGGACAACAGTGGAAAATGACTATGTTGCCGACACTCGATCGATGTCTGTAAAA
>JBFRWE010000309.1:0-4908 GCA_051439345.1 Xenococcaceae cyanobacterium
TTTTACAATTATTGCGATCGCAAAAAGAAGGCAACTACAGCGTTAGTTATTTGAGAAGTCAAATTAGAGGAGCAAGTAAAGGGATTCGAGAATTAAGTAAACGAGGTTGGATTGTAAGTTATCTCGAACCTCCTAAAACTGCTCGTCCCAAACTCCAAAAAGCAGTAACTCTAACTGCTCAATCTCTGCCCGATCGTTTAACGGCTCGACAAAGAGAAGTAGTAGATGTATTGCGTCACCGAGGGGGAGAATTATGGCTCAATGAATTATTACAGATATGTCGAGTTAGTTCTTCGGTTGTTAATACTTTGCAACGTAAAGGTTGTCTGGAAATTGAATCAAGAGAAAGATTAAGACTGCTACAAGAAAAAAAACCGCAACAAGACCAGCATAAACAGCTAAGTAAGGCTCAAACAGAAGCATTAGCTGTAATTACCAGTTTAGAAGGTTATGCCCAAGTTTTATTACATGGGGTAACAGGTTCAGGAAAAACAGAAGTTTACTTACAAGCGATCGCGCCTATTCTCGCACAAGGTAAGTCTGCTTTAGTCTTAGTCCCAGAAATTGGCTTAACTCCTCAACTAACAGATCGTTTTCGCGCTCGTTTTGGCGATCGAGTTTGTGTATATCATAGTGCCTTATCTGATGGGGAAAGATACGATACTTGGCGACAAATGATCCAAGGCAAACCCCAAGTAGTTATCGGTACTCGATCGGCTATTTTTGCCCCGTTACCTAATTTGGGTTTAATTGTCCTCGATGAAGAACACGATTCTAGTTTTAAACAAGATCGACCTACTCCAACCTACCATGCCCGTACTGTCGCTCAATGGCGATCTCATTTGGTAGATTGTCCTTTAATTTTAGGTTCAGCAACTCCCTCCCTAGAAACCTGGATATCTGTAGGGGCGAACGGCCGTTCGCCCCTACAGATTTGCGAACTGCCCCTACAGGGATCGATTAATAATTCCCAATTTCATTACCTATCTTTACCAGAAAGAATACAATCCCGTCCCTTACCCACAGTCAAAATAGTCGATTTACGTCAGGAATTAAGTCGCGGTAATCGTTCCATTTTTAGTAAATCTCTGCAAACAGCCCTAACAGAAATGAAAGATAAGGGACAACAAGGAATCTTATTTATCCCCCGTCGCGGACATAGCACCTTTGTTTCTTGTCGTACTTGCGGTTATGTAATGGAATGTCCCCATTGTGATGTTTCCCTTTCTTATCACTACACCCATGAAGGAGCCAACAAGCTACTGCGCTGTCACTACTGCAACTATACCCGTGTGCAACCTAGTCAATGTCCTGAATGCGATTCTCCCTATCTCAAGTTTTTTGGTAGTGGTACTCAGAAAGTTACTCAAGAATTAAATAAACTATTTCCCCAATTAAGATGTATTCGTTTCGATAGTGATACTACCAGAGCCAAAGGAGCGCACCGTAGTTTATTATCTCGCTTTACCCACAAAGAAGCAGATATTTTAGTAGGTACACAAATGCTCACTAAAGGACTGGATATAGCAGATGTAACCGTAGTTGGCATTGTCGCTGCCGATGGCTTATTACGTCGTGCAGATTATCGGGCAGCAGAAAGAGCTTTTCAAACAATGATGCAGGTAGCAGGTAGAGCGGGAAGAGGTGATGAACCAGGTCAAGTAATTATTCAAACCTATTCTCCCGAACATCCTGTAATTGAGGCAGTTAAAAATCATGATTATCACCGTTTTATTACAGGGGAATTAGAACAAAGAGAAGCCTTGAATTATCCTCCCTATGGCAATTTGATCGCCCTTAAATTAAGCGGAATTGATGAAGCAGAGGTACAACAAACCGCAGAACTTTTAGCAGATGCTTGTCTTAATTTAGTTGGTTCAAACTGTGAAATATTAGGACCAGCCCCCGCTAGTATAATGCGTATTGCCCGTCGTTATCGTTGGCAAATTTTACTGAAGTTTGCACCAGAAGTAAGAGATAATTTACCAGATTTTAATGAGTTACGCTCTCTTTGTCCCCAGTCTGTTAGTATGTCGATCGATGTCGATCCTATAACTATGGATTAACATTAATAACGATGTAATCTAGTTACTGGTAAGCTTGGCCTCACCTAAGTTGCATACTCTCTGTTGCCTATTCCCTCTTGCCTATTGCCTTGACCAGAATTGAAGAATGCAGTTTAAATGCGTCTAAGCTTATTGATGTTAAATAAGTTTTAATATTATTTTTAATAATTTATTAATAACTTACAAGGAGTAAATCGAGATATTTCAATTTAAAGGATTAGTGACATTCAAGTATTGTTGAGCTATATTTGAGCTGCCCTTAAGTCCTAAAGGGCGTGGTTTTAAATCCATGATCTTAAGGATAAAATCCAGATGTTCAGAAATCAATACCTTATCGTAACAGATAAAATCAAATCAAATTTTCAGGAAATAAGCTCAACTTATTTTAATGGCTTACACGTTTATTCACAATCCTATACGAACACTTCATTCGCTAAACATTTAGAAACAGAAATATTTTTAATAGGCTATATAATCGGTCCTCAAAATCCTGAATATAGCAATAAAGAAATTCTTGATAATATTGTTCAAAAGTGTCCGACAGAAAAACTCTTCTTCCAAAAAATTCAGACATTATCTGGTCGCTACGTTCTAATCTACAAAAATAAATCGTCTTTTCTAGTTACAGGAGATGCCTGTAATTTACGGCAGATTTACTTTAATGTTTCTAATAATCGTACTATTCTTACATCTTCTGTACAGATGTTTTTAACATATTATGATTATGATGCCGAGATATCTCAACTTAAACAAGATTTTATCGATGAGCCTATATTCCAGCAAAAAGAGTCAGCCTGGTACGGAAATAAAAGCATAGATGACCGTTTGTCTAAACTTCTTCCTAATCACTATCTCGATTTAAATAAGCAAGAAGTTAAAAGAATTCCTCTATACTCACCAACACAATTTTTGAGTGAAGACGATATCATCGATTTTGTCTCAATGATGTTGAAGGGGACATTTGCCTCTTTGGTCAAAAGATATACATTAATACAAGCCTTAACTTCTGGATTAGATAGTAGAATTTTGCTAGCTGCTGCCAAAGAATTTACGGATGATATACAGTTCTATGTATTCAATAATAGCGATAATAACGACCGTCCTCCTTATCCACCAAATGTATGGGTATCTCAATCTCTTGCCCAAAAGTTAAAATTGAACCATGCAGTTATCAAACCAGACAAAATTAGACCTGAATTTTTACAAGCATATAAGAAAGAGCATGTAGTACCTAGAATATTACACAAAACAAGGCATATCCAGTACTTCCAAGATCACTATAGTGACCCAAAGATAATTAATATTAGTGGTAATGCTTCAGCCATGTCTAAGTGTCATTACGGCTATACCGACAAAAAAATTAGTTTAGAGATGTTGCTATTCTTTTCAGGTCATCACTCATCACAAAACCAATTTATTAGGCAAGAATTAGCAGAATGGTTAACTGATGCTACTCAGTACTCAGAAGAATATGGAATTCCCGTGCTCGATCTATTTTACTGGGAGCAGAGACAGGGAAATTGGGGCGCACTTCAATCTTTTGAAAAAGATCTAGCCATAGAAGAAGTATGTCCGTTTAATAACACGAGTATACATACCAGCATTTTACAAGTGAAGCCTTCCCGACGCTCATCCCCTGACTACAAATTTTTTAGAAAACTGATACAAAGCTTATGGTCTGAAACATTATCAGAGCCTATAAATCCTGACAACAATAAGTTAAAAGGGTTAATTAATACATTACAGGGGAGAATTAAAAGACATGCTAATTTAAAATACACCGTATATCAAATATGTCGACAACCTCAACCCCGTTACTTTTGAAAATTGGTATCACTTTTTCTATCTCTCTTCTGTCACTCTAGGCAGTTGAGCGATAGCAAATATCAGAACAATAGGTTGTAAAATCACAAATATCAAATAAATTCATGAGGAAGCGATCGGCATAAATAAAAATTTAATCTATAATTAAAGTGATACGTACTATGTATCACCTATAAAAAGACAATAAAGCTTTGATTAAAACCTTTGTATCCAAAGAAACTAAAAAGATTTGGAATGGTCAACGTTCATCGAAGCTACCAGGGGATATACAAAACAGGGCATTAAGAAAGTTATGTCAGTTAGACGCAGCACAAACCCTTGAAGATCTGCGTAATCCACCAGGGAACAGACTAGAGGCATTAAAGGGAAATTGGCAAGGTAAATACAGCATCACAATTCAACAACAGTGGAGAATTTGTTTTACCTGGGATTATGGCAGTGCCTACGATGTAGAGATTGTTGATTATCACTAAAAAATTAGTAAGAGGAATTTTATGAGCGATCTTTTGTTAGATAACCCCAAGGTGGGAGAGATCTTGAAAAAAGAATTCTTAGATGAAATCGGTATGAGTCAAAATGCTTTAGCTAAAGAGATCTCCGTACCCGCCAACAGAATCCATGCCATCGTTAATGGTACGCGCCGAGTCACTGCTGATACGGATTTAAGATTATGTCGTTACTTTGGGCTATCTGAAGGATATTTTCTCAGGCTACAGAATGCTTATGAGTTGATGGAGGCAAAAAGGAACTTAGGACAGGTTTTAGCTGAGATTCAGCCCTATGTATCTTGATAAGTGAGTAAAGTTGAGAATTCAAATTATCAGATGATATCGAACTACCTTCCTTGATATGGGACAACATCGACAGCGAAGCGTCGCGCCTATACTTTCTATTCCCATTACGCACGTCTAAATGTAATACGCAAAATTACAGAAAATTTAGTGATCGCTATGTCTCAGTCAGCTTTAACTCAGATAAAATAACTCTAATAAAAATAATTGTTAAAGTTTGATTTTAA
>JBFRWE010000310.1:0-12825 GCA_051439345.1 Xenococcaceae cyanobacterium
GCTACTAAATAGTCTTGGGATATGTATTGTAAATCACATATTCGACCAAAAATACTAAAATTTCACACTCTGATTCAGTGGAATAACCGAGGTAAAACCATGATGAATCTAGCTATATTCGTTGGTAGCAATCAGTTTTTCTCACTCAAAATAGAGATAAGGCAGATTGTTAAAATTTAATGTTTTGATAAAGTATCAGTCAATGTACTGACAACTTTAGTGGAAGAATGACACAATTTCTATATAAATAGGTTTTTACAAATAAACTGTATTTTGTCAAGTAATATCATTAAATTTTACAAAATATCAACTAAGACAATTTTAGGAAAAGATTATATTTGGATTCTATTTAAAAAAAATTACTGAATATATTTAAGTAAACCTATTCTCAAAAAAATTTGCAGATGAGCCAAAGTCCAGATCGAAACAAGGGAAACGAGTTGCAACCAAGCACATTAATAGAATTGCTGCGATGGAGAGCCAGTAAACAACCCGATCGCCATGGCTATACTTTTTTAATCAACGGTAAAACAGAAAGTGAGCCTCTAACTTATGGTGAATTAGATCGTCAAGCAAGAGCGATCGCAGCATTGCTACAAAAAAATCAAGCTCAAGGAGAAAGAGCCTTATTACTCTACCCTCAAGGACTAGAAGTCATAGCTGCTTTTTGTGGTTGCCTGTATGCTGGAGTGATTGCTATTCCCGTACCACCTCCAGAATCAGGCAGACTCAAGCGGACTTTACCCAGACTGCGCTCGATTGTTAAAGATGCTCAAGCTTCTCTGGTTTTGACTACAGCAGGAATTCTGGAACTACTAGAGAATGTTCGGGGTGAATTTCCTGAGTTTGAGTCGATGCAGTGGATTGATACGGCTGAAATCGACCTGGATTTGGCAGAACAATGGCAAGATCCCAAGGTAGATAAAGACCAGTTAGCCTATCTCCAATATACCTCTGGTTCAACGTCTACTCCCAAAGGAGTGATGCTGACTCATTTCAATTTGATGCATCACTGTGGATATCTTAAAAAGGCTTGTGGTTATGACGAAGATAGTGTCAGTATTACCTGGATGCCCTATTTCCATGACTATGGTTTAGTGGAGGGGATGATAGTTCCTCTCTACAATGGAACTCCTTGTTATGTCATGTCTCCTTTTGCTTTTATTAAGCGTCCTCTTCAATGGCTACGGAATATTACTAAATACAAAGGAACTCATTCTCAAGCTCCTAACTTTGCCTACGATCTTTGTATTCGTCGTATCAAACCGAAACAACTAGAAGAATTAAACTTGAGTAGTTGGCAAGCAGCAGGAAATGCAGCAGAACCAATCAACCCTAAAGTTATGTATGAGTTTGTAGAAACTTTTAGCTCTTGTGGTTTTAAATGGGAGGCTTTTTCTCCTTCCTATGGACTAGCAGAAAACACCTTACTTGCTACTACCACCCCAAGAGAGCAAAAACCAGTCTTGTTACCGATTAAGACTAGCGCGATCGAACAAAATAAAGTTGTAGTTGCTGACTCCGCAGAGACAGATGGAGTCAGAATTGTGCCTGGTTGTGGTCAAAAAGTCTGTGATATGAAGATCGCCATTGTCGATCCTGTGACTATGACTCGTTGCCAAGACGATGAAGTAGGAGAAGTTTGGCTATCAGATCCTAGTGTGGCTCAAGGTTACTGGAAACGTCCTGATATCACTAAAGCAACTTTCTGCGCTTATCTCCAAGATACTCAAGAAGGGCCTTTCTTACGGACTGGGGATTTAGGGTTCTTACATGAAGGTGAATTATTTATCACTGGCAGGATTAAAGATTTAATTATTGTTCGTGGTACTAATCACTATCCTCAAGATATTGAATGGTCAGTGCAACAACTTCATTCTGCTTTACGTCCAGACTATGGTGCTGCTTTTTCGATTTTCGATCGTGGAGAAGAAAAATTAGTAGTTGTCCAAGAAGTAGAAAGGAGAACCGAAAACTTAGACACCGAAAAGTTAATCGCTGATATTCGCCAAGAAATTGCCGAACAACATGAAATCCAAGTTTATGCTGTGATTCTCGGTAAGCCTGGCAATATTCTCAAAACTGCTAGTGGCAAAATTCAAAGACGTGCTTGTCGAGATAAATTTTTGGCAGGAACTCTCAATGTTTTAGCTGACTGGTGTGAAAACCCCGAACTAACAGCTAAGTTCCGCTCTCTTCAAGGTGAATTAGAATCACTGGCAGAGCAAGTAACAACTGCTAAAATGTAGCATCTTTAGTAGGTTCGATAAAATTGTTTCTACCTCAATAAATCGCCATGAGGAAAACAATATATGGCACTTAGAGTATTTATTTAGAAACAGAATTCTATGGAGAATCCAATGGAGAAACTAGAACAATATCGGATAGCTGAAAACCTAGAACAAGATTTGGGAGACCCTAATCATCCAGAAAGCGTAATGTCTTTCAAAACTGTAATGGAACTGGATGAGCAAGAAGCCTTCCCCGAACAAGAATTAACTTGGCTCTATAACTGGCATCTTCAAGATTATTATGTTCCTGCTAATTGTGGAGGTAAATTTACTAACTTTGAAGAATTTTTAGCCATAGTACGGGTATTGTCTCGTCGGGATCAAACCACTGGTATTGCCTTTACCACTCTTTTCTGGTCATTTCTCTGCTGGATGGCAGGGACAAATGAACAAAAGCAAAAACTAGCAAAATTTATCATTGAAGAACAAGGGGCTTTGTGTCTAGGCTACTCAGAAAGAGAACACGGTAGCGATTTAGTCAATGGAGGCTTAACCGCTACTAAAGTATCTGGAGGCTATCTCCTTAACGGGGAAAAATGGCCGATTAACCGTGCTACTAGATCGGGATTATCTTTTGTCTTAGCTCGCACTGGAGAGAAAGGAGAAGCCAAAGGTTTATCTCTGTTTATGGTAGATAAAAGAGAATTAGACTCTTCTAATTACTATAATCTGCCCAAAATTCTTACTCACGGTATCCGTGGTTCAGATATGAGCGGGATCGGTTTTAGTGATTGCTTTGTACCAGATTCAATGCTCTTAGGGAAGGAAGGAGATGGTTTGGAATTAGGGCTAAAAGGCTTCCAAATTACCCGTACTTTCTGTGCTGCTTTCTCCCAAGGTGCTGCGGATACTGCTTTACGAACAACCCTTAATTTCGCCCTCAAAAGAATTGTTTATAATAAAACCGTTTGGGAACTTCCCCAACCTCGCAAAGTTTTAACAGATGCCTTTTTAGATATTCTCATCTGTGACTGTGAAACCATTGGTGCAGCCAGAGGTTTTAGCGTTGTACCTGAACAGTTTAGTGTTTGGGCAGCAGTGGTGAAATACTTTGTCACCAGACAGTTAGAACAAATGATCAACGATGTCTATGTGGTGTTGGGTTCGCGTTTTTATATGCGAGACGAACACGACTATGGCATCTTCCAAAAAGTGCTACGGGATAACTCTATTATCAGTATGTTTGATGGTAGTACGGTGGTTAATTTGCACGCCCTGATACTTCAGTTTCGTCAGTTAACCAAAACCCGTCAACGTAGAAAACCAAAAACAATGGAAGCGATCGCGGATCGCTTAGCAACAAACTTCTCTCTAAAAAAACCAGCACCTACTTTTGAACCAACCAAATTAGAATTATTTGGTCGTGGTGCAGATGATTCTCTCCAAGGGTTGGAAATTGCTCTTGCTCAATTAGAGGAGTTAAAAGGCAACCCAGAAGTAGATCCAGAAATGTTAGAGAAGCTAGTTGCTCTTAGCAATCTAGTTTTAGAAGAGTTGAATGCTCACGATGAGGCGATCGCCCAATCTAAGTTTGAATTTGGTCATGAGCAATCTCCTGAGTTATTTGAAATAGCTAAGAAATACTGCGCTCTCCATGCATCAGCATCTTGTCTGCATATGTGGATTTACAATCGCCAGATTCTAGGAGATTTCTTTGCTAAAGGAGAGTGGTTAGTATTAAGTATCCATCGGCTACTGCGTACCATTAGACCCATGCCTTATTCTATCTCTGAAACTTATAGCGAAAATGTAGCGAATGAGTTAGTCAGATTACATAAGTCAGATAAACTTTTTTCTATTGTTCCTATTCAATTGGCTCAATCAATAATTAAACAAGAGGATAACATTAATGAACTCATCCGTATCTAATCAAACTGCTATTGCTAACTGGTTAATTCAACAATTAAGTGAACAACTTTCTTTAGATAAGTCTAGTATTAGTGTGAGCGAACCTTTAACCCGTTATGGTCTAGATTCCATCGATGCGGTGACAATGGTGGGCGATATCGAAGATATTCTCGATGTAGAACTGCCTTCTACTTTATTTTGGGACTATCCGACTATCGCCAAGTCATCTCAATTTTTAGCAGAAAACTACGATGTTTCGGCGATCGCCTCTGATAGCGATGCTGAAGCTTCAGAAGTAGTAGAAGAAAAAGCTCCTGAACCTGTTGCTGCTGGTAAGGGTAAAGGTTGGGGCGGTTTATTTGGTCGTGCTTAAAATGCCTAATCCTGTAGGGGCGGTTCGCGAACAGCTCCTACAATTGTCGTTACTTGTAAAAAGGAGGAAAGCAGTTAATTGAATTATTCAGACTTTTCTTTTTGGTGGATACTAATCCTCTTTAGTATTCCGTTTTTTACGGTTCGATATATTGGTAAATATCTTAATCTTTGGCAGGGAGTTTATGACAGCATCGGTTTAATGTCTTTATCGATGTTGCTTTTTTTTAATGCCAGTGCTTCTAGTTTTATTGTTTTCTTTTTTCAAATTATTTTTAATTATTTGATGGTGCAGTTTATGTTGCGCCGTCAAGGAGAACAAGCTAAACTAATTGCAACTTTATTAATAATTTTTAATGTTGCGATTTTAGCTTATTTTAAATATCTGGTTTTCTTGGTTGATGATGTTATAGGACTAGTTATTAATATACCAGAAAACTGGCAACAAGGCTTTATTTTCCCTCTCTTTAATCGTAATTTTTCTCTCGTCCCTCAGCGCATTCCTCCTGGGGTTTCTTTTTATACTTTCCAGATGGTTGCTTTTGTGGTGGACTCTTTAAATGCCAGAAAAAAGAAACCGATTGGCTTTGTTGACTACATTAATTTTGTGTCATTTTTCCCGCAAATTGTTGCGGGACCGATCGAACGTCGGGCAAGTCTTTTTCCCCAAATAGAAGCATTTCAATTTAAGTTTACTGTTGATAATTTTTATGAGGGTTTTCGCTGGTTATCTCTAGGAATGTTCATGAAATTTGTTTTAGCAGATAACATTTATCCTTATATCGATCTAACTCAAAGTATTAATCCTTGGTTTATTTGGTTGAATGCTTTTTTATTCACCCTCAGAATCTATTTTGATTTTGCAGGCTATAGTTTTGTTGCTTTAGGTTTGGCTAGAATTTTAGGGATTAAACTAACAGTTAATTTTCTTGCTCCCTATACATCCCAAAGTATTAATGAGTTTTGGCGAAGATGGCATATTACTCTCAGTAATTGGTTTAGAGATTATGTCTTTTTACCCCTAATGGGATCGAAAAAACAGTGGGCAGCATTTTTCCTATTTATCACTTTTACCCTGTCTGGTTTCTGGCACGGTGCAGCTTGGAATTTCATTATTTGGGGAGCATATCATGGTGCTTTATTGTTAGTGTTGCGCTATTTGGGAAGACCATTTCATCGATGGACAAGTAAGTATTTCTCTCAACCTCAGTTTGTTTCTTGGGGACTAACTTTTGCAGCAGTAAATTTAGGCTGTCTTTTCTTTATGGATACAGATATCAGCCGTTTGATGTTGAAATTAAAAACAATAGTTACTCCTTGGACTTACTCTTTCTCCAATTTAGGTGCTGTTTTTAGTTCTTATAGTGTTAATCAAGGAACAGCTTTAATAGTTATTTTAGTTTTAGCGATCGCGGTATTACTACTAGAACATCTGGCTATCTGGCGACAACAGTTTGAATATGAATTATTGCTTGCCCCTTGGTTATCTCCAGTCTTACTGGGTTTAACTATTCTCTTGGCTGCTAATACACCTTCTGAGTTTATTTATTTTGAGTTCTAATGTGGAAACCAATTAAACTTGCCCCTTGGTTTATTGCTGCTGGTATTGCCTGGTCATTGGGTTTTATCTATAACGTCATTTATGGTGGTGAACTAAGTTGGCTAAGAGCAATGTACTTCCAAAAAATAGCTAGGGCGGAGTCAATACAAGAAAATAAAAGATTATTGATTACTGGAGGTTCTGGAGCCCATTATACTGTCAATTCTGACATTATCGAGCAAGGTTTAGGCATTCCTGTCGTGAATCTTGGTCTAGATGGTCCTATTGGTTTAGATGTAATTTTACCAAGCGTAATCGACCAAGTACGCCCAGGAGATACGGTTTTATTAATTCCTGAATATCTATTATTATTAGACCCTGATGGTTTGGGTGATCGATCTGTTCCTTTTAGTGTCGCTATTGGTAAACCAGGATTGGGTGGTGTGCCAGCCAAGCAGTTTGTCCAAGATGTTTTATTACTGGGAATACCTACTTTAAGAGCAGCAACTAAATCTAGTGTAGACTTAGCTACTAAAGGAGAAATGACTGGTTATTATTCCGATCCTCTTACCTTACGAGGCGATCCCACTACAGTGAAGGAAAGGCAGCAGGAGTGGTGGCAATTGCCAATCAACCAACCGATATCTCGTCATTCAGCCGAAAGAATTTGGGAGTTTCGTCAAGAAGTAGAAGGAAAAGGAGGCAAGCTAATACTATCTCTTCCTTGGTTTTATGGTAGTACAGGGTCAAAAACTCAAAAGAATGTCCAAAAAACGGCTCAAGTCCTCTCTCAAATTGCTCCTCTGATTTATGAACCAGAATCTTTGAATATTAAGACAGATTCAAGTTTATTTGCTGATACTCACTATCATTTATTACCTCATGCCAGAGAAATTAGAGCAAAAGAGTTGGTTGAGCAACTAAAACCAATTATTGGAGAGTAAGTTATAGATACAAGGCATGTATTGTCTGTAATAGGTAATAGGTAATAAGTAAGAGGTAGATTATTATTGTAAATTTTAAATACTAGACCAACAATACTGAGTAATCTAATGAATAATGAATCAATTAAAATTTGTATTCTAGGAGGAGGATTTGGTGGTCTATATACAGCACTATATCTTTCTAATTTTAGCTGGGTTAAATCGGATAAGTGTCAGATTACTCTAGTTGAACCAAAAGACAATTTTTTATTTACTCCTCTTTTATACGAAATACTAACGGGAGAATTACAACGTTGGGAAATTGCTCCTTCTTATCAAAAGTTATTGGCCGGAAAAAAGATTGATTTTCGTCAAGATAAAGCCAAAGGAGTTGATTTTGATAATCGTATAGTGCAATTAGAACAAGGTAATCCATTAACCTACGATTATTTAGTTTTAGCAGTAGGTAAAAAAACCAGATGGCTAGATATCCCTGGGTTAGCTAATCATGCTTTGACTTTTCGGAGTATATTTGATGTAGAAAAACTACAAAAAAGACTGCTTTTATTAGAAGCTTCAGAAAGGCAAAAGTTACGTATAGCCGTAGTTGGTGCTGGGGCTAATGGAGTAGAGTTAGCTTGTAAGGTAAGCGATCGATTATATCCTAGAGCAGAAGTAATTATTATCGATCGAGGAAGAGAAATTCTGCGTAATTTTGGTAAAGGAGTTAGAAAAGCAGCTTATCAAGCTATAAAAGAACGTAAGATTCAAATTTACTTGGAAACTACTCTAAAAGAAATTACTGACAGGCAAATTACTTTTTTTGACAATGATAATTTAATCGATTATCCAATAGATTTAGTCTTATGGACGGCAGGGATAGAAACTATTGACTGGGTAACAAATCTAAATTGTCAGCACAATAATCAAGGAAAGTTAATTGTTCGCCCTACTCTTCAATTAGTAGAATACCCAGAAGTTTTTGCCATAGGAGATATAGCCGAAATTATGGGCAACAAAACTCAGAAGAATATACCCTATACTGCCCAATCGGCATATCAACAATCTAGTTTACTGGCAAAAAATTTAAAATTAGTACTACAAGGTAAACGGTTAAAAAGTTTTCGCTATCTACATCTAGGAGATATGTTGACTTTAGGGAAAGGTGTAGCGATAGTTTCTAGCTTTGGAATTAACTTAACAGGTTCTCTAGCTGGGTTGATACGAAGATTAATCTATATTTTTCGTTTGCCTACTTTTCGTCATCGTTGGCAAGTATTAAGAAATTTACTGCACCTTAAATGAGCAGGGGAGCAGGAAAATTGAGGAGATGAGAGAAATTGAAAGTAGTAGGTGAATTATGGTTACAGGGAAGGAAAATAAGGTAAAATTACGAGGCAAGTTAGAAGAAATATTTGCTTTCGATTTGCGATCGCTGGCTTTGTTCCGTATGGGGTTAGCATTAGTAATAATTGCCGATCTCTTGATTCGTTTTGGCGATATTAATGCCCATTACAGTGACTATGGTATTTTACCCCGCACAGCCCTAATCGAAGAATTTCTTAAGCCCTGGTATTGGTCAATTCATCTCCTTAGTGGTGAGCCTTTAGTTCAACAATTATTATTTGGGTTGGCTATATTTTTTGCCCTGTTGTTATTAATTGGCTATCGCACTAGATTCGCGACAATTGCTTCTTGGGCAATGATTGTTTCTCTCCACAATCGCAATCCTGCTTTAATTTTTGCGGGGGATGATACCCTCAGAGCAATTTTATTCTGGGCGATGTTTTTGCCTCTGGGAGCTAATTATTCTGTTGATAGTGCTTTAAATACTTCTAGTAACCCTTTCCCGAAAAGAGTTTTATCTGGTGCAACCGTTGGGTTTATTTTCCAGTTGTGTTACATATATATGTTTTCTGCCTGGTTTAAGCACCAAAGTCCGATTTGGTCAGAAGAAGGTAATGCGGTTTATTATGCTCTTAGTTTCGATCAATATGCCACAGGTTTTGGACAGTTTCTTTTAAGTTTAACTCCTTTACTCAAAACCATGACTTTTAGTGCGCTATGGTTTGAGTGGTTAGGAGCTTTACTTATTTTTATTCCCTTCCGTACTAACTTTTTCCGTTGCGTCGCCATAGTTGCTTTTATTTCACTACACATTAGTTTTGGTCTATCTTTTACTATTGGTATTTTCCCTGCCTTATGTATATTTATTTGGCTTGCTTTTATTCCTACTTCTGTGTGGGATTGGCTAGATAGAAAAACTCATACTCAAGAAAGAGCAGGTTTAAAGATAAATTACGATCGAGAATGCGGTTTTTGTAAAAAAGTAGTTCTTTTTCTGCGTACTTTTCTGATTTTGCCGAGAACTACCATCACAATAGCCCAAGAAAATCCTTCTATTTACGAGGATATGCAGAAATATAACTCTTGGGTAGTGGAAGATTGGCAAGGAAATCGCTATTTTAAATGGTCGGGGATTATTTATGTAGTTAGTCTTTCCCCTATTTTGTGGTTTCTGGCTCCTATCCTCAAATTAAAACCTTTGATGGCAGTAGGAACAAAAATTTACGAAACTATTGCTAGTAATCGTCGCACTGCGGGAAAATTCACTGCACCTTTTAAATACGATTCTGTGGAAGTCAATCCTGGTTGGGTATTTAATTTATTTACTTTTCTGCTTCTTAGTTTAGTCACTCTTTGGAATCTTACCAGTTTTGCAGGTAGTTATATTTTTCATCGATCGCCTACTAAAGTTAGTCAAAGTTTACGCAGAGTTGTTACTAGTCGTACAGCCCAAAAAATCACTTGGTTAGGACAACTCACTAGATTAGATCAATCTTGGAGTATTTTTGCTCCTAATCCTCCTAGAGATGATGGCTGGCACGTAATTATTGGCAATCTCAAGGATGGTAGCCAAGTTGATTTACTTAATAATACCTCTAAGATTAATTGGGAGAAACCAACAATTAAAGCAAGAAATCAACTATATAAAAATATGCAATGGCGTACCTATTTTATTAATCTTAATCGCTCTATAGGGCAAAAACTTTATCCTTACTATGCCAAGTATCTATGTCAACAATGGAATGAAACCCATCAGGGTGATAAACAATTAGAAAGTCTAGATATTTATTTTATGTCAGAGAGAACAGTTCCTCCTGGGGAAACTCAAGATATCACCAAGCAAAATCATTGGCAACAATCTTGTGCTTTTAATCAGAAAAAATAGCCCAAAATACCATTGGCAATTTTAGTTTTAAGTAATTGGGCAAAATTGATTTCTTGATTGAGGTGGGGAAAGGGAATAGGTAATAGGAAAAGTTCAATGTGTAATTAGTTTTGTTTAGGTGCCTAGATTATTTAAAAGCTTAACAATATATGCTGTTTAATTCTTACGTTTTTATTTTTCTGTTTTTACCTATTACTTTAATTGGCTTTTTCACTTTAGGGAAATTGCGATTAATTAAGCTTGCCAAAATATGGTTATTGATTACCTCTTTATTTTTCTATGGCTATTGGAATCCGCCTTACTTGATTTTAATGGTGGTTTCAATTTTATTTAACTATCAAATAGGTAGATCGATCGCTTTTGCCACATTAGGAAGTAAACAAGCAAAAATATTGCTGTGGACTGGTATAGGCATTAATTTAGCTAGTATTTCTTATTATAAATATGCTAATTTTTTCCTGTCTACAGTAAATGATGTCTTTAAAGCTAATGTTACTCTCAATGAAATATTTCTTCCTTTAGCTATTTCATTTTATACTTTTACTCAAATTGCTTATTTGGTAGATGCTTATCGAGGAGAAACCAAAGAAGTAAATTATGATGTCATTACTTATAGCTTGTTTGTTGTCTTTTTTCCCCAGTTAGTTGCCGGGCCAATTTTACGTCATGATGAATTAATTCCTCAGTTACACAAACTCAGAAATTTTGTTTTCTCTCAAAAAAACCTTGCTTATGGGTTGACTCTATTCAGTTTAGGCTTATCTAAAAAAGTCTTAATTGCAGATAATATCTCACCTTGGGTAACAACAGTATTTAATCATGGTAGTGAAGTAACATTTATTGAAGCTTGGGTAGGGGCATTAAGTTACACTTTTCAACTTTACTTTGATTTTTCTGGCTATTCTGATATGGCAATTGGTTTAGGTTTAATGTTTAATATTCGCCTACCAATTAATTTTAATTCCCCCTATAAAGCGACATCTATTAGTGATTTCTGGCGACGATGGCATATTACTCTTTCTAACTTTTTAAGAGACTATCTGTATATTCCTCTTGGTGGTAGTCGTAAGGGAGAATTACGGCGTTATGTTAACTTACTAACTACCATGTTATTAGGTGGATTATGGCATGGTGCTGGTTGGACTTTTGTAATTTGGGGAGGTTTACATGGTATTTATTTAGCGATTAATCATTGGTGGCGCAAACTGAAAAAGCCCTTACCAACATTTTTGGGTTGGAGTATCACCTTTTTAGCTGTTATTTTTAGTTGGGTATTATTTAGAGCGCAAACTTTAGCTGATGGCTTAGAAATTATCCAGGCTATGGTAGGTATTAAAGGTATAGTTTTACCAGGTGAACCTCAAGGTAAACTAGCTTTATTAACTAACTTTGGCATTGAACTTAAACGCTGGTCACAATTAAATTATTTGCCTTTACTTAACGGCAGTAAAACCATGAGTATTTTAGTTTTAATTGGCTTAATCTTTTGTGTCAAGTCATTACCTAATACTCAAGAACTACTAGAAAAAATGAAGCCTAATTGGTGGTGGGCTACTTGGGTTGGTTTATCAGCCAGTATGTGTTTATTATCTCTCAATCGTGTATCAGAATTCCTTTATTTTCAGTTTTAGATTTTAAAGAATATATTTAAATACAAGAATGTTGCTAAAATCCATTTCATTGTCAGAATACAGGCAGAAAAAATATAAAAATTTTTACTTTTTTTTCACTATATCCACCTTAATACCATTATGTTTAGTTGCTGTTATTAATCTAGTTATCGATCCTTATTTGTATTTCTATAGTCCAAATTTTAAGAAAATCAACCAATTTAAACCCGAGAGAGAAAAACATTTAATGCTTTCTAAAGCAGCAGAAATAAATCATATTGAGGCAAAAATAATTTTGCTTGGTTCATCTAGAGTTATGAGTGGCTTAAATACACAATATCCTGGGTTAGAATATCCCGATTTAACATACAATTTGGGATTGCCAGGGGTAAATATGTATCAAATTATGCATTATTTTAATCATGCACTGGTGAATCAATCTCAAATTAAGCAAGTAATCTTAGGTCTTGATTTTTTTATGTTTAATGAAAATTTGGAAAATTTGGAAAGCTTTGATAAATCCAGATTAGGAAAAAAAATTTTAGTCAAAGATATTATGAATAATTTACTATCAATAGATACATTACAGGCAAGCATCACAACTTTTAAGGCAAATCTTAATGACCACAACAAATCTAACTCTCAGGAAACTCAAACTAGTAGATTTAAGAATGGTTAACTAATTTTTTAAGCTATGAAGGTTTTTATGGTAAGTATAATCTTTCTCAATCAAGATTGGAAAATCTTCAAGCTATTATCGATAAATGTGAACAACACAATATTGAGGTGAAAGTTTTCATTTCTCCAAGTCATGCTACTCAGTACGAAGCTATTAATGTAGCTGGATTATGGTCAACTTTTGAACAATGGAAAAGAGAAGTGATAAACATTCACTGAAAATATAGTCAAATATGGTTAAATATTTTCAAATATCTCAAGGACTAAATCTCATTATATGAGATAATATTAGTGTTAATTAAATCCCCAAAAATGAGGCAAGTTGAAAGAC
>JBFRWE010000311.1:0-6976 GCA_051439345.1 Xenococcaceae cyanobacterium
AATCTGCATCATTATTGGCAATAGGAGCGTAATCTATTTTAAACTGAGGGTCTTTTTCATCTTCATAGTCTGGGGCATACATGGAAGCTCCCTCTATATTCAAAATGATATCGTTATAATCGCGATCGCCACCAAAGAAAACATTTAAGTCTTCCATTCCAATAACTGCCATATTATCGGTGTTGGTCTGATGCTCAATCATTTGTACCGCATTAAGCAAGTTAGCACTTTTCATTGAGAAAAAAGGACGCTTTCCTTTGCTGCCATCTAGAGTAGGGTTACTTGCTGTCTCTGCTAAAGTAGTGTGGGGAACCAACATTAAACCATATTTGCCACCAGCATTTAATTGAAAACTTTTTGAACCTTGATAAGTGCCACTATTGAAATTAGGCTCCCAGGCGAAATTACCATCAAAGCGAGCACCTTCTAACTGGTCTTGAAATAAAACATGACCCTGGGTAGAGTTAGTCAAAGCTCTTGTCGCTGCTTCCTGAATGAATGCTAGAGAGCCAGACTCATATTGATTCATGCCTTCTAGACTAAAGATCCCCACTTCGCCTTTATACCAACCACCGTCAAAGAGAAGATCGACTTTAATTTCACCAGATTCACCGATAGTAAAATACCCATCATCAAGCACATTTTGTTTGGATTCTTCTCTAATCTGCTCGCCAATAGTGGACAGACGAAAGTTTCTACCAGGGTTGCGAACATCACCATAATAAGGTGCATTTCCTGTCGCACCAATTACCTGAAACACCGCTTCATTATAGTCTCGGTCAGAGCCATTGCGATCAACACGAACTGCTTCAAACCCAAAAGTTCCACTACCATCAAGTGCTGCAAATTGTTGAGGAGCATTACCAGTGTAATCAGGATTAGCTTCTGCAATGGAAAATAAAGGCAATTTTCCCCACTTATTGTAGCGTTCAGGGTTATCTGCTAGTTCCTGAATAGATGTATGCTGAGTTAACATAAAACCGAATTGCTCACCAGCATTCATAGAAAAAGTTTTGATGCCGAGATATTCTCCTTGGTTGTAGTCACCCTCCCAAGGTAAAGCTGTGCTGTATTTTGCTCCTTCGGTTCGGTCTGTCATGACAACATAACCATTGTTGGAGTTACTCAGTGCTCTTTTAGCAGCTTCTTGAATATATTCAACCGAACCTGGGATATATGCATCCATCCCTGCCAGATTATAAATTGCTAGTTCTCCTTGAAACCAACCACCATCAAAAAGGTATTCAAAAGTAAATTGTCCTGATTCACTAACAGTAAAAATTCCGTTATTTGAAGAAGTTGTTGTCATGATATTTTATTGGATTAATTTCAATATTTAAAGATAAATGTCCTTGTTTATTAGCCAAATTCAATGAGTTAGTAATTAAGATTATTTCCAGTTATAAAAAAACAGTAATTCTATTTTAAAATTGGGTAATTCAGGAAAAATAATTTACAATACAATCCCTGGATAATAATATTTTCTAAGCAAACATCGGGATTAAATCTACTGAACCTATTAGTTCTTCGGTGAGCTCTTTTCTAACTAAATCAGTTTCAAATTGTTCTTCTAGTAAAAAACTAGCTTGAGTATAATATTCTGCTGGTGTTACGGAAAACTCAGCTACAAATGGTTCGGCGAGAAAACTAACTAAATCTTCCAAACAATTAGCAATAGGAATTCCTTGTTGAGCAAGTTGCTCTGCTAGCTCAACTTGATGATCGTCTACGTGTTCTTGGAAGCGATGGCTACGAGGTACTAAAATAAAGGGCTTATTAATTAAAGCAAGTAAATCGATTGTTCCTTCTCCACAGTGGGCAATGAGCAGACGAGCTTTTTTGACTAAGCTTAAAAAATCAGTTTCTTTTAATACAGAATAACTTTTGACTCCCTTGGGGATAATAGTACAAGTGCCGTACTGAATCACAATTTCTTCTTGTTTTGGTTGGATAGTGTTTTGTGCAATTAGGTTTTCAATCCAGGTCATCAGACGATTAAAGGGAAATTTTTCGGTGCCAACGGTAATTAAAATCATGACTATTAATTTTTAAATTTTCTTTTCTTTATTTGCTTATTTTTAGTATCACTGATGAGTATTTACGTTCGAGTTTGTTTATAGGTTTGACTTGAGTCAATTTGGTATAACTTGTGTATAACTTGCGCTGGACAATTAAATAAGTAGGGTTAATTTACTTAAAAACTGAAATGATATAATTCTTCTGCTCAAATAACCTAAATAAAAAAACTCCCTCTCGCGCTCGATGCTTGAGGAAGAAAGTAGCAATTTTAAATCTTGAATCAGTTTTTCAAATTTATGGGATTATTGATAATTAAATACGAATTAATTTTGCTTGGGGATATTTAGCTTGTAATTGCTCCCATTGAACATAGAGAGCATCGAGGAAAGGAAGTACTAAACGAGCAGATAAACTCAACTCTTTCACACGAGTAAAAGATTCTATAAAAGCAGTTTGGATACCACATAGTTTTGCCAAAATAATAAAAGGAACGACAACGCCTGCTCCTGTGGAGAGAACTAGTTGAGGGCGTTCTTTGAGAATTACATACAAAGCCAGAAAAAAGTTGCGTACTAAGTTAGGTATATTGCGATTAGTAGGACTATAAGCCCAATATACTTTTTCATTACTTAAAATTAGTTCAGTAGAAGGTGTCTGAAAAGTAACCCAGCAACAATCGTGTTTACTCCAAAAAGTATGTAATCTTTGTAGGGCTTGAAAATGACCGCCAGTAGAACTAATAAGTAAAATTTTCATGTTTTTTTGCTTATACTCTTAATTATTTTTAGTATCCTGGGTTGAGATTAGAGATCGCGTTCGTCTAAGTGTTTTACTTTCAGGAATTATGTATAACTTGTGTATAACTTAAGGTAGTGTTGTCTTAACACTTGCTGGGGTCACTACTAGATTAGATGGCATCCGAGTAGCAAGCGTCCAAAAACCACGCTAAGGCTGTAGCGTAGTCACAGTGATGGTTTTAAGCATCATTATTTGTCAACTAATAACTTTGAATTGCCTCTGCTATCTCATAAACATCTTTGGCTAAAATCCTTGCCTATTAATTTCGCAGCGAACGGATCAGCACCAAAACTACAAACTCAATCCCCTATCCCGTTTTTGTTCATGTTGAGGCTGGTTTTGAATTTCGGCTCTTCGACTCTCCTTCAAC
Organism: Xenococcaceae cyanobacterium; assembly: GCA_051439345.1. Taxonomy (GTDB): domain Bacteria; phylum Cyanobacteriota; class Cyanobacteriia; order Cyanobacteriales; family Xenococcaceae; genus JASJDJ01. The sequence goes on from JBFRWE010000311.1 coordinate 3,188, forward strand.
CAATTAAACCGATTCACAAGTTCTTCATTCCAATCAATAGCTTTGGGTAATTTTCGTATAGCAGTAGGTAACTGAGATATCGTCCTTTGCGCCATTAAATTCCCCTGTTTATCATTATCATAAGCAACCACCACATCCAGGGACTGCCGTAAAAACTCATGGGGAATAGAGCCAGCACCATCAGTAGAGATATAAATAGTCCTCCTCGAATCATTACGGTCTAACACAGCAAAAGACATAGCATCAATAGGAGACTCTACCAACACTGCTCTCTTGATCGGCTCACTCGATTGTCCTCCCTGTTGAAAATAAAACCAGCCCTCACTTCGCTTAGTTCCCTTGGCTAATCCTTTAAAGGTATTATCTTCTCCTGCTGTACCTCTAAGGGTAGCCCCAGTAATTTTGGGATTGACTGGAGATGATTGACGCGGTGAGACAGTGCGGTCTTGGGGGTCTCCCCCATGAGCAACTGCGAACCCGAAGGGGGACGCGGAGAGGGGGAGACGCGGTGATGGATAGGTAGCATTATTTTGAGAACTTGATGTGATTTGTAACTCATCCAAAGAGCGACGAATAAACACAGCGTTTTGTCGCTCATCAGCATAAATTAACCCCTGTTCATGTAGAGCATCTACCAAACCACTTGGTAATTTACGAGAGCGAGTTAAATACTTTTTCACTGACTGCCATTTACTCTCTTCTGGGACTGGTGGAGTAAATTCAAGTACGGGTGAGGTTTGAATAATCTCTCTAGTCTTATAAGTAACAGCATCAAGTGTTGCTCCTTCACCAAAACGATCGTTTAGCCACGCCACTGACTGTTTAAAATCACAATCATTGACGTGCATGACTAGATCGATTGCCCCTCCACCACCAAGGGTATGTTTCCAGTCATAAAACTTACTACCAGTAATATTAATAATATGGTCTTCGTTTTGCCACTTATGTTTATCCTTGGGGTCGGGGTTTAACCCTAATTCATAAGCAACCTTTTCTAAAGGTAAGTCCCTTACTTTACTGGCAAGCTCTGTATATTTAGTTTTCCAGTTTTCCAGTTCTCTATTTTGATTATGTACCCTGATTTCCAAATCTCTAAGACGCTGTTGTAAAACTTCTTTTTCTTTGGCTAATGCTTGGGCTGTTCTTTTGAGAGTCTCTTTTTCTTTAATTGCCCTAGTTCGGTCTGCTAGTTGATGCTGGATAGTCTCCATGTCCAGAGTCAAGTCTGGTTTTTTATTAACCGCAGCATAATATTGCTTGATGTCAGTATGTTTGGCTCTACTTCCCTTAATTCCTCGCTCTAGTCCTAAAGGAGCAAGAGCTTCCGCGTAGCTATCTTGGAACTTACTTAGTTTTTCCCTTCCTCCAAATAATCCACGACAGTTTAATTTACCTCTTTCATCTAGCGGGACTAGGTAAGCGTGAATATGGGGAGTAGCTTCATCTAAATGTAACTCCGCTCTGACAATACGGTCGCCGTATTGCTCATCAAGCCATTGATGGACTGACTTTTGAAAATCTTTTAAACGCTGTGATTGATAATATCCTGCCTTACTGGGGTCATCTGGTCGAAAATATTCAGGACTAGCGGTTAAGAGCATCTCGACACATAAAACCGCATTCTTGCGAATCGTCTGCTCCCCTATACGCTGTCGAACTAGGGTGTCTAAAGTTGGACTATCCTTAGTTTCAGGTTTACCGATAAACCGAATGTTCTGAATTTCGGGGTTAGCATTTGGAGTTTCTCTGGCTCTTTTGGTATGCTGTTCATTCGAGGCAATATTGCCACTGTTGAGTTTGGCAATACGGGCAATAGCATTCCGCATATTTCTTTGACCAGTAGCTTTTTTAATTGGATTGGTGTTTAATGTACGAAAATGGTAATGATTAAATTCTCTATGTCTCCCATCTTCCCTTCAAACTAAAAAGCCCACCCGACCAATCGGGGGTTTCCAAAGGCGGGCTTCCCCCTTTGGCTCACTCACAATTTTAGCTCCGCGGTGGCGATAGCCAAAAATTGTATAGTGAGTACAAGCTCAATTGCCTTCTCCCTTCACCCAAGTAGAACGCTACTGGGAAAAAGAAAACAGGTTTTCGCCCAGTTAAGAATAAATATAATCTATCAAGCCAGTCAATCACTTTGGGCAATATATAGAGACAGATAATATAGAATTATCGTACTCACAGAGAGAGACTTTAGTTAAATTGAAGTAAAGATTATTAAAGTTTTAACTGATGACATCGATATGGTTGTTAATTATGATGTGGTGAGAGAAATATCAAAAAATGAGAATCAACAATGGTCAAGACTAAAGCTAATCAGAAGATTCATATAGATAAACTCAAAACCACTCTAGAGAAGTTAGGTCAGTTAAAAGAAAAACCCAAAGAAGAACTAACCCTAAGAGAAAGTATTTATTTTCTCAGAGATAAACTTAAGAGTGCTTTAAAGAAAGGATATAGTTATCAAGACTTGTCAGAGATTCTAGAAGAACAACAGATAAGAGTTTCCGCTTCAACTCTCAAGCAATATCTGACAGAGATTAATAAAGAGTCGGCATCTAGGAGAAAAAAAAGTAAGTCAGGACAAAGTCAAAGTACTAAATCAAAAAGCACAGCTTCAACTGAGTTGAGTCAGAAGTCAGATAAAGATGCAACCTTATCCAAAGCAGAATCGAATATAGATTTGAATAAAGCTTTAGATATATCTTTAGAAAAGTCAGATAAATCTTTATCTACAGTTGAATCTAATAATGTCAAAGAATCTTCTAAGAGTACTCCTAAAAAACAGTCTGTAACTTCTCGGTCAAAATCTAGAACATCTACCAAGACTAAAACTAAGAAATCGTCAGGCTCTAATCAAGATTTATCGAGTGACTTCAATCAGTACTAGGCGGATAGATTTTAGGCTCGTGCTTTGATGATAGAGATGATGTAAAGAGGGTGAATTAGGCGAGAAAAAGATTAGGAAGAGATTGGATAGTTTCTTGAGTAAAGATATAGACAATAAACTATATAAGTTTTCTGTCATGATCTAAACAAGAAAATACTATGAAATTACATCATTTAAAGCTTTTTTGACAGCATTTAAATAGCTTTGCTCCTGTAAAATTGAAGAAGATATTATATTCATTTTAATAGCTACTTGGCATATTTTTTTTTTCATCAACTTTTCCAGATTTTACAGCTTGATTTAAATCATTTCCTCCAATAATACCTTGAGATGAAAAGTGGTTTTTATGACAGAAATCAACTAGATTATGAGGAATTTTTTGTCCTTCAAGCACAATTTTTACCATTTTCTCAATTATATTTAAAGGTTGAGATGATAGTTTTGATACAACTCTTATTTGTATTCTTGTAGCTTCTTCTTCACTTAGGTTAGTTTTCGATGCCAACTCATACGATATTTCTTTTGGGTTACTAAGTGCTTTCAAATTGCTAATAATTTGAGCAGCAATTGCTGTATTTTCTTTTAATTCTTCCGCGAGTTTTTCATGAGCTTCTTGACAGTCAAGTGTGTTGATTACCCATTTTTCAGGAGGCTCATTACCTGGAAGAAAATCCCAATTGATGCGATGGTAAAGAGAATTGTCTACTGAATTAAGAGTTGTTTTAAACCATTGATTAACTTCATTTTTAGATACATCACCATCCCAAAGCAAAAGGTCAATTTCGGGGAATTATCGCTGAAAGTACTGAGGATTGGTAGCTGTCAAATTGGTATGTCTGTACGATTAAGTTTTGCTTATGGGGTTGTCGGGCTTGAAACACCTATTATCTCGTTAA